>JAQIBH010000150.1 GCA_027859205.1 Bacteroidales bacterium | reverse complement strand
AGCTAGTCTTAAAGCAAAAACACTTCGACAGGCTCAGTGTGACAAGCTGACTAACAGAAAGTTGTCATACTGAGCTTGTCGAAGTATAGACAATTTTTTGACTTTTTGGACACCCTCTTTTATATATAAGTTATTTATTTATTCTTTTGATTTATCTTTCTCTCCTTTAGTAGGAGCAGCTTTCTTTTTAGTTTTCACTTCTTTTACTTCTTTTACTTCTTCAGTATCATCAGTAGCTTCGGCCTCTTCAAAATTTAATAATTCTAATTTATGAAGGATATTATACCAGTTAATTACTTTTTTAATATCTGACACATATACTCTTTCTCTGTCATAATCCGGCAAAATTTCAATAAAATAGCTTTTAAGTTCATTTGCAGAGGATTTATGACTAATTGATTCACCTACGTTTTCTTTTTCGAAAATAGCCTTAAAAACATCTTTTAAAGGTATATCTTCTGTTTCAGTGAAAATAGCAATATCTTCTAAAGCACTAATTTTAGCTGTAGCACTCGCATTCATTCGCTTTTTATCTTCAAGGGATTCAACAATAATACCTATTCTTCCTTGTGAAATAAATTTATATAATCCGCCAAACCCTGAAATTGATAAAATATCCTTTAACATAGACTCTGATTTTTGATTTTTAATTATTTGTAAAAATACAATTCAAATCGAAATTCGAAAATAGTTTTACAAAAATAATAATTAATTTATATTTTTTTCTTTTTTTATTTTCTCGTAAGCATCGTTTACTTTCTGGAATTTTTCTTTTGCTTGTTTCTGAAAGTCTTCACCTAAGTGGCTTACCTTATCAGGATGAAATTTAACAGCCATTTTACGATATGCCTTTTTTATTTCATCCTCATTAGCATTTCTATCTATTTCCAATATTTTGTAAGCCGAATCAACATTTGCAACAAACATTGATTTTATCGATTCAAAATCTTTTGAGCTTACATTCATATATCCTGCAATCTGGCTTATGGTATTTAGTTCTGATAATTCAACTTGACCATCGGATTGAGAAACCCCAAATAATAAATGTAATAGTTGTAGACGAGAAGCGTAATCTAAATTTTGCTTTATTTGAATACCAACTGATTGAATCGGTATGTTTTGAGTTAAAATATCACGAAGCATTTTTATTGCTTCTACGGCTGATTCTTCTCCAAATGATTGAACAAAATATTTCTTTACATAATTTAATTCTGATTTTAAAACTTTCCCGTCAGCTTTCATTACAGCTGCTACAAGCACAAGCATCGTCATCGCAAAACCACCAGGTGTGGTTGTTGTTCGTTCTGTGGTTTTATTTAAATCCGAAGTTTCAATAAGTGAGCCAATTGTAAACCCAATTATTGCACCAATAGGTCCTCCTACAACCCATCCTAATCCACCACCAATCCATTTACCAAATTTCGCCATCTAATTCAATTTATTTAAAATAGTATTATGTATTTCTAAAACCTGTGGTAACAACATTTTATCACCGTTATTATATATAGTATAGTCGGCAAGTTTAATCCTACCTTCATCATCTAATTGATTTTTCATTCTGCTTTTAACTGCTTCAATTGTTGTTTTATCTCTTTTTACAACTCGATTAATTCTAATTAACTCATCTGCATGTACATTTATTGTTGTGTCTAGGTCTTTATACGCATTGCTTTCAAACAATATTGCTGCTTCTTTTATAATATATTTTACACCATATTGTTTTGCAAGCCAAGTATGAAAATATTCATGCACTTTTGGATGAATAATAGAATTTATTTTTTTTAAAGCATCTTGATCGGTAAATATTATTGAAGCTAATTTTTCTTTATTGATTTCATTTCCGATATAAACATCAGGGAATGTGCTTTTTATTAGATTAATAACATCCGAATCATGATTTAAAATATTTTTAGCTTCTTTATCAGCATAAAATATGGGTATTCCCAGTTGTGAAAAAATCTCACTTACCAATGTTTTACCACTTCCAATACCTCCTGTCAAACCAACTTTTATCATTACTTTTTTTCAATAATATATTCAACCGATTTGGGATTAAACCGCAACGTCTTTATATACTCAGGAGAATTTTTAATTAGGATATTCAATTTGGTTTCATTATTTGATATTTCATTGTAGTCAACAACTGCTTCGAATAATTGAGGTAAAACCTTTTCGTAATCACTTAAAGTAACAAAATACGCTACTGTAATTTCTTTTGGGAAAGTTTTTATTATTAATGAGTCAGGTACATTAATAACATTTAATTTAATTTTTTGAGATCCTTCAGTAAATTTTTCAATATTAATGCTCACTTCAACTTCGTCTTCAGAAAACTCAACATTGTTTATCGCTTTTAAATCAATTTCATCATTTAAATTTGCATTTAATTCTGTAAAATCAACTTGTTTAGTGTTAACAAAATTTATTGTATCAATAATTGGACGAGCACCAGATATTGTGATACTGTCCGGGGAAAATTCAATATCACCTCTAATCATATATTGAGTTGCCGGTACAAGATTCAATAATGAAACTACCGGAACTTTTTTAAATACTTTGTCGGCAAATTCAAAATGTAATGAGTCAGGTAAAATTGAAACAATCTCAAGATCTGAACTAATCTGGTTTTCAATATCTTTAGTTAATAAACGTGTTAATGCAAAAAAACTTGTGACCTCAGATTTACTATGCATACGTAATGTAAGTGAATTTACATTTATTGAATACGGTAAAAATTTATTACTTATTTTATATTCTAAAAGTTTATATCCGTGAGCACGAATACGAAGGTCAAAATGATTTGGCAAATCATTCACCAAAATTTTATCTTTTGGAAAGTTTGTATAACGAACCGGAAGTGAAATTTCAGTTAAATATTCTTCTTCTAATTGATTTAAAAACCAGAATATAGTAGACAGTACAACAAAAAATAAAAAAATTATAAGCCTTTTGTCTGCCTTTAAATTCTTTTTATTAAGGAACTTTCTAATGTTATCTTCAATGTTTTTTGCTGACACTTTCAATGTTTTAAAAAGCGTTTAATACAAAATATGTATTAAACGCTTTAAGATCATATTATTTTGCAGTACCAATATCGGAAGAATCCTTTAAAATAGCACTTTTATCTATTTTTATTTTCACATTTTCGTCAATTTCAACTATAATGTGATTATCCTTAATTGCATTTATCTTTCCATAAATACCACCAGTTGTAACAACCTTGTCACCTTTTTGAAGTGCTTCTCTGTATTTCCTTAAGTCTTTCTGACGCTTCATTTGTGGTCGAATCATAAAGAAATAAAAAACTACAATAATTAATAATAAAGGTAAAAATGATGTTAAAGGATTTTGTCCTTCTGTTGCTTGACCCATTAGTAATACATACATTAAATTGTTCATCGTTTTTTGTTATTAAGATTTATAATTATTTTCTAAAACATTTGCTTTAATTGTTAAAGTCTTCTCTTTTTTTATAGTATTTAGTTTAAGTGTTACAGTTTTATATTGTAAACCACGTTTTCCTTCACTATTGAAAACCACTTCTATTTTTCCTTCCTCACCAGGTAAAATAGGTTTTGTGCTGTAATCCGGTACTGTACATCCACAGGTTGAATAAGCATCTTTAATAATTAAGTTTGATTTGCCTGTATTTTTAAAATTAAATGTAAATGCAACCTGTTCTCCTTGAATTAATGTACCAAAATTATGAAATAAGGTGTCAAATTTAATTATCGGATAACTTCCGGTTTCAATATTCCCTGTGTTAGTAATTTCGTTATGTTTATTATTACACGAAATACCCATCATTAAAGCACAAAATAAAACAGTAAACAACAGGACTCTTTTTAATTTCATTTCTTAAAACTGCTTAATCTTACAAAGTAATAAATATTTATTTATTTATCAAAAAGCTAATTGGTTTCACCTATTAATCCACGACCAAGTTTTTTAATTTCTCCTTCTTTTTTAAGATGATTAACAATTTTATCGAGAATCCCGTTTATGAATACATTACTTTTTTCTGTACTATAAAACTTTGCTATTTCAATATATTCGTCTAAACTGACTTTGGTCGGAATCTCTGAAAATTCAACTATTTCAGCTATAGCAAGACTCATAACCACTATATCCATAAAAGCAACACGTTCAATATCCCAATTTTTAATAAATTTTGAGACAAGCTCTTGGTATTCTTTATGATTAATAATCGCTTTTCTGAATAATCTTTTTACAAAATCTTTATCTTCTTCATTTTTGAAGAGTGTCATTAACTTTTCCGTCTCGTCGCTAGATGCTTTAAACGGTTTAATAGATTTCATTATCATCCCAATAACGTACTCTATATCATCATTCCAGAAAATACTTTGTTCTTCCAAATTTTGGTATAAAGGCTCATGGTTAATAATAATTTTTGAAAAAATATCGGAAATGAATTTTTTATCCTCATTAAAGCTATGAGTGTCAGACGACATATATTTTAAATATAAATCAGATTCGCGGACAATTAAATAAAGATTTTTAATTAACTCTGGGTAGTTAACCCAACTTAATTTTTGATCGTTTAAATATTTTTTGAGATCCTCATTTTTTTTAAGAAGTTTTATTAAACTATTATCAATAAACTTTGTATTTGGATTTAAATCTTCCTTAGTAGGTATCTGTTTTTGTTTTGATAATTCAATTCTCTTTTCTGCCAAATCATGTATGTCTAAAACTAAAAGTATTAGATAATGGTATAAATCGTAGAATTTTTGAATACTAAAAAACAGTTCTTTTTCAGCCTGCTTAATTGTTTGCTCGCTTGATTTTAAATAAGCATAACAAATTTGAAGAGTTTTGATGCGTAATAATCTCCTGCTTACCATGTTATAAGAACTCCATAATATATTTATAATTTACTCTTAAAAGCTGCAAAGTAAAGGATTTTTTACAATCCATAACAGAATTTAGTCAAATATTTGGTTTATAATTGGAATTATAGCTGTAATCCTTCATTTTTAAGTTATTAACAATTTTTTTGTTCAAATCTTTTTTAATTTCAGAGCTTAAAAAAAAACAATTTTTTAATGATATATTAAATATTTTTTTACTTTTGAGTGTTGATAATCTTAAAACAACTAAATTTTTTATAATGGACGGATATGACAAGAATGAAGGAGTAGAGAATAAAAGCGAAAATGTACGTGAAGAAATATTCTCTAAAGTTGTAAGAGCAGGAAAAAGGACTTACTTTCTTGATGTTAAAGCTACAAGAAGAAATGATTATTATTTAACAATCACTGAAAGTAAAAAAAGGTTTAATCGTGATGGAAAACATTATTTTGAGAAACATAAAATCTTTTTGTATAAGGAAGATTTCGATAAGTTTACCGATAACTTACAGGAAGTAATTGAGTATATTAAAAATAATCTCCCTGAACAGGAACCTTATGTGAAGCTAGAAAGTGAGGCTGAATCTGTAGTAACGACTGATGCACCTGTTGAAGCTGAAGTAACAATTGATGTTCCTGTTGAAGCAGAAGATGTAAAGGAAAACGGATATTCTTCTGATGTAGAATTTGACGACTTAGGTAATAACAAAGAATAATAATAAGGAAGCTGCCTCAAAAGGGTAGCTTTTTAGTTTCATTTAAATTACTATTTTTTCAAGATGGTTATTTGAGCATCTTCATTGTTTCTTTTTTTTTATTCGATAAGCAATCTTGTTCCATAAATATTAATGTCAAACAAGATTATAAGATTTATCCACTTTATCGCTTGCCCAGTAATTAAGACAAAATTGAAATTTAAAATACCTATATTATGGTATTGATCGTGGTTTATAATAACGCTACTTTTGTGCAATATTTTCAAATTGAAGGATTGAATAACAAAAGATGAGATTATCGGAGTTAACAGATAACGAGGTAGGTTACATAACTAAGATACGTGGTCGAGGGGCTTTTCGTAAGCGAATTACTGAAATGGGTTTTGTGAAAGGACAGAAAATTACAGTAATTAAAAATGCTCCATTAAAAGATCCTGTTGAGTATAGTATAATGGGATATGAAGTTTCCTTACGTAAAAGTGAAGCATCGCTCATAGAAGTTATTACAAAAGAAGAAGCAAAAAGCCTTGAAATTAACAGATACAATGGTGTTATTTCTGAGGAAATCCTGAAAACTTCAGCTAGTAAAAAAGGAAAAGAAATTCATATAGCTCTTGTTGGTAATCCTAATTCCGGGAAAACATCACTTTTTAATTTTGCGTCTCGTTCGAAAGAACATGTTGGAAATTACAGTGGAGTTACAGTCGATTCAAAAAGTGCGCAATTCAAAATACGAGATTACACTTTAAATATAACTGATTTACCAGGAACTTACTCACTTTCTACTTATTCGCCAGAAGAATTATATGTTAGAAAATATATTTTTGGCGAAATACCAGATGTTGTAATTAATGTTATTGACGCTTCTAATTTAGAACGAAATCTTTATTTAACGACACAACTTATCGACATGGATATTAAAGTAGTTATTGCTTTAAATATGTTCGATGAGTTAAGAAAAAAAGGCGATGAATTTGATATTGAATCTTTAGGTAAGATGATTGGG
>JAQIBH010000045.1 GCA_027859205.1 Bacteroidales bacterium | reverse complement strand
GTATCGGTATTCTAACTGGTCAGCAATTCTTTCAAATTTTACTAATTCATTTTGCGGATGACTAATAGATTCTGAAACTAACTCTCCTTGTCTGTTATAGAAAGCTACCTTTGTCGATGTTGAACCGGAATTTACTACAATTACTGCTTCTTTATTCATATTTAAATATTTGCATGCAATATTACATAATTATTATTGATAGTAATAAATGTAACACAGTTTCTTTTAAAGATTTTAGAGCACAGAATCCTACTTATTAACAATATTTAAAAAACGGGATTCTAAAACTTATTCAAATTTACAAAGTTCCGATATATATATATGGCATTTTAGGATATAAAATTGTATAAATTTGCTTTGTTAAATCTTTTAAATAAAGATGATATTATAACTTTTTTAAAATCGTATTATTGATTTTTTTATAATTTGTGTTTTGATTTATATTTTATATATTACGAATTGATTAATTAATTATTATAACTTGCTTAAATTAATCAAAACTAAGGAACAGTGAAATTTCTAAATTGCTTGCATTAAGCTTGTTAATTATATAAAAGCAAGGTCAGGCAAATTTAATTAACATAAAACAAAAATAGATAAATCTAACCCTAAACAAATAAAGCAATGAACTTTGAATACACAGAAGAACAAATAATGGCTCAACAATCAGCACGAGATTTTGCTCAAAGAGAGTTGATATTAGACGTGATTGAGAGAGATACCAAAGCAGAATTTCCTACTCAACATGTTAAGAAACTAGCCGAATTAGGTTTCCTTGGAATGCTTGTAGATCCAAAATATGATGGAACAGGCATGGATACTATCTCATACGTTTTAGCAATTGAAGAAATTTCAAAAATTGATTCTTCTGTAGGTGTTATTATGTCTGTAAATAATTCTTTAGTATCGTGGCCTCTTGAAGAATATGGAACCGAAGAGCAAAAAGAAAAGTTTTTAAAACCCCTTGCCCAAGGAGAAAAAATTGGAGCATTTCTTTTATCTGAACCCGAAGCTGGATCAGATGCAACAATGCAAAGAACCACCGCTATTGATATGGGTGATCATTATCTTGTGAATGGAGTTAAAAACTGGATTACAAATGGGAATTCTGCTTCAACATATATTGTTATTGCTCAGACAGATGTAGAAAAAGGCCATAAAGGAATAAACGCTTTAATTGTAGATCGACATGCAGAAGGAATAAGTCTTGGACCACACGAGGATAAGATGGGAATGAGAAGTTCAGATACACACTCTGTAATGTTTACTGACGTTAAGGTTCCTAAAGAAAACCGTATTGGTGAAGATGGTTTTGGATTTAAACTTGCAATGAAAACCTTAGAAGGTGGAAGATTAGGAATAGCTGCACAAGCATTAGGACTTGCCTCCGGTGCTTATGAACTAGCTCTAAAGTATTCGCAGGAAAGAAAAGCTTTTGGTAAAGAAATAATTCATCATCAGGCTATAGCTTTTAAATTAGCTGACATGGCAACCGAGATTGAAGCTATGCGGTTTTTATGTTTGAAAGCAGCCTGGCTTAAAGACAATAAAAAGCCTTATGGTACTGAAAGTGCTATGGCAAAATTGTATTGTGCAGAAACTGCCATGAAAATTACCACTGAAGCAGTTCAGGTTTTTGGCGGGTATGGCTATGTAAAAGAATATCACGTTGAACGATTAATGCGTGATGCTAAGCTTACTCAAATTTATGAAGGAACATCAGAAATACAGAAAATAGTGATTTCCAGAGCAATTAGCAAATAGTTACTATAAGTGATTAAGTAAGAAAAATCGAATACAATATTGATCAATTTTAATAATGATTGGTAAGCACCTGGATAATTTCTATTTAAATATTTTAATAGATTAGGTGTATCAATTAATAAATATTTAAATCACATTTCATGAATCAACCCGAAGTATATAAAGCATCAAATAATATTAGAATAATTACTGCAACGTCACTTTTTGATGGACATGATGCCACAATTAATATTATCCGAAGAATAATTCAATCAACTGGTGGTGAGGTTATACATCTCGGTCATAATAAATCTGTTGAAGAAATTGTAAACTGTGCTATTCAAGAAGATGCGCAAGCTATTGCTATTACATCTTATCAAGGTGGCCATCTTGAATTTTATAAATATATGTATGATCTTTTGCATGAAAAGGGCTGTGGGCATATTAAAATATTTGGTGGTGGTGGAGGTGTCATATTACCAGATGAAAATGAGGAATTAAAAAAATATGGAATAGCTGGTATATATTCTCCTGATGATGGAAGAAAAATGGGATTACAAGGGATGATTAATGACTTAGTGCAAAAATCGGATTATTCTCTTGGACTTAAGGATATTAACCTTAAAAAAGTGAAAGCCAAAGATCAATATGAAATTGCATCATTAATATCAAAAGCGGAAAATTATCCCGATAAGGCAAAAGATTATTTAGATACTATTAAAAAGGATATTGTTGATTCAAAAACACCAATAATTGGTATTACTGGAACTGGAGGAGCTGGAAAATCTTCTATTGTTGATGAAATAATAAGACGATTTCTTGATCTTTACCCTGACTTTAATATTGGTATAGTATCAGTTGATCCATCCAAAAGAAAAAGTGGCGGTGCTTTATTAGGCGATAGGATTCGAATGAATTCCATAAATCATACTAATATTTATATGCGTTCTCTAGCAACCCGACAAGAAAATTTGGCATTATCTGCTTATGTTAAGGATGCTGTTGATATTCTAAAATATGCTGATTTTGATTTAATTCTTCTTGAATCATCTGGTATAGGACAATCCGACACAGAAATTATTGACCAGAGCGATGTGTATTTTTATGTTATGACTCCGGATTATGGTGCTGCATCGCAACTTGAAAAAATTGCAATGCTAGATTATGCAGATATTATTGCTTTAAATAAATTTGATAAACAGGGAGCTTTAGATGCTTTGCGTGATGTGAAAAAACAATATCAAAGGAATAATATGTTATTTGAAACTCCTGTGGATGACATGCCTGTATTTGGAACAATTGCATCTCAGTACAATAATGAAGGAGTAAATATTTTATTTGATAAATTAAATATTATTATAAGTACAAAAACAGGATTCAATTTCCCAAAAACAAATAAAACTTTACGGATAAGCCATAATGAAGAACAAGTTATTCCAACTGGCAGAACAAGATATCTTTCAGAAATTAGCGATTCTATTCGAGACTATAATCAATATGTGGAAAGTCAGGCAAAAATAGCAAATAGATGGCAGGCGTTGGTAACGTCAGAAAAAGAGTTGGGGAATGATAAAGGATTTTCTAAACAAATAAAAGATAAAATTACTTCGTTGAAAGATGAGCTGGGGACAAATAATGTCAGATTAATTGAAGAATGGGAAAGTAAAAAGAAAAAATATAAGGACGAGTTTTACACATATGAAGTTAGAGGAAAATCAATAAAAGTGGAAACTCATTTTAAATCTTTATCTCATTCTAAAATTGCTAAAATTGCTCTTCCTTCTTATACATCTTGGGGCGATATTTTAAAATGGAATTTAAAAGACAATGTACCAGGTGAGTTTCCTTATGCGGCAGGAGTATTCCCTTTTAAGAGGGAATCGGAAGATCCAACACGTATGTTTGCCGGAGAAGGCGGTCCTGAACGAACCAATAAAAGATTCCATTATCTTTCAAAAGGACAAAAAGCAAAACGTTTATCAACAGCTTTTGATTCAGTTACACTTTATGGAGCCGATCCCGATATTCGTCCTGATATTCTAGGAAAAATTGGCAATTCAGGTGTTTCTATTGCATGCCTTGATGATGCAAAAAAACTTTATTCTGGTTTCGATTTACTCGATTCTTCTACATCTGTTTCCATGACAATTAACGGACCCGCACCTTTAATGGTTGGTTATTTTATGAATGCAGCGATCGATCAAGCTTGCGAAAAATATATATTCGAAAACGGACTTGAAGAAAAAGTAAAAAAACAGATTGAGAAAATATATAAAGAAAAAGGAATAAATCTTCCAAAATATCAAGGTGATTTACCAGATACCAATAATGGATTAGGTTTATTTCTTTTAGGAATAACAGGAGATCAGGTTTTACCAGCCGATATTTATAAAAAGATAAAGGATAATACTTTACACAAAGTTAGAGGAACAATACAAGCAGATATTTTAAAAGAAGATCAGGCACAGAATACATGTATTTTTTCAACAGATTTTGCTTTAAAAATGATGGGAGATATTCAAAAGTATTTTATTGATAAAGAGGTTATGAATTTCTATTCAGTTTCTATTTCAGGATATCATATTGCTGAAGCTGGGGCTAATCCTATTACTCAGCTTGCTTTTACATTAGCTAATGGTTTCACTTTTGTCGAGTATTATCTATCAAGAGGTATGAAGATAGATGATTTTGCTCCAAATTTATCATTTTTCTTTTCTAATGGTTTAGATCCAGAATATTCTGTTATTGGAAGAGTAGCTAGAATAATTTGGGCAAAAGCAATGAAAAACAAATATAAAGCTAACGCATTATCTCAAAAATTGAAATATCATATACAGACTTCCGGAAGGTCTTTACACTCACAGGAAATAGAATTTAACGATATAAGAACTACACTACAAGCACTTTCAGGAATTTACGATAACTGTAATTCATTACATACAAATGCATATGATGAGGCGATAACTACGCCTACGGAAGAATCTGTAAGGCGCGCTATTGCTATTCAGATGATAATTAATCATGAATTTGGATTGGCAAAAAATCAGAATCCTTTACAAGGATCTTTTATTATAGATGAATTAACAGAGCTTGTTGAAGAAGCAGTTATGGTTGAATTTGATCGACTTACAGAGCGGGGAGGAGTGTTAGGTGCAATGGAATCTATGTATCAGAGAGGTAAAATTCAAGATGAATCCCTTTATTACGAATCTCTTAAGCATAGCGGAGAACTGCCTATTATGGGAGTAAACACATTTTTATCTTCTAAAGGTTCACCAACGATTGTTCCAAAAGAAGTAATCAGATCAAATGATGAAGAGAAAAATTATCAAATCGAAAATTTGAAAAACTTGCATAAAGTAAATGAAAATATCTCTCAAAATATTTTAAATGATCTTAAGAAAGCAGTTCTCGATAATCAAAATACTTTTGAATATTTGATGGAAGCAACAAAATATTGTTCTATTGGTCAAATTACCAAGGCTTTATACGAAGTTGGTGGTGAGTATAGAAGAAATATGTAATAAATTTAAAAAAACTTTAACAGATGAATCTTAAAATAGATTATTCAGCAGATAGTTTAATCGTAGTAATTAATCCAAGAACACTATTTACAAAAGTCGGGGTTTATAATAATAAGAATCTTGTGTTTTTGAAAAAGATAAAACATAATGAAGATGATTTGAAAAAGTTTTCTAAACTTGAAGACCAAACGGAGTATAGAAAAGATGTAATATTAAAAGAATTAACGGATAATGATATTGATTTTGGAAAAATTAGAGTTGTAATAAGTAGAGGTGGTTTAATAAAACCAGTAAAATCGGGCGTTTATTTAGTCGATGACAAAGTAAAACATGATCTTGTAAATTCAATTCAAGGTACAGATATTGTTAACCTGGGAGGTTTAATTTCAGAAAGCCTTGTAAAAGATTT
>JAQIBH010000176.1 GCA_027859205.1 Bacteroidales bacterium | reverse complement strand
AAATAGATTATTTTGTCTTGAATCTTGATACTCATATCTTGATACTTTGATGCCTAAAATAATAAAGAGTCTTAATATCATCTGTTTAGTCGTATTCTTATATCGAACTGACGTTATTATGTTGATATTAATATCATGAGTAATTTTGTATATAAACTTTGCATAAAGTTATACATACTTTATAAAGATAAATGTTAATATCATTTGAACGTTGAAAACTTTAACTAAAATTGTTAAAAACTTGGTTTATATATTATGAGTTATTTTGTGTAATGATGCTATTTTCACGACATAAATAATTCACTTAAAAAGTTTATGGTAACAGTTGATCAAATTGGAAACAACAACTTAGCTTCGTTTCATAATATATCTAAGTTAAACATATTAAATTCCAAGGATATAGAGTTGCAATTAATGCCCCTGGTAAGTCAATCGGACTCATCCTTGACACTTAATTTTTCAGGTATAAGGTTTATTGATAGCTCAGGATTTGAAACTCTACTTAGTTTGTATAAAGTCGCTAAAATCAATAACTCCAATTTAAATTTAATTAATCTTTCCGATGAGTTACTGGAGTTAGTTAATTTGGTTAAATTAGATACAGTTTTTCAACTTAATTAAAAATTGTAGATCAAGTTTTGTAGTCTTTTATTATTAATTCTATTTTACCGGAATTCCAATTAGAGTGGCAGAAGTACATTCTGTAATTTCTATAAAAACATAATCGCCAATAGCAAAATCATTTTTTGGAAACACCACGACTTTGTTTTGTGAATTTCTTCCAAATAAATGTTCCGACGATTTTTTTGATATTCCTTCAACCAAAACTTCAAACACTTTTCCTAAATCAGCTTTTTTACTTCTTTCCGATAACTGACTCTGCAAATTAATAATTTCCGTTAATCTTCTTGATTTTGTGCCTTCCGATACATCATCTTTCAAATGTCTGGCAGCATACGTCTTAGGGCGTTCCGAGTATTTAAACATATAAGAGAAATCATAATTTACAAACTCCATCAAGCTCAATGTTTCTTGATGATCTTCCTCTGTTTCGCCAGGGAAGCCTGTCATGATATCTGTCGAAATAGCACTGTCAGGCAAGATTTGTCTAATTGCCATTATTCTGTTCATATACCATTCGCGGGTATATCCTCGCTTCATTTCTGCAAGAACTTTTGTGCTTCCAGATTGTGCTGGCAAATGAATGTAGTTACATATATTACCATACATTGCCATTGTATACAGAACCTCATCAGACATATCTTTTGGATGAGATGTTGAAAAACGAATTCTAAGTTTAGGACTTATTTTTGCTGCTTTTTCAAGTAACTGAGCAAATTTTAATGATTTGCCTTGCCTGCCGCCTTCCTGCCGGCTAGACAGGGCAGGCAGGTTTTCGTTTTCAGATTCCCAATTATAGGAATCAACATTTTGGCCAATTAAAGTAACTTCTTTATAACCTTTATTAAATAAATCTTCAATTTCTTTTAAAATTGATTCGGGGTTACGGCTACGCTCTGCACCTCTTACATAAGGTACAATACAATATGAACACATATTATTACATCCACGCATGATTGAAACAAAAGCAGATATTCTGTTTTTATCTAAACGAATAGGACTGATATCTGCATAAGTCTCTTCTTTCGAAAGTATTACATTAACACCTCTTTGTCCAGTTTCAGCCGTTTCTAATAAACTTGGTAATTCCCTATACGCATCTGGCCCGACAACTATATCAACTGTTTTTTCTTCTTCGAGTAGTTTCTCTTTTAAGCGTTCTGCCATACAACCTATTACTCCAACAGTTAGTTCGGGTTTATTCTTTTTAATTTGCTTGAAAACATCTAATCTTCCCCAAATACGCTGTTCCGCATTTTCGCGAATTGAACAAGTGTTAACTAAAATTACATCAGCTTCATTTATATTTTCGGTTATATCGTATCCTTTTTCTTTTAATATAGACGCAACTACCTCACTGTCTGCTACATTCATTTGGCAGCCATATGTTTCGATATATAATTTCTGAGATACTTCTGAATTTGGAACACTCATTTTATAAATACTTTATGTAAAATATTCTTTGATCTTGTTTTGCAAATTTATTAAAAATATAAAGGTGAATTAATAAAATCATCATTCTTTCTAAAAAAAGACCTCTTTGTCTGTTATTTTTTCCTTGTGGGAATTTAGGCATATACTTAAATTTTAGTAATTTTAAGCATTCTAAAATAATATGATTTATCACTAAATAAAGTATTTTATATGTCAGGTCACAGTAAATGGTCAACCATTAAAAGAAAAAAAGGAGCAGCAGATGCTAAGCGATCTAAGATGTTCTCCAAAATTGTAAAGGAAATTGCAATTGCAGTTAAAGAAAGTGGCCCTGATCCGGAAGCTAATCCCCGATTACGTTTAGCAATGAATAATGCCAAAGGTGTAAATATGCCTAAGGATAATGTAGAACGTGCTATTAATAAAGCCGATAAAGATGGTGATAGTTACGAAGAAATGTCTTTTGAAGGATACGCACCAAACGGAATTGCTGTTTTTGTTGATTGTTTAACCGATAATAAAAACAGGACAGTAAGTAATGTAAGAGCTATATTTACTAAATATGGTGGGAATCTTGGTAAAAATGGTTCGTTAACTTTCCTTTTTGACACAAAAGGCATTTTTACTTTACCTGTACCGGAAAATTTTGATATGGATGAATTTGAACTTGAGATGATTGATGCTGGGGCTGAAGACATTGAAGCTGAAGAAGGAATGATTACAATTACAACTGCCAAGGAAGATTTTGGTAGTGTTCAGAAAAAAATCGATTCATTGAGTATTGAAATTGAAAATGCGGGATTACAGCGTATTCCAAATGATACAAAAGCATTAGATGTTGATTCTTCTTTAAAAGTGTTAAAAATGATTGATGCATTTGAAGATGACGACGATGCTCAAAATGTTTATCATAGCCTGGAACTTACAGATGAGGTAGCAGAAGCAATGGTATAATAATATATTATTATACATGGCGGTCATTTCTTTATAGATTTGACCGTTTTTTATTTTTAATAGAGATTACTATGTGATGTAAGAAAACACAACTTTTTGGTGTTTTCTTACAATCACTATTAATAATTTGTATTTTTACGTTCTTCAATTTTTTAGTAATGAGTAAAAAATACATTCTTTCATTAGATCAAGGAACATCAAGCTCTAGGACTTTTATATTTAACGCTGAAAGCGATATTATTGACTCTGAACAGAAGGAATTTAAGCAATATTATCCAAGAGCTGGTTGGGTTGAACATGATCCTCTGGAAATATGGAATACGCAAATAACCACTGCAAAAGATCTTATAAAAAAATTAAATATTGATCCTTCAGAAATTGGAGCGATAGGTATTGCAAATCAACGAGAAACGATTGTTATATGGGATAAAATTACAGGGAACCCTGTATACAATGCCATTGTTTGGCAAGACAAACGAACAGCAGATTTATGTCAAAAGATTCAAGAAGAAGGTTGGAGTAAGTATATAAAAGAAAATACAGGATTAATTATTGATTCATATTTTTCTGCCACAAAAATACAATGGATATTAAATAATGTTCATGGCGTTAAAGCTCGAGCCAAAAAGGGGGAATTATTAGCAGGTACAATTGATACTTGGTTGGTATGGAAGCTTTCAGGAGGGAAATTGCATATAACAGACTATTCAAATGCTTCACGAACAATGCTTTTTAATATTCGAGAATTAAAGTGGGATAAAAAGCTACTGGATCTTTTCGAAATCCCACTAAATATTTTACCCGAAGTAAAAACATCATCCGAAATTTATGGGCATACAGATGAATCTGTTTTTGGAGTAGAAATTAAAATATCAGGAATTGCAGGAGACCAGCAAGCTGCTCTTTTTGGTCAGGCCTGTTTTGAGAAAGGAATGGCAAAAAATACTTATGGTACCGGATGTTTTATGTTAATGAATACGGGAAATGAAATTATTGAATCAAAATCCGGTTTAATTACTACAATTGCCTGGGGTATTGATGGAAAAATAGATTATTCGCTTGAAGGTAGTGTTTTTATTGCAGGTGCTGCTATAAAATGGCTTCGCGATGCCTTAAAAATTATCAAGAATGCAAGCGAAACTGAACAAATTGCTTTTGAACTTAATGATACTGAAGGGGTTTATGTAGTACCTGCTTTTTCAGGATTGGGAGCTCCTTATTGGAATATGTATGCCAGAGGAGCAATTCTGGGACTTACTCAAGGTGTTACCGATAAACATATTGTTCGATCTACTTTAGAGTCATTAGCATATCAAACTATGGATGTGTTAAAAGTGATGGAAGAAGATTCTGGAATTAAAATGAAATCTCTTAATGTAGATGGAGGTGCAAGTGCAAATAATTTTTTAATGCAATTTCAATCAGACATTTTAAATGTTGAAGTAGAACGACCAGAAAATATTGAAACTACTGCTTTGGGAGCTGCTTTGCTGGCAGGTTTGGCAACAGATTTTTGGTCAATGAAAGAAATAATAGAACGGCGCAAAATAGAAAAGACGTTTGTCCCGTTAATGAAGGAAGAAGTCAGACAAAAATTATACGCAGGTTGGATCGATGCAGTTGAAAGAACAATTTATCGAAAGAAATAAAAATTTAATAAAGATAAATTATGAAAAGAATTAGAAATCTAATTCCACTATTATTAGTTGTTTTTGTGCTTTCAAGTTGTAGTATTTATAAAGCGGTTGATATTGGAGACGTCGATAATGTTGATTTTAAAGGCATGGTTGATAACAAAGTTAATCTTAACTTAAAAGTTCCAATATCCAATCCAAATGGATATAAAATTAAAATAAAGTCAATGGACTTGGATCTTAAAATAAATGGAAAGTATATTGGCAAAATGACTATAGCCAATGATATTGTAATTCCTTCAAAATCAGAAGAAGCTCAAGACTTCCCAGTTGAAATAATTGTAAAAAATCCATTAGGTAGTATGGCAACTTTGTATAAAATAAGAAATGCAAAAAGTTTTGAAATGGAAATTAATGGTACAATAAAAGTTAAAGCATTAATAAATAGTAAGATCATAAAAGTGTCAGAAAAACAAAGGGTTAAGCTCTAATTTATATTCTTACAATATTTATTAAACCATCAATTTTTTTGATAAAAAATGATTAATTTTGCAGTATCAGCATAAAAAATTATGAAAGGTTCTAGAAACATCAGCGTATTAATTATTTTACTCGTTCTTGGGTTAAATCTTTTTGGTCAGTCAAATTATGAACGAAGTTCGAATATGGATATTTTTCAGAAATTGGAATCAACCGAAGAGGGTTTAGGCGAAATAGTTATTTTCCAGGATATGAGAATTAATGAACTTATTTATAATAGTGTTGAGCACAATAAACGTAGAGGAGGTATTTCAGGATTTAGAATAAGAATTTTTAATAATTTGGGAAATAGCGCAAGAGCTCAATCGCAAGCTGCAAAAACAAAGTTTTATGAGATTTTTCCTAAAATTCCAATTTATCTTGGATATTTTAGTCCTTATTTCAGAGTTTATGTTGGTGATTATAGAACAAGAGTAGATGCGCTGAAGGATTTTAAACGAATAAAAAGGTATTTCCCATCGGCTTTCATTGTACCGCATGAGATTAATTATCCTAGCTTAGAAGAATAAAAAATAAAATGAATGTATTGCATACAGGTTAACACTAAGCAAACAACATCAACAACAGCAATAAGAAAAAGTGTTAACCAAAGATTAACCGAAAATAATTCTATATATTCTATTTTAAATAAATTAAATTTAGGAAATAAAATCCTAGAAGTGTTTTAATATTGGTGGTTGGCAAGACCTATTTAAAAAAGTTTTTTAGCAATTTTATATAATTTACAAAAAATGAGCGATCAAATTAAGCACGAATGCGGTATAGCTTTAATACGATTATTAAAACCTTTAGAATATTATCAATCTAAATACGGATCTTGGATGTATGGTTTGCAAAAACTGTACTTATTAATGGAGAAGCAACATAACCGAGGGCAAGATGGAGCTGGTTTTGCAAGTTTGAAATTTGATTTAGATCCTGGGAAAAAATATATTCATCGATTTAGATCTAATGGTGACTCTCCAATTAAAGAAGTGTTTGCTCAGGTTAATAATTACCATAGTGAAGTTGAGAAAAAAAATATTGAATTATTAAATGACCCAGTTTGGGCAAAAGAAAATTTGCCTTCTGCCGCCGATATTTATTTAGGACATTTACGATATGGTACATTTGGAGGCGACGATATCGAATATGTGCAACCTTTGATGCGTGAAAATAATTGGAAATCACGGAATTTAATGTTAGCAGGGAATTTCAATATGACTAATGTTGATGAGCTTTTTAGAGTATTAGTAGATCTAGGACAAAATCCAAAAGAATATTCTGATACTACTACTGTTTTGGAAAAAGTTGGACATTTCCTCGACGAAGAAAATCAGATGCTATTTCGTCAATATAAAAATGATGGATTTACAAATAAAGAAATATCAGCATTAATTGCAGAAAATATTGATATAAAAAAGATTTTACAAGAAGCAAGCAAAGATTGGGATGGAGGTTATGCAATGGCAGGCGTAACCGGTCATGGTGATGCTTTTGTAACGCGAGATCCTAACGGAATTCGTCCTGCATTTTATTATCAAGATGATGAGATTGTTGTAGTGGCCTCGGAACGACCTGTAATACAGACCGTAATGAATGTGGCAGCCGAAACTGTTAATGAAATTAAACCAGGCGAAGCATTAATAATTAAAAAAAATGGTAAAGTTACATTTGAAGAAATAAGAGTACCTCAAAAAAGAAGCTCTTGTTCTTTTGAACGAATTTATTTTTCACGTGGTAGCGATAAAGATATTTATCAAGAAAGAAAACAGCTAGGAAGGTTAATTATTCCTCAAATTTTGAAAGCAATTGAAAATGATTCTGAAAATACTGTTTTTTCTTTTATTCCCAATACTTCTGAAACTGCTTTTTATGGTATGATAGAAGGATTGAGAAAGCATTTGCAAGGAGTGCAGAAAAAAGAGATTATGGCTCTAGGTGATAAATTAAATGAAAAAGAAATTGACCGAATCATGAGTAAAAGAATTCGTGTCGAGAAAATTGCAATAAAAGACATAAAACTTAGAACATTTATTGCACAAGATAAAGGTAGAAATGATTTAGTTGGACATGTATACGACATTACATATGGAGCAATTCGAAGCGGAGTTGATAATCTTGTAATAATTGATGATTCTATTGTTCGTGGAACAACATTACGTGAAAGTATTTTAAAAATTATTGATCGTTTAAAACCTAAAAAGATTGTTGTTGTATCTTCTTCGCCCCAAATAAGATATCCAGATTGTTATGGAATTGATATGGCAAAATTAGGAGATTTTATTGCGTTTAAAGCTGCGATAGAATTATTGAAAGATACAGGACAAGTTAATGTGATTAATGAAGTTTATAAAAAATCAAAAGCACAAGAAAACTTACCAAAAGAACAAATTGTTAATTACGTAAAACAGATTTATAAACCATTTACTCCGGAAGAAATCTCAGGAAAAATCTCGGAACTTTTAACAACAAAAGAAATAATTGCTGATGTAGAAATTGTATTTCAATCAATTGAAAACCTCCATGCTGCATGTCCTAATGATACAGGCGATTGGTACTTTACAGGAAACTACCCAACTCCGGGAGGCAATAAAGTTGTTAATAAGTCATTTATAAATTTTATTGAAGGTAAAAACCAAAGGGCTTATTAGATAATAACTGAATTCAAATAATGAGGGTGTCCAAAAAGAACTAAGAATTTGTCATTCTGAGTTTATCGAAGAATCTATATCTTTTAAAATGAGATGTTTCGACAGGCTCAACATGACATGTAAAATGAAAAACTTTACTTTTTGGACACCTTCATTATATTCAAATTATCGTTTTTTCATATTTTTATAAGTATCAATATGTCTTTCAATTTTTGTTGGAGCAATTTCATCAATGGTAATCATAATTCCGGATTCTTCAACTCCTCCAAAGCTTTCATTTATTGTCGTTCCGAAGAATTTCATTGTAGGTGATAAATTCATGTATGCGTTAATTAATGGAGGTATATTTAGATTAAATTCTCTAACCTTTTTTTGTAAAATTTTATAATTCTCTTTATAATCTTTTCCATTGAATAAGTCTTTCATTTTTTCACAATCCATACCTAATTCAAGTGGTTTTTTGGGAATTGCCATTCCTTGAGGATCAGGAAATTGATTTTTAAGAAAATATAAAATCATATTTCGTGCTTCCTGATTATAATGAGGATACATGGTTACTTTTCCAAAGAAATGACGGATTTGAGGGTTCTTTACTATAAGAGCTCCAAGGCCATCCCACAGATTATCGAGAGCATATAATGCTTTTCGACCTGCACCTGTCGATTGAAATTTAGGTTGAACAAAAGATCGGCCTAATTCTATCATATATGGTAAATAGTTTTCGCAGAATTCATCTGAAAAATTAAGTAATTTAGAGGTTGCAAGATTTTTTGGATCACTATCATGATTACACACATGAAAACGATAACCTCCAACTATTTCATTATCTTCGGGATCCCATGAGATTAATTGCTCGTAAGGATTTTCTTGTGTGTCAAACTTATCTACGTCAATTTCTTCGCCTGTTCCTCCACCTGCATTTCGGAAAGTTAGCTCTCTTAATCGTCCTACTTCGCGCATCGTATTTGGCGAATTATGATAATTTATAATGTATAATTCGTTACCTCCGTTATTAGTTTTTCGCAAAAACCGCTCTGATGTTAACTCTCCAATTATTAGATCTTTATTAACCGCTTCGATTACGTCTTTCATATTATTATTGTAGGGGTTTAGGAATGCAATTTACAATTTTTTTTAATCAGATTATTTAAATGCTTCAGAACTTCCTTCTGCTAATTTATAAATGTGATCTTTAACTTTTTTTGCCCATGCTTTGGGTTTTAAGGATTTGTCAAAAGTCGTATACGGTATAGGTTTCCCAAAAGTTAATGTAATATTCTTGTTTTTTTGCTTAAACATTTCATTAGAAAGATAGAACATTTCAATATTTGCTTTAACACCAAGCATACCCCTAATATTTGATAAATTATAAAAGAAATTAGAATTTCTACCATCAATATGCACAGGTATAACATTCCTTTTATGCTGTACTGCTTTGCTTATAAAGCTTTTTTTCCATTCCAAATCAATTATCTTTCCATTTATTTTTCTGGAACAAAGTCCTGCAGGAAAATTTAGCATTTGTGCATCCGACTGATAAGTCTTTTCAATATTACGAACATACTCCATTGATTGACGTCCATGTTTATTAACAGGAATAAAAATAGGATCAAGGTTATCCATATTCATTAATAAGTCGTTAACAAGGAATTGGATATTTGGAAATATCTGACCAACAACATGTCCAAATACAATTCCATCTAAACCTCCAAGTGGATGATTTGCAACAAAAATATTTCGACCTTCAGTTGGTATATTTTCCTTTCCTTTAACATTTATGTTAATTTGAAAATATTCAATAACGGCTTCTATAAAATCAAGTCCAATTTTATCTTTTAATTTAGGTAAAGCTTCGTTGATTTCTTTTTGATGTACAATTTTCTCAATGTACTTGTATATAAACCCAGGAAGCATTTTAGCAACTCTAGGATTTTTTTCTTTAAAAACTTCTCTAATATTGATTTGATCCATAATGCCGGATGATTTATTCGTTAAAATTAATTTATTCCACAAACAATAAAAAGAAAAAAAAGTATAAAACTGATTGTGTCGTGAATAGCTTATGTACCGGTAAGTTAAAAAATGACTCATTGTTTTAATTTGGTGTTTTAAAAGTTAATAATAATCTGATTTTCCTAGTATTTCTAACAGTAGAAATTTATAAGTTAAAAAATGAATTATAAAGATATTCTAAAATTTATTAGGTTAAAAAGTGATAAATAATATAATAAAAGTATTGACAATTATTATTATGCAGATAATATTATTTCAACGACCCATAATTTACTATAGATGTTGAATCCTACTTGAATAATGTTTTTTTTCTACTGGATTTTTGCATTAAAATGGTGTAACTTGCACATTCTAATAAAAAATACAATAGTTGGTATAAGAACGTGTACAAGAAATAAATAATATTAATAAAACTAATATATCATGGTAAGATTTATATATATAACTATCTCTTTATTTCTTATTAGTCTAACAATAAACGGACAAGAAAATAACCATGTTGAAATATTTGAAGGTAGAGGAACATTTGACTCAAAGGTAATTCTTGATCTGAGTTATCAAAATCTTAAAAGTGTTCCGATTGAAGCAGATAATCCTGAAATTGAAGTGTTGATTTTAGATAACAACAATCTTGAAAAATTACCTGTATGGATAAGTAATCTTAAAAACCTAAAGGTATTATCAGTAAGAAATAATAACTTAAAATCTGCAAAATCTATTTCTTATTGTACCAATCTTGAGCAACTCTATTTAAGTGGGAATAAGGAATTAGCAGACTTGGCAAATTTAAGTTCTTGCAAAAAATTAAAACTTATTGATGTTATAGATACTAAAATAAACGATGTGCCGGGATGGATTCAAATGATGGATGATTTATTATACTTTAAGCATTCAAAATAGCTTGTGTATAATTTTTTTATTTAGGCTATTCTATAAACGATTTCAATAGATTTAAATTTAATAAGGATGAAACAACTAGAAAAGATCTTAGTTCCTATTGATTTTAGAAAATCAGCGGACAATATAATTAAAGCTGCTGCCTCCATGGCAATTAATTATGATTCAGAATTAATTTTAGTTTCTGTTTTACCAAGTGAAGCTCAACTTGAAAACCATGAAAGTATGTTGGAAGGTTTTGCTTATGATAAACTAAATACTATTAAAAGAGCCATAGAAAAAGAAGGAGTTAGCAGTATCAATACAATAGTAAAGTATGGAAATAAACTTGAAAATATTTTAAAATTATTACGAACTGAAAATGTTAATTTAATTTTGATTTCTTCAGATTGTTATGAAGATGATGATGAAGTTAAAATGAGCCATTTTGTTGAAAAGTTAACGAGGAAATCAGAAATACCGATATGGATCATTAATCAATCTTCAGGCTTTAAAATTACGAAAATATTATGCCCGGTTGACTTTTCAAATGCTTCCGAGAGAGCATTAAAGAATGCTATTCAGCTGGCAAGAAAATACAAGGCAAAACTAACTATCTTAAATGTTTACGAATCAATTTCAAATAATTCTCAGATAGAAGATGAAGTCGTTCTTAAAGAAAATGAAGAACGAAAAAAAGTTGCTATTAAAGAAATGGATGATTTTTTAAATAAATTTAGTTTTTCAGATGTTGATTTTGATAAAAATCTGATAGCAGGTAAAGCCGCAAAAGTAATATTGAAAACTGCGAAAGAATATGATTTATTGATAATGGGTACTACAGGGAAAACGGGACTAGGGAGAATTCTTATGGGCAGTATTACTGAAAAAGTAATCCGAGATATATCTTGTTCTTTTATCACAACAAAATCTACAGATTTTATAGACCTAAAGCTGGAAAATGAAATTAAGGATATTGAGGAACATTTAAGAATTGCCAAAGATCTTGAAGATAAAGAGTTCTATAATGAAGCTATTCGTCAATATGACATTTGTTTAAAAATTAATAGCATGCATATACCTTCGTATTTCCATATAACCAAATTATATAAGAGAATTGGACTAGATAATAAAGCAGATTACTATAAAAAAATAGCGATTGAATTAATGCATAGGATTTGGGACAAGAAAATTGGACATGAAATCTATAAATATTATTTAAAAGATTGATAAATAAATTATATTTTAGTTTCAACAACAGGCCATGTTTATTTATTAAAATACTTGCGTAAGTATACTAGAAAATTATTTTTTGAAATATCTTCTAGAATATAATAAGTTGCTTTTACTGCTAATAATGTTTTATGAAAATAGTTAAATATATAATTTTCTTTTTTTTATTAAATAGTTCTGTTTACTCTCAAACAATAATAAATGCCGAACGCCTTATTGATGGAGTGGATTCAACCATCTACGCTATTTCTCTTTCTTATAATGGAACTAAGGGTAATTCAAATACTAACCAATTAGATATTTCATCTTTGTTTATTTTATTGAGAAAAAAGAATGAATTTAAATTGTTTGGTGGGTATAACTTGCTTTCTGAATCAGGTAAAACAATTTTAAAAGGTGGTTATATTCACCTAAGGCATAATTATAGAGTTTGATTTGGCTTGGTTTAGTTAGAATAAAAAGAACACAATGTATTTGCGGAACAATAAAAAAATAGTCTAACTTGCATTTTATATCTTGGGAAAAATAAATCAATTTTATTAAAAAATATTATATATGTTCAGACAAACATTAACACAGGACTTTTGGAATGATATCTTTAATACCTTATCAGAATGGATCGTAAATCAAATGCCTGCTATTCTTCTGTTAATATTCTTGTTGTTTATCTCACTCAAATTCATAAATATTTTAATTCGTAGATTACGAAAAATTTTAATTAAACATGCCACAAAAAGTCCAAAATATAATACTCTTGAAGCAAGTAAAAGAATAAATACATTGCTGGGAATATTAAAAGGACTAGGGAATATAATAATTTGGGCAGTATTTATTATGACTTTGCTTAAAAAATTAGGAATTGATGTTGGACCAATATTGGCAGGTGCAGGAATTCTTGGTTTAGCTATTGGTTTTGGTGCTCAGGAATTAGTTCGAGATTTCATTTCAGGGTTTTTTATTTTACTTGAAAATCAAGTGCGAGCAGGAGATTATGCTATTATAAATGGAACTGACGGATTAATAGAAAGTATTGAACTTCGAACTATTACTATGAGAGATTTATCAGGTGTAGTACATGTTTTTCAAAATGGCAAAGTTGATAGGTTATCAAATATGACAAAGGAGTGGTCGGCAATTATTCTGGATATTGGGGTTGCTTATAAAGAAGATGTAGATCATGTGATGCGAATTATGCAGGATGTTGGCGAAAAAATGATTAGTGACCAAAACTATAAAGAAAAAATCCTTGAACCTCTTTTAATAATGGGATTGAATAAATTTGATGATAGTGCTGTCGTTATCAGGGCGCGGTTAAAAACTATTCCCGGCGAACAATGGGCTCTGGGTCGCGAATATCGTAAAAGACTGAAAAAGTCCTTTGACGAAAAAGGAATAGAGATTCCATTTCCACATACAACAGTTTACTGGGGAGAAAAAATTAATCCTTTAGAATTAAATGTAAAAAAATAAAGAACGAACAAAAAAGGAACTAATCAGTTCTTAAAATGTATTACTAATTAAAAAATACTAGCTACATGGTTAATTTATTGAATTCCTTAATTGGATCGGGGCTGGTTTTAATTTTACTAATATTCTTTATTTTAATAAATAAATGGATTTTTAGCAGGATTAAATCTAAAAAAGAATCTTTTCAGGTTACACGGCAAACAATTAGTATTTTATTAATTTTAGTTGGAACATTAACATTTATATTATCGCTTCCTATAGATAAAAACCTTAAAGGACAAATTCTTAGTTTTCTGGCTATCATAATAAGTGCTGCAATTGCTCTGAGCTCAACTACAGTTTTGGGTAATATTATTGCAGGAATTATGAATAATGCCATGGACAGATTTAAAATTGGAGATTTAATTCAAGTTGAAAATTTAACCGGGCGTGTTACCAGAAAAAATATATTTCATACCGAAATTCAATTAGAAGACAGCAATCTTGTTACAATTCCAAATTTATTTATCTCATCGAATCCGGTTAAATTAACTCGAAAATCTAATACTGTAATTTCAACTACCGTTTCCTTGGGTTATGATATTTCAAAAGTAAAAATCGAGGATTGTTTAAAAAAAGCTGCTTTATCTACCGGGTTAAAAGATCCTTATGTTTATATTACTGAACTTGGTGATTTTTCTGTAAGCTATAAAATACATGGGTTTCTTGAAGATAGCGGTAAGTATTTTAGCACTAATTCATTATTAAATAGCAATGTTATTGGTTCTTTGCACGATAATAATATAGAAATCGTTTCACCATCATTTATGAACCAACGCAAAGTTGATGAAATACTTTTTATTCCAAAAAAAGAAATAGAAAAAAGCCTGGATAAACCTGAAAAAACTCCTGAAGAATTAATTTTTGATAAAGCTATTGAAGCTGGAGCTATAGAAAAAAAGAAAGAATACCTTGCCGAAATTGATCAAAAGATTGAATTAATAAAAGATCAAATAAAGGATTTGTCTGATAAAGAAGAGAAAGAAAAACAGGAAAAGATTATTGAAAGGTACAATATAATTAAAGAGAAAATTGCGAATAATATTGACGAACAAAACGAGAGTTTAGATAAACCCAAATAGATGTTTTTTATTTGGATCTTTCAAATATTATACCTTCTTAACAGGGAAAACTACGGTAAATTTACTTCCTTTTCCAACTTCACTTTCAACATTTATTTTTCCATCAAGAGCTTCAACAATTTGTTTTACAATATTTAAACCTAAACCTGCACCTGTAAAGAATTTTTCAGCAGAAACGTTTACCTGAACAAATTTTTCAAATATTTTTCCCAGTTCATGTTTATGTAATCCAATCCCTTCATCCTCAACTGAAATTTCAATTAACAAATTGCCATCCTTCTCAATAACGTTTCTTAATAGTATTACTATATTTCCTTTAAAACTATATTTAATAGCATTGCTAATTAAGTTTGACAGTATTAAGGTGATAGCAAATCTGCTAGTTAATACTTCATCCGGTATACTATTATCTTCACTAAAAATTAATGAAACATTTTTTTCTTTTGCTTTTGCTTCAAAGTTTGCAACTGTTTTCTCAGCTTCAGCTCCAATATTAACAATCTCATAATTTATACTAAATTCATCTGATTCAATTTCTGCTATATGCAATACATTAATTATAAGTTTAAGTAATCGTTCATTGCTAATTTTAATATGATTTAACATTTTCCTTTTCTCTTCATCTTCTTCTTTTTTATAAAGAATATCTGTCAAGCCTCTAATAGCATTCATTGGAGTTCTGAACTCATGATTAAGAAGTCTTAATGCTTCATGATCTAATCCTTCTTGAGCAAGTGAAATTTGCGTTTTAACTAAATCATCCTTAAATATATTGTGATTTGTTAGATCTGTAATAACCCCTATAATACCAAATAATTCGCCGTTATTATCCCTTAATAAAGATTTATTAACAACAAAGTTTTTATAAGTATTTGTTAAAGAATTTCCTGCCCAGGAATATTGACCAACATCATTTTTCGCTTTAAGTAGTAGTTGTTCGTTAAGACTCGATGCTTTCCTCGCCAGTTCTTCATTATCGATTATCTCAAATACATTCTTCCCAATAATGTCTGATTTTTTTCTGTTTATATACATGGCAAATCGATCATTACAATCGATATATATATCATTTAAATCCTGAATAAAAACAGGTAATGGGAGTGCGTTTATAAGTAAAATAATATTTTCAATCAAAATATTTATATTTATAAAATATCATTCTGAGCTAATAACTTTACATACTTCTGTCAACTAATAGAAGAAATATAAGACACTAATGTCTATAAATTTAATCTTGTTCCTTTACTTTTGTTTCTTCTTTTCTTTTGTGTTTTCTCTTAATTCTTTCTACTGAAGTTACCATTCCAATTATTAATCCACCAAGCATACTTAATAAAATTAACAATGCTCTTGGGGTTTTTATTTCCCAAAACCACAATTTCGTAATTACAACTTCCGTATTTTGTAAAGCAAAAACAACAAGTAAAATTGCCAAAACAGCAATCAACATTATTTTATATTTCATAGTTCTCTTTTATTTTAATATAAAGGTAATAAACTATATAACTAAATGCCAATTAATATGTTCATATAATTAAACTTATAGCCATAGCTTTTTTATTTAAGCTTTAGATTAAGTAAATTTGACTAACCAATAAACTTTAATCATGGCTCGATTTTTAAAAAACAGAAAAGAAGCTGTAGGAAAAGCTCCGGGCTCGTTAATCCATATAGGTAAACAAAAAATGGATAAAAGTAGAATCCGAATTATTAAATACAACGAAAATGAAATCATTGAAAAAGAAATTGATGATTATAATAATCTTAAAAAATTAGCTGATAAAAATTTTACAACCTG
This sequence comes from Bacteroidales bacterium, assembly GCA_027859205.1. GTDB lineage: Bacteria > Bacteroidota > Bacteroidia > Bacteroidales > UBA12077 > UBA12077. The sequence goes on along the minus strand of JAQIBH010000176.1, from coordinate 11,103 downwards.
GATTAATATTGATGGACTGCATGATGTAGATTTAATGAAATCTGTTATGGATGAATTTGAAATTCCACCCTTAGCAATGGAAGATATTATGAATACCGACCAGCGTCCCAAGATTATTGAAAGTAAAGAGCACCTAATAATTATATTAAAAGTCCTTTATGCAGAAGATAATACCGGTAATTTAAAAACTGAACAAATATCATTTATATTAGGAAAAGATTATATTTTAACTATTCAGGAAAGAATTGGAGACTATTTTGAACCTGTAAGAGACAGAATTAGAAATATGTCCGGTAAAATCAGATCCAGAAAATCGGATTACGTGCAATATGCTCTTGTTGATACCATTATAGATAGTTATCTGCATAACATTGAAAAAATTGGAAATAAAGTTGAAAGTATGGATGATGTAATCATAAAAAGCCATTCTAAACAATTAGCTGAGATTCTTTATTTACAAAAAACAGAAATGAACTTTGTAAGAAAGAGTGTTAGACCTGTTAAAGAAATAGTTTTAAGAATGATGAAAACCGAATCTAGTTTAGTTGAAAAAGAAACTTTACATTATTGGAATGATCTTGAAGATTTGATTTTACAAGCCATAGATGCAGTTGAAGTATATTATACAATGACATCCGATCAGATTAATTTATATCAAACCAATATTAGTAACAGAGCTAACGATGTCATGAAAGTTCTAACCATTTTTGCATCTATATTTATTCCGTTAACATTTATAGCAGGTATATATGGAACTAATTTTGACTATGTCCCCGAATTGCATTATAGATATAGCTATTTTATAATGTGGGGTGTCATGATTCTTGTGACTATTGGAATGTTGGGATATTATAAACGCAATAATTGGTTGTAACTTATGAATAACCTTTTTATATGGCTGGGTATTTTATTTTGTATAACTCAGTCGGCTATTTTTTCAGGCTTAAATCTGGCTTTTTTCAGTTTTACAAGATTACGATTAGAAATTGAAGCTGAAACATCTCCACATACAGGTGCTCATAAGGTGTTAAAAATGAGACGCGATTCTAATTTTCTTTTAACTACTATATTATGGGGTAATGTAGGAATCAATGTTTTATTAACTCTTCTTTCGGACTCTGTAATGGCAGGAGTAATTTCATTTACGTTTTCAACCGTTTTAATTACTTTCTTTGGAGAAATAATCCCTCAAGCCTATTTTTCAAGAAATGCTTTTAAAATGGCTACTTTGCTATCTCCTGTTTTGAAGTTTTATCAAATATTATTATTCCCTGTTGCAAAACCTAGCGCATTACTTTTGGATGCATGGCTTGGAAAAGAATCAATACAGTTTTTTGCCGAAAAAAATATTATTTCATTTATTAAAAAACATATAGAAGGATATGATAATGAAATAGACCATATTGAAGGAACCGGAGCAATTAACTTTCTTTCTTTGGATGATCTTAAAATTTCAGATGGTGGTGAAGAAATAAATCCTGATAGTATAATCAGTTTAAAAACTAATGCCAATGAAATTATCTTTCCTGAATATAACTCAAGTACCAACGATCCTTTTATTCAGAAAATTAATAAATCACAAGAGAAATGGATCATTTTTACAAACGAAGAACATGAGCCTAAATTAGTTTTAGATGCAGATGGATTTATACGATCTGTATTATTTTGCGAAAATTGTGAGCCTATTGAATCGTTTTGTCATATTCCATTGATTGTAAGTGATGAAGACCAAAACGTCGGTTTGATAATTAAAGATCTAAAAAATAACATCGATATTAATTCTGCCAAACCTATCGAAAAAGATATTATTTTATTTTGGGGTAAAGATACAAAGCGAATAATAACAGGTGCTGATATCTTAGGCAGACTATTTAAAGGTATTTAAGTAATAATCTTAGCTCTTCTTTTATTCTATTTCACTTGCTAAAGATATCATCCATTCAGAATAAGTTGTATCTATAGCTTGAATCCGTGTAAACAATTCTTGTTTAAAATTAGTTTCTACAATAGAATAACGATTCGGCCACATCTTAAAAACAATTCTTAAAATTTCTACTTTTGTCGATGCACTAACTTCTTCCACTGTAGTTTTATCAATAAAAAAAGAAGGATATTGCTCTTCAAAAGTATCCACCATTTTTTTAATTATTTCACCAATAATCTTTTTATGGTTTATATCCTCAGGCATTCTCACATCAAAATAAAATCTAATATTTCCATGAGAATAATTAATAACATTATTTACAGTTCTGTTAGGTATAAATACTTTTGCTTTGTTAACATTTTTAATTATAATAAACCTCATCCCAATGCTTTCTACATATCCTGTTTGTCCTGCTATTTCAACTAAATCACCAATATCAAGTAAATCCGAAAAAACAACTGTAACCCCGGTAACAACATCCTGTACAATTCCCTGTGAACCAAACGCTACAGCTAATCCTATAATTGATGCACTGGCTATATAAGTAGAAAGAGAAACTCCTAACTCTATTAAGATTTTTCCAACTGCTACAAAGTATATAACAAATACTAAGATGCTTACAATCAAACTGCTAATTGATAGCCATTTAGTATTCTTAACTTCTTGTTTCTTTTTAACAATTCTACGATGTAGAAATTTTATTACAAATACAATTAAATGACTACTAATAGCTATTAAAATTATTAATAATACTTGTTTAGCTTCAAATTCAATTTTCATTTTATAGATATTTTATTTAAGATCAAAATTATATTTAAAAATCATATTTATAACTATTGTGTATAAACTATTACTACTTTTACGTAAAATCTGTATTATAAATATTAAAGAAAAAATAATCGCTCATCGAGGAGAATCTTTCGATGCTCCTGAAAACACCCTAAAAGCTATTAATCTAGCCTGGGATAGAGGAGTATTAGCTGTTGAAATTGATATTAGATTAACAAAAGACAATGAAATTCTAATTATTCATGATAAAAATACCTTCAGAACTTCACATAAATACTTAAATGTAAAAAGGTCTACACTTAAAGGATTAAAAGCTATAAACATAGGCTATAAAAAAGATAGTCAATGGACAAATCAACAAATTCCTACCTTAAAGGAGGTATTAGAAACTGTCCCCCAAAATGGTAAGTTAATAATCGAAATTAAAAGTAATTATAAAATTCTTAATAAATTACACGAAGAATTATCTCGAACTAAATTACTTGATTCTCAAATAGAAATTATTGCATTTAATATTAAAACTTTGGCTAAAGCCAAGCTCCTATTACCTCAATTTAAAATGTTGTACCTACTAAATTTAGATTATTATTGGTTTTGGTGGTTTCATCGAATAAATAAAACAGAAATAATTAAAAAGGTAAAAGAATCAAAATTAGATGGAGTGAATGTTTGGGCTGGGAAAATACTCAATAAAGAATTCATCTCCGATTTTAAAAAAGAAAATTTGTTGGTATATGTTTGGACTGTTGACTCACCTCAGAAAGCTCAAGTTTTAATAAAAGATGGAGCTGCTGGCATCGCAACTAATAGAGCGCATTGGATGACACAACAATTAAATAATTTAATATCAATAAATAATTATTAATGGCGAATGTGATTATATTAATACACGGTCTTGGAAATAAACCATCAAAAATAACACTTGAAAATTGGTGGAAAAAAGCCATGCTTGAAGGATTAAAAAGTAATAATTACAAAACGAGACTTCCTCTAGTAGAGATGGTTTATTGGGCTGATATTATGTATGATCAACCATTAAACGAGAAAATAAATAATCCTGAAAATCCTTATTATTTAGAGGAGAAATATACTAAGGGTTCAAATCAATTTCATGTTGAAAATCATGAAACAAGAAAAAAGGTAATCGATTTTATAAACAAACAAATAAATAAGCTTTTTTTAAACGAAGATTTTAGTTTAAACTATAAGTTTATTGCAGATTCAATTGTAAACTCCTATTTTAAAGATTTAGAAATATATTACAAATAAAAGTGTTCAGATGAAAATTTGGACGATTGTCATGTAAAAGAAATTATTAGAAAACGATTACTCACTATATTAGAGAAATATAAAAATGACAAAATCATGCTTATTAGTCACTCTATGGGATCTATTATCGCATTTGATACTATTAACTTTTTAGCTCCACACATTAAAATAAATACATTTATTACTATGGGTTCTCCCTTAGGCTTACCAATTGTAATAAGTAGAATTTCAGCAGAACAAAAGAAAAAAATGAACAATGAGTCTATGATGAAAACACCATTTAATATTATAAAAAAATGGTGCAATTTCTCTGATATTTTAGATAAGGTTGCGTTTAATTTTCGACTTGATGATGATTTTAGTGAAAACATTTATGGAGTTAAGCCAATCGACTTTTTAGTTGTTAATAATTATGAAATGAATGGAGAAGCCAATCCACATAAATCATATGGATACCTTAGGACTAAAGAGTTTTCTTCAGTTCTTAATGAGTTTATTTCCTCTGAACAGTTAACTATAAAAGAAGTGTTGTCTCTAAAAACAAAGAAATTAATTGATGCTTTTAAAACTAAGTTGCCATGGATAGAAACAAAATAATTTCAAAATTAAAATCGGAAGAACTTTGGGACATTGCAATAATTGGAGGAGGTGCAACTGGAGTTGGAACCGCTATTGAAGCCGCTTCAAGAGGATATAAGGTTTTATTATGTGAACAGTCTGATTTTGGTAAAGCAACATCCAGTCGTAGCACCAAACTTGCACATGGAGGAGTAAGATACTTGCAACAAGGAAATATATCCTTAGTACTTGAAGCACTAAAGGAAAGAGCAATAATGAGACGCAACGCCCCTCATTTGGTGCATGATCTACCTTTTATTGTTCCTGTTTATGATTGGTGGGAAGGCCCTTTTTATGGAATCGGCCTTAAAATATATGACATGTTAGCAGGAAAAGAAGGATTTGGTCCATCAAAAAATCTTTCTAAAGAAGAAACTTTGCAATTAATTCCAACAATAGAAACAGAAGGATTAAAAGGAGGAGTTATTTACCATGATGGCCAATTTGATGATGCCAGATTATTAATAAACATGGTTCAAACAGCAGTTGAACAAGGAGCTATTATGACAAATTATATGAAAGTAGTTTCTCTATTACGTGATTCTAATCATATTAATGGCATTGTTATACAAGATACTGAATCTTCAATTGAATATAATATTAATGCAAAAGTTATTATTAATGCAACTGGGGTTTTTTCCGATTCAATCCGAAAAATGGATGATCCAAAAGCCATTGATATTATGACCAGCAGTCAAGGTGTGCACCTTGTTCTAGATAAAACTTTTTTACCTGGGAATTCTGCTATTATGGTTCCTCACACTGATGACGGAAGAGTTTTGTTTGCCGTTCCTTGGCTCAACCAAACCCTTGTTGGAACAACAGACACTTTTGTTAATGAATACCTATTAGAACCTTTACCGCAAAAAAACGAAATTGATTTTTTATTAAAACATGCTGCAAAATATTTAACAAAAGACCCTACAAGAGAAGATGTGAAAAGTGTATTTGTAGGTTTAAGACCTTTGATAAAAGGAACTAATGCAGAGGTTGACACCAGCTCAATTTCTCGCGATCATACCATTACTATATCACGAAACGGATTAATTTCAATTGCCGGAGGTAAATGGACAACATATCGAAAAATGGCTGAAGATGTAATAGAGCAGGCTATTGATCTGGGGGATTTACCAGATAGTGAGTCCATAAGTAAAACATTACAAATACATGGCTATCATCACAACTCACAAAAATTTAGCTCGTTGAGTCGCTATGGTTCAGATGCTACTAAAATAAATGATTTATTGAATGAAAATAAGGACTATAAAAAATTATTACATCCAAAATATACAATTATATTAGGAGAAGTAATTTGGGCAGTAAGAAATGAAATGGCTCGTAATGTGGAAGATTTTTTATCACGTCGAACCCGACTGCTGTTGCTAGATGCCAAAGCTAGCATTGAAGTCGCTCCTAAAGTAGCAAAACTTATTGCAAAAGAGTTGGGATATAATAAAAACTGGGAAATTAGTCAGGTTGAGCAATACAATACATTAGCAAACAATTATTTGTTAATTTAAATAAGAAGAAGTAATTTGACAATAGTATAAATAAAAGACAATGTCAAAGAAAAAACTTGGAGAAATTTCAGCAACAGCTATATGTGGTAACGACATAAGCTCATCTGTATTATATGTTTCTGCTTTATCTATAGGATTTGCTGGTCAGTATGCCTGGATTACATTACTTATTGTTGCAGTTGTTTTATTTTTATTTAGAAAGATTTACGGGGAAGTAGTAGGTGCTTTACCTTTAAATGGGGGTGCATATAATGCATTATTAAATACAACCAGTAAACGAACCGCTTCATTAGCTGCTACCTTAACCATATTATCTTATATGGCAACTGCTGTTATCTCTGCAAATGAAGCAATGCATTATTTACATAATGTTTTTCAAATAATACCTATCATTTATGCCACTGTATGTTTACTGCTTATTTTTGCTGTTCTAACCATTTTGGGTATTACCGAATCAGCTAAAGTAGCAACTGTAATCTTTTTTTTCCACTTAATCTCTTTAATTATCTTAAGCTTTTTTATTTCTTTATTTTTACTAAAAAATGGTTTTAGCCAATTTACTGAAAACTGGAATCTACCGATAGAAGGTAGCATTACAATGGCTATTTTTTTAGGTTTTTCAGCATCTATGCTTGGTATATCAGGCTTTGAGAGTTCTTCCAACTTTGTTGAAGAACAAAAAAAAGGAGTTTTTCGGAAAACACTTCGTAATATGTGGATTGTGGTTAGTGTAATAAATCCTCTTATGGCATTTTTAGCATTAAGCATTGTTCCTATTGAAGAAATAAAAACAGTTCATTCAACTACTTTACTATCTCATATGGGAAGTTTATCTGCTGGCGAATGGTTATCAACTCTTGTATCTATCGATGCATTTTTAGTGCTAAGCGGAGCAGTTTTAACATCGTATATTGGTGTTTCAGGATTACTGGAACGAATGACTCTTGATCGCATATTACCACAGTTCTTTCTCAAAAAAAATAGAAAAGGTAGTTCTTACAGAATAATTATTATGTTTCTGATTCTTTCTATTTCGGTATTATTAATAAGCAAGGGAAATGTAGGAACATTAGCAGGGGTATATACTATTTCGTTTTTATCAGTTATGTTTTTATTCGGTTTTGGTAATATATTACTTAAAGTTAAAAGAGCAAAACTACCAAGACCCGAATCGTCAACATGGATTGGAGTACTTATCGCTATAATCGCCGTAATTATAGCTCTTATTGGGAATATTATGATGGAGCCTCAGAACGAAAATGCCCCTTCAAATGTGAATATATTTCTTCGTTACTTCATCCCTGCTATTATTTTCATATCAATTATGCTTAATCGTGTTGCGATTTTAAGAATTCTATTAGGAGTAGTAATTTATATATTTAATCATTTTAAAGAATGGTTTTTAAAAATAAGCAATAGATTAAATGATTCAATTAATACAATCAATGTACAGCAGTTTGTTTATTTTGCTAAACGAGATAGTTTAGCCATTTTAAATAAGGTAATGCTTTATATAAAAGAAAATGAACATACAAAAAACTTAAAAATTGTTCATGTACTTGATCCCACAAAATCTGACGAAGGTGAGTTTATAAAAAAATTTAAAGCAGTAGTTAGGATAATTGATGAAGAGTATCCCGAAATTGGTGTAGAAGAAGTTATTATTAAAGGAGAATTCGGCCCTAAATTAATAAAGGAGCTATCAGACAAATGGAAAATTCCAATTAATTTTATGTTTATTGCTTCACCTGGTGATCATTTCCTTTTTAGAGTAGAGGAATTAGGTGGAGTTAGACTGATTATATAAATTTTATTGATTTTTCTAAATTAGGTAACATGATTACACAAATCTTACTTTTAATATTAGGCCTCGTGTTGCTCATAAAAGGAGCAGACTGGTTAGTTGATGGGGCCACATCGCTTGCCAAAAAATATAATATTTCTGATTTGGCAATCGGATTGACTATTGTTGCATTTGGCACATCTGCTCCGGAATTAGTAGTAAATACTTTCGCTTCAGCGCAAAATCATCAGGATATTGTATTTGGAAATGTTATAGGGAGTAATTGTTTTAACTTATTTATAATACTGGGAATTGCAGGACTTATAACCCCATTAGTAGTCCAATCCAGCACCGTTTGGAGAGAAATTCCACTATCATTTCTAGCGATAATCATATTGTTCTTTTTAACCAATAATTTTTTAGCTTCTGATGTTCCTATTCTAAGCAGATTAGATGGATTGATTTTAATTATCATGTTTGGATTATTTCTTTTCTATATCTATAAGAATTTGAAAAGAGATCAAACAGATTCAGATGTTAAAGTAAAAAACTTGTCAAATCTCAAAACATGGATTTTCTTAATAGTTGGATTAGTAGGCTTAGTTGTTGGCGGTAAATTACTAGTAACAGGAGCAATTAAAATTGCTACAGAATTTGGTATAAGCGAAAAAATAATAGGTATGACAATCGTAGCTGCAGGAACATCACTTCCTGAATTAGCAACTTCTGTAGTAGCTGCAATTAAAAAAAACAATGATATCGCTGTAGGAAATATTATAGGATCTAATATTTTCAATATCTTTTTAATTCTTTCAGCAAGCAGTCTGGTAAGACCAATACTTTATGACATTAAATTCAATACGGATTTATATATTTTAGGGGGCGGCACTATTTTTCTATTTATTGCAATGTTTACAGGGCAAAAGAAAAAATTGGACAGATGGGAAGCTGCTTTATTGCTTGGTTTTTATATTTCTTATATTGTATTTATAGTTATATAATAATTAAGTCACTTATTTAATTAAAGAAAAAGGCAGTTTAAATTTTCATCCCCAAAAACAATTATATTTATCCTGTTCAACCAAATCAATAAATTCTTGAATAGTTTTAACTTCAGGTTTTGGATCATAAACGTGCCATTTTAAATCTGATTTCATCCAAAATACTTTCCTGTGTTTTTTAGTTTTAACAAAAGTTGCCTTTGCTATTTGCGATTCAGTTTTATTTTCTGGATTTCTCCAATTTGGCCTTAATTCAAATACAATAACACTCTGATTGTCCAATTTATAAGCTATGTCAAGCTTTTCTCTAATTTCTTCAGGCGGACGTACTTTATTTATGAAATTCTCAAGAGTTTCAATAATTTCAAGAGAAATAAATGCATCTAATGTCATAAAAAATTGATTATCTGTTTTTTTGTAATATTTTATATACCATAAATATTGTTACAGAACCATAAATTAATGCAACAAAACCAATTACATTGATTATTACAATTGCTCCATTAAAGGGAATAAACAAAAATAGCAAACCAAAAGTTATCAATATTGCATTCCTAATTAACCCCAGTATCATAAAATCCGGTTTATTGTTAACCACTAACCACAAATTTCTTATTCCTATTATTAAGGCAATAATTCCAATCAGAATTACAAAAAATCCAGCAATAGCTTTTGGAAATACAATAAACAACAACCCCATAACTACATTAGCTATTCCTTCGTAAAACCAAAATATAGGGATGTTCTCCGATTCAGATTTTGCCAATATTATTATAAAAACTCCGCTTACAAGCATTAGAATTCCAAAAAAACGTGTTATTGTATTTAAAGTGATTTCCGGGTTAACAATTGCCGCCATTCCAAATAAAATCATAATGAATCCCTGGACGCCAATTATCCATGGGTTATTAAAACGTACTGTTGTTTTCATATAATCTAAATTATGAGTTATTCTTGCTCTATTGTTTTTTTGATTCTTCAGAACGCTTTAAAATTTCTTTATCTATTTTTTCCAGTTCTTTCAATAGAGATATTACTTCATTGTCTTTCATCAGATTTTCAGGAATCTGATTATTATTATTTTTTATTTCTAAATAAAATTTCATCCCCATTTGTGTAGAGACTTCTTTCTTTTTAGTATTAAGTTTTCTTATTTCAATGTCGTCTTTTAAATTTTCCGCCATTTCTTGAGCTTGATGAACTCCTTCTTTAGTTAAATCAAGACCATATTTAAGAAATTCTTTCGTATTATCCTTAATTTTACCAAATATTGTTTCGGAATAAGATGCCATTTTTTTGAATTTAATTATTATTAGTAATTATTTTTTAGTTTTATAATTTTATGATATTATTCTTTTTTCTATTGATCTTTTAGTAATCTAAACATCATAACAATTTATGTTTTTTTACTGAATATTGTAAGTTTACAATTTAAGATAAGAATTCCAAATTATTACATATTTCTTAATAACCAAACACATTAAACACCCTTTATTTCCAAGACTCTTTAAAGATAAGATCAAACCCGGAGTTTGTACTTTGATTCGTTGCTTTTAGAATTAAATTTCTAAATAATTGATATTCTAAAATATATTTCTCTGTATTTACAGAATTTGTTTTTTTATCGAGTACAAATGATTGTTCGTAACTTAAATACAGCTTATTTGTAATATACTTGCCTAAAGTAACACTACTTGATTTCCAATTATTTTCACCTGCTATTTCCACAACATCTAAACGAGTTGACCATGGCAAAGTTTCTTTTAAAATATTTGAGATCTGGCCTAAAGCAAGGTTTAAAGTAATGTTCTCACTACTCATGAGCTTATTAAGCTGATTATCGCTCAATTGATTAACGCTTTTGCTAAAAACAATATATGCGATTGCATCTTTTTCTTCAATATTTTTTTCGTCTAATCTAAATTCTAACTCAGGTTGTAATAATCTCCCTGTAATGTTTAATGTAAGCTTTCGTAGTTGTTGTTCTATATCCCTGAACCTGTACAAAACCGAAAAATCAACCATCGGATTTATTTCATGTCCCCCTGTAAATCTTAATTCTCCCTTATTGAAAGTAAAGTTTTTACCATATAACTTATAGAATCCCTTCTTAACCTTTAAAGTACCAAAAAGATCCAGGTTTTCTGATGATTTTAAAGCTTGTAAAGAACCTTCCAATTCAAAATTCATGTCTTTACC
>JAQIBH010000154.1 GCA_027859205.1 Bacteroidales bacterium | reverse complement strand
TTCAGATTTGCAGTCACCCACAACACCCTTGCCAATCGCTAATGCTTCCTATCAACTCGGCGCATACAGAGACTTACACTCTGTCAGATTATTACCATGCCCGACATACTAAAAAGAGGGCGGAAAAATCCGCCCTCTTTTTGAAATATCTATTAAATCTACTCTTCACTCTTTTCGTCATTAGCTGGAGTTTCTTCTTTCTTTTCTTCTTTAGCTTCCTCTTTTTTTGCTTCAACCGGCGCTTCTGCTTTTGCTTCAACAACAGGTTTCTCCACTTTTGCATCAACAGGCTTTTCTTCTTTGTCTTCTACAACTTCAACTTTTTCTGCTTCAACAACCGGAGTTTCGTCATTCTTAACTTCTTCTATTATCTCCACATTTTCAGCTACTTCTGTTGTTTCAGTTGTAGTTTTCTTAGCTCCTCTTCTACGTCGTGTAGATTTACCTTTTGTTTCAGATTTAGCATCAAGAAGATTTTCGTTATAATCTACCAACTCAATAATACACATATCTGCATTATCACCTAATCGATGTCCAGTTTTTAATATTCTTGTATAACCTCCAGGTCTGTCAGCTATTTTATCACTAATTTCTCTGAATAGTTCGGTTACAGCCTCTTTACTTTGCAAGTATCTAAATACAACTCTTCTGGAGTGAGTAGAATCGTCTTTTGCCTTTGTAATTAATGGCTCTACATACTTTTGCAGTGCTTTTGCTTTTGCAATAGTAGTATTTATTCTTTTATGTAAAACCAACGACGCTGCCATGTTTGACAACATTGCCTTCCTGTGTGCTGTTGTTCTTCCCAGGTGGTTAAATGATTTTCTATGTCTCATTCTTTTACTCTTTGTCTAATTTATACTTAGTAATATCCATTCCAAATGTAAGATTCATTTGGCTAAGTAAATCTTCTAATTCGGTTAATGACTTTTTACCAAAGTTTCTAAACTTTAATAAATCGTTTTTGTTATATTTAACCAAATCTCCTAATGAATCAACTTCAGCAGCTTTTAAACAATTTAATGCTCTAACTGAAAGATCCATATCAACTAATCTGGTTTTTAAAAGCTGACGCATATGTAATACTTCTTCATCAAATTCCTCATTTGCATACTTCTCATCTGAGTCAAGAGTAATCTTTTCATCAGAAAATAACATTAAATGATAAATAAGAATTTTAGCAGCTTCTTTAAGTGCTTCTTTTGGATGAATAGAACCGTCAGATTCGATCTCAAAAATCAGTTTCTCAAAATCAGTTTTTTGTTCTACTCTGAAATTTTCAATTGAATATTTTACATTTCTGATAGGAGTAAAAATTGAATCAATTGCTATTACACCAAATTCACCTTCAACTGGTTGGTTCTCTTCCGAAGGAACATAACCTCTACCTTTACTTACAGTAAATTCTATTTGAAGTTTTACATCAGATTCCAATTCACAAATTACATGATCGGGATTTAAAACTTTAAAGTTTGTTGAAAAATTATTTATATCACCAGCCTTAAATTCGTTTTGACCTGTTATAGTTACAGTAAATTTCTCATCTTCTGCTTCTTCAACATTACACTTGAAACGAATTTGTTTTAGGTTCAAAATAATTTCACTAACATCTTGAACAACACCAGTTAATGTAGAAAACTCATGTTCTACACCTTCAATTTTTATTGATGTAATGGCATATCCTTCCAATGATGATAAAAGAATTCTTCGTAAAGAATTGCCGACAGTAATTCCATATCCTGGTTCCAAAGGGCGAAACTCAAACTTACCATATGTTTCGTTTGCTTCGACCATTATTACCTTATCGGGCTTTTGAAATGCTAAAATTGCCATAAGTAATGAGTAATTATTATTATTTAGAATATAATTCTACAATTAACTGTTCTTTAATATTCTCAGGAATATCAGATCTTTCTGGAGTATTTAAAAATTTACCTGCCATTTGATCGTTATCCCATTCTAACCAAGAATATTTGTTATAACTAGCTGAAGCTAAACTATTAGTTATAGCTTCAAGAGATTTAGATTTTTCTCTTACACCAATAATATCGCTAGATTTAACAGTGTATGAAGGTACATTTAAAACATGTCCATTTACAGTGATATGTTTATGAGTAACAAATTGTCTTGCAGCAGCTCTAGTAGGTGCAATTCCCAAACGGAATACTACATTATCTAATCGAGCTTCCAACAATTGTAACAAGTTTTCACCTGTAATACCTTTTTTCCTTGATGCTTGTTCAAATAAGTTAAAGAATTGCTTTTCCAAAACACCATAAGTGAATTTAGCTTTTTGCTTTTCCATTAACTGAACACCATATTCAGAAACTTTTTTTCTACGCTTATTTGCGCCTTGTTGTCCAGGAGGATAATTTTTCTTTTCAAAATGTTTATCAGGTCCGTAAATCGGTTCTCCTAATTTCCTCGCTATTTTCGACTTTGGTCCAATATATCTAGCCATGAATCTTAATATTAATCTTTTTCAATCTTAAAAACTTACACAGGTTTTATACTCTTCTACGTGCTGGAGGTCTACAACCATTATGTGGTAGTGGAGTAACATCTGTTATCTCAGTTACTTCAATTCCAGCATTGTGAATTGTACGCATAGCAGATTCTCTTCCAGAACCCGGTCCTTTTACAAATGCTTTTACTTTTCTTAATCCTAAATCGTAAGCTACTTTTGCACAATCTTCAGCAGCCATTTGAGCTGCGTACGGAGTGTTTTTCTTTGATCCTCTAAAACCCATCTTTCCAGATGACGACCAAGAAATTACTTGACCGCTATTATTTGTTAATGAAATAATAATATTGTTAAAAGAAGCATGAATGTGAACTTGTCCAGTAGCCTCAACCTTTACAACCCTTTTCTTAGATGATCCAGTCTTTTTTGCCATTTCCTTAACTATTATTTAGTTGCTTTCTTCTTATTAGCAATTGTTTTTCTTTTTCCTTTTCTGGTTCTCGCGTTATTCTTTGTACTTTGTCCTCGAACAGGAAGACCAATACGATGACGAATACCTCTGTAACAACCAATGTCCATTAATCTTTTAATGTTCATTTGAGTTTCTGAACGCAATGCACCTTCTACTTTGTGTTTTTCGTTCACAACTTCTCTGACTTTCGCTATTTGATCGTCATTCCAGTCCTTAACTTTTATGTTATGATCAATTCCTGCTTCATCTAATATTAATTCAGCATTACTACGACCAATTCCGTAGATATAGGTTAATCCTATAACACCTCTTTTATTTTTTGGTAAATCTACTCCAACAATTCTTGCCATAAATCTTTTTTAATTAAAGTACAAAAATAATAATTTATCCCTGACGTTGTTTAAACTTGGGATTTTTTTTATTAATAACGTATAGTCTACCATTTCGTCTAACGATTTTACAATCGATGCTGCGTTTTTTTACAGATGCTCTGACTTTCATTTCTTGTGTTTTTTATTTATATCTATAAGTTATTCTACCTTTTGTAAGGTCATAAGGAGACATTTCAACCTTCACCTTATCTCCCGGTAATATTTTAATGTAATGCATTCTCATTTTACCAGAGATATGAGCAGTTATTACGTGACCATTTTCTAATTCAACTCTAAACATTGCATTTGATAATGCTTCGATAATAGTTCCGTCTTGTTCTATTGAAGGCTGTTTTGCCATATATTAAATCTTATTTTTTGTTATTTCCTCTATATAATCAAATGTTGATAATATTTCCGCTTTACCTTTATCAACAACTACTGCTAATTCATAATGTGCAGAAGGTTTTCCATCTATTGTACTTATTGTCCAACCATCATCATCTTGTTTGATTTGCTTTCCTCCCAAGTTAATCATTGGTTCAATACATAAAACTAAACCTTTTTTTAAGAGAATACCTCGGCCTTTTTTACCGTAATTTGGTACTTCAGGTGCCTCATGCATATTTTTTCCTAATCCGTGCCCAACCATTTCGCGAACAACTGAATATCCGGAATTCTCAGCATGAACTTGAACAGCATTACCTATATCTCCAACTCTCATACCTTCGACTGCATTTTCTATTCCCTTAAAAAGTGACTCTTTAGTGATTCGAAGTAAATTCATTATTTCGTCACTAACTTCACCAACCGGAAATGTGTATGCTGTATCACCATAATAGCCTTCCATATAAGTTCCACAATCTACAGAAACAATATCACCGTTTTTTAAAACATAATCAGAAGGTATTCCATGAACCACCTGATCATTAACCGAGGTACATAAAGTATTAGGGAATCCACCATATCCAAGAAATCCTGGAACAGCACCATTATCTCTAATAAATTCTTCAGCTCGCTTATCTAATTCCAGAGTAGTTACTCCAGGTTTAATAAGTTTTGCAACCTCAGCAAGAGTTTTTGAAACTAATAAATTGTTTCTTCGAATAATTTCGATCTCTTTTTCTGACTTATAAACTAACATCAAAGAACGTTATAATAAAAATTATTTTATATAGCAGAAGCTCCACCAGTTCTACCTTTTATTCTCCCAGTTTTCATTAATCCATCGTAATGTCTCATTAACAAATGACTTTCAATTTGTTGGAGAGTGTCTAAAACAACTCCTACAAGAATTAATAAAGATGTGCCACCAAAAAATTGAGCCATTTGACTATCAACACCACCTATTTGTGCAAAGGCAGGTAAAATAGCAATTAGTGCTAAAAATATTGATCCAGGCAAAGTAATTCGAGACATAATAGTATCTAAAAACTCAACTGTTTTTCGTCCAGGTTTTACACCAGGAATAAAACCGCCATTCTTCTTCATATCTTCAGCCATTTGAGACGGATTAATAGTAATGGCAGTATAAAAATATGTAAATACAACTACCATTAAAGCAAATGTAAAGTTATACCAGAATCCAATCATATTTGAAAATACAGCTGCAATTCCTCTTAAAGAATCAGAATCTCCAAATCCAGCTAAAGTTATAGGTACAAACATTAATGCTTGAGCAAATATTATTGGCATTACTCCAGCAGAATTTACTTTCAACGGGATATACTGTCGCACACCTCCATACTGTTTGTTTCCAACAATTCTTTTAGCATATTGAACCGGAATTTTCCGCGTACCCTGGACTAAAAGAATCGTAGCTATAAATACAAAGAACAATATCACCATTTCTAATAAGAAGGCTACTAACCCACCTCCTACAGATTCTAATCTACTAATAAATTCTTGTATTAATGATTGTGGTAATCTTGCAATGATACCAATCATAATAATTAATGAAATACCATTTCCAATACCTTTATCTGTAATTTTTTCACCTAACCACATTATAAACATGGTTCCAGATGTAAGAATTACAACTGAAGAAAACCAGAAAAATGTTCCTTTTAATACAAAGGCTGCCTCAGGTAATTGAACCTGTAAATTTCTAAGGTATGCAGGTGCCTGCATAATTAAAATTGCTACAGTTAAATATCTTGTAATTTGATTAATTTTCCTTCTGCCACTTTCACCTTCGCGTTGTAGTTTCTGAAAATATGGAATTGCTATTCCCATTAACTGAATTACAATAGAAGCAGAAATGTAGGGCATGATTCCCAACGCAAAAATAGATGCATTTGAAAATGCTCCACCAGAAAACATATTAAGAAGTCCTAAAACACCATCAGAAGTTTGTTCTTTTAACGCAGTTAATTGACTAGGGTCAATACCTGGTAAAACAACAAAACTTCCCAATCTATAAATTAACAAAATTAATAAAGTATAACCAATACGATATCTAAGATCTTCAATTTTATATATATTCTTTATTGTCTGTATTAAAGCTCTCATTTAGTTATAATTTTACTATGGTTCCTTCAACTGATTCAATTGCAGCAATTGCTGATTTAGAAAAAGCATGTGCCTTTACTTCTAATTTTTTAGTTAATACTCCATTACCTAAAATCTTCACAAGACTATTTTTTCTTGCTAATCCAGCATCAACTAAAGTTTCAATATCAATTGTAGTTAAACCTTTTTTTTCTGCTAATATTTCTAAAGTCTCAATATTAATACCCTTATATTCTTTTCGTGAAAAATTTGTGAAACCAAATTTAGGTACTCGTCTTTGTAAAGGCATTTGACCTCCTTCAAAACCAACCTTTTTAGAATATCCAGATCTTGATTTCTGTCCTTTATGTCCCTTTGTTGAAGTTCCACCATATCCAGAACCTTGACCTCTTCCAATTCTTTTACCGGTTTTTGTTGAGTTATCTGCTGGTTTTAAGTTACTTAAATCCATATCTATAATTTCAATTATTCGTTATTACTTTCCTTCAACCTTAATTAAATGTCTTACTTTAGTAATCATTCCTTGAATCTGAGGAGTATTTTCTACCTCAATTGTATTGTTCAATTTACGGAAACCAAGTGCTTGTAATGTTAGCTTTTGGCGTTTAGTACTTCCTATTCCGCTTATTATTTGTGTAACTTTTATCTTCGCCATTTGATTTTAATTATAGGTCAATTATCCGTTAAATACTTTATCAAGGGTAACTCCTCTTTGTTCGGCAACAGCCCTTGCATCACGTAGTTCTAACAATGCATTAATCGTTGCTTTTACTAAATTATGAGGATTACTAGATCCTTTTGATTTTGCAAGAACATCTGTAACACCAACACTCTCAAGAACGGCACGCATCGCACCACCTGCTTTTACACCAGTACCATGTGATGCTGGTTTAAGAAAAACATGAGCTCCACCAAAACGAGATACTTGCTCATGAGGAATTGTACCTTTATAAATAGGTACTTTAACTAAATTTTTCTTTGCAGCCTCAATTCCTTTAGCAATTGCAGTTGTAACTTCTTTAGCCTTTCCTAGACCATAACCAACAATCCCATCTTCGTTACCAACAACAACAATGGCAGTAAAACCGAAGTTACGGCCACCTTTAGTAACTTTAGTTACTCTTTGAATACTAACGAGTTTATCTTTTAATTCTAAATCGCTGGTTTTAACTTTTCTTATATTTGTTGACATAATATCTTTTCTTAAAATTTAAGTCCACCTTCTCTAGCAGCCTCTGCTAATGATTTTACTCTACCATGATATAAACTACCGTTTCTGTCAAAAACAACTTCGGTGATACCATTTTCTAAAGCCTTTTTTGCAGCAAAACTTCCTACCAATTTAGCCTGATCTATTTTTGCAACATTACTTTTTTCAGCTATTTCTTTGCTCTTAGAACAAACCGAAAGTAATGTTTTACCTTCTAAATCATCAATAAACTGAACGTATATTTGCTTATTACTTCTAAATACGGACATTCTAGGTCTCGTTGCAGAACCACTAATCTGCTTACGAATACGTCTTTTTATTCTTAATCTTCTCTCTACCTTTGTTAAAGCCATGACTTTTGTTTTTTATACGTTATACACTAGCAGATTTACCAGCTTTTCTACGTAATTGTTCGCCTACAAACTTAATACCTTTTCCTTTATAAGGCTCGGGTGGTCTAAACGAACGAATTTTTGCAGCAACTTCACCTATTAATTGTTTGTTTACACTTGTTAAAGTGATTATAGGATTCTGTCTTCTCTCTTGAACTGCTTCAACTTTCACTTCTGCAGGTATTTGAAAATGGATATCGTGAGAGAAACCTAAATTAAGCTCTAAAATTTGACCTTTAGCTTCAGCTCTATATCCAACTCCAACTAATTCTTGTTTAAGTATATATCCTGTTGATACTCCAATAACCATATTATTAACTAATGAACGATATAAACCATGCAATGCTTTATGTCTTTTTTCATCAGATGGTCGTACCACTATAACCTGATTTTCCTTTATCTCAACTTTGATTTCAGGATTTACTTGTTGCGAAATTTCTCCTTTCGGTCCTTTTACTTTAACCTCATTAGTTTCGCTAACAGTCACTGTAACACCGCTGGGTAAATCAATTGGTAATATTCCTATTCGTGACATTTAGAACTCCTCCTTTTTAATATACATAACATAATACCTCACCGCCAACGTTTAAAGTACGCGCTTCTTTATCGGTAATAACACCTTTTGAAGTTGATAAAATAGCTATACCTAAACCATTAAGTACTCTTGGTATTTCGTTAGTATCTACATATTTTCTTAATCCCGGCTTACTTATTCTCTTTATTGAGCGAAAAGCAGATGCTTTTGTTTCCGGATGATATTTTAAAGCTAACTTTATTATTCCTTGTTTATTGTCGTCTTCAAATTTATACGATAAAATATATCCTTTATCATAAAGTAATTTAGTTATATCCTTTTTTAAATTTGAAGCAGGAATTTCTAATACTCGGTGATTTGCCATTGCGGCGTTTCTCAGTCGAGTAAGATAATCTGCTATCGGATCTGTGATCATATCTCTTCTTAATTTTAATTACATCTACCAACTTGCCTTTTTAACACCAGGTATTAATCCCTTTGATGCCATTTCCCTAAAGGTAATTCTACTTATACCAAACTGTCTCATATAACCCTTTGGTCTTCCAGTTATTAGACATCTGTTATGTAGTCTAATTGGATTAGAGTTCTTAGGCAATCTGCTTAATCCAACATAATCACCTTCTGCTTTAAGTTGTGCTCTTTTATCAGCATACTTATCAACCAATTTTTGACGCCTTACTTCTCGGGCTTTCATTGATTCTTTAGCCATAACTATCTAATTCTTTTTAATTTTTTTAAATGGAATACCAAATTCGCGTAACAATGCAAATCCTTCTTCATCAGTTTGGGCTGTTGTAACAAAAGTTATTTCCAGCCCTAAAATTTTATTGATCTTATCAAGATCAATTTCAGGGAAAATAATTTGTTCCGTAATTCCCATAGTATAATTACCTCGTCCGTCAAATTTAGAACTGACACCACTGAAGTCACGAATTCTAGGAAGAGAAATACAAATTAATCTTTCCAAAAATTCATACATTTTACTTCTACGTAAAGTAACCTTTACTCCAATTGGCATACCTTTTCTTAATTTGAAATTAGATATGTCTTTTTTAGAAAATGTCTTTACAGCTTTTTGACCGGCTATAAGCGCTAATTCTTCTTGTGCAGCTTCAATAAGTTTCTTATCGGCAACTGCCTGACCAACACCTTGATTCAAGATAATTTTTTCCAATTTTGGAACTTGCATAACAGATTTGTAATTAAACTCCTTTGTTAATGCTGGAATTATCTCTTTTTTAAATTTGGTCTGTAAAACAGGCGTATATTCCATTACTTGATTTCCTCTCCTGATTTTTTTGAATATCGCACTAATTTATTTTTATCGTTTAGCTTTCTACCAATCCTTGTTGGATTTCCAGTAGAAGGATCAACCACCATCAAATTAGAAATATGAATTGGTGCTTCCTTTTTTACGATACCACCTTGTGGGTTATCGGCATTAGGCTTAGTATGTTTTGAAACCAAATTAACGCCTTCAACAATAGCTTTCTCCTTGGCGTAAATTACTTCAAGGACTTTCCCTTGTTGGCCTTTATTTTCACCTGCATTTACGTAAACAGTATCGCCTTTCTTAATGTGTAATTTCCTTCGCATGCAGCAATTATTTTTAATTATAATACTTCTGGAGCTAATGAGATAATCTTCATGAAATTTTCGCGTAATTCTCTAGGTACTGGCCCAAAGATACGTGTTCCACGAATTTCACCTGTTGCATTTAACAATACAACTGCATTGTTATCGAAACGTATATATGAACCATCTGGTCTACGAACTTCTTTACGAGTTCTAACCACAACAGCACGACTTACCGTTCCTTTTTTTACTTCTCCTGATGGTAAAGCACTTTTAACAGCAACAACAATTTGATCGCCAACTGAAGCGTATCGTCTTCCTGTACCACCTAGTACACGAATACATAATACTTCTTTGGCTCCACTGTTATCAGCTACTGATAGTCTACTTTCTTGTTGTATCATGACTATTTAACTCTTTCAATGATTTCTACTAATCTCCAACATTTACTTTTGCTCAAAGGTTTAGTCTCCATAATTCTAACAGTATCCCCTATATTGCAAGTATTCTCTTCATCATGAGCAGCAAATTTACTTTTACGTTTGATGAATTTACCGTATTTTTCGTGTTTTACTTTTCGTTCTACAGCAATTACAATGGTTTTGTCCATTTTGTTGCTTACAACAACACCAACACGTTCTTTTCTAAGATTCCTCGTTGTTTCCATTTTAAAAAATTAACTGTTCGAATTTTCGTTTAATTCTCTTTTACGCAACTCAGTTTTCAATCTTGCAATATCTTTGCGTGTTTCTGTTATCTTCAAAGGATTATCTAAAGGTGACACTGCGTGATTTAACTTTAGACGAGTTAATTGAGTTTTTTCAGTATCGATTTTCTCTACCAACTCCTTTGTACTTAACTCTATTATTTCAGAACTTTTCATTTTGCACTAATTTGTTTTTTCAACATAATCTCGTCTAACAACGAATTTCACAGGTATAGGCAATTTTTGTGCAGCAAGTCGTAACGCTTCTTGCGCAACTTTAAATGGTACACCTTCAGCCTCAATAATTATTCTTCCTGGTTTAACTGGTGCAACAAATCCTTCTGGTGCTCCACGCCCTTTTCCCATACGAACCTCTGCAGGTTTTTTGGTTATTGGCTTATCTGGAAAAACTCTGATCCATATCTGTCCTTCACGTTTCATGTATCTTGTAACAGCTTGTCTCGCTGCTTCAATTTGTCTTCCCGTCATCCAGCACTCACCTAGTGCTTTGATTCCGAAAGAGCCGAAAGCAAGTTGATTACCTCTTTGGGCATTACCTTTCATTTTGCCCTTTTGGACTCTTCTGTATTTAGTTTTCTTTGGCTGTAACATTCCTAATAATCTTTTAAATTATCGCCTTATTTTCTTTTTCTCTTGTTGAAACCACCTTTATTACTACCTGGTTTCTGACTTTTTGAAGCACCTAAGTTTGGTGATAAATCTGGCTTTCCAAAAATTTCACCTTTACAGATCCAAACTTTGATACCTACCAACCCAACTTTAGTTAAGGCTTCACTTAATGCATAATCGATATCAGCGCGAAACGTATGTAACGGAGTACGTCCCTCTTTATAGGCTTCAGTTCGTGCCATTTCGGCACCACCTAAACGCCCAGATACCTGAACTTTAATTCCTTCTGCACCCATTCTCATTGTAGATGCAATAGCCATTTTTACTGCACGACGGAATGACACTTTTCCTTCGATTTGGCGAGCAATTGAGTTACCAACTATAGTCGCATCAAGCTCCGGTCTTTTAATTTCAAATATATTAATTTGAACTTCTTTACGAGTAATTTTCTTTAACTCTTCTTTTAACTTATCTACTTCTTGGCCACCTTTACCAATAATAATTCCCGGACGTGCAGTATTTACAGTAACGGTTATCAGTTTTAAAGTTCTCTCAATAACAATGTTAGAAATACTAGCTTTAGCTAATCTGGCTTCAAGATATTTTCTTATCTTATTATCCTCAACTAGCTTTTCAGCGTATTTTCTTCCTCCGTACCAATTAGAATCCCAACCTTTAATTATCCCTAATCGATTTGAAATCGGATTTATTTTTTGTCCCATCTATTGTTCAGTTTGAGTATTGTTATTTAAATTATCGAGTACTAAAGTCACATGATTTGATCTTTTTCTAATCCTGTGAGCTCTACCTTGTGGAGCTGGTTGAATTCTTTTTAGCATTCTACCACTATCAACGTGTACGTCTTTCACTATTAATTTGCTGTCTTCAATTCGAACACCTTCGTTTTTCATTTGCCAATTTGCAATTGCTGAAAGCACCAATTTTTCTAAACGATTTGAAGCTTCCTTCGAACTATATTTTAACATATCAAGAGCACGATTCACTTCCATTCCTCTAACCAAATCAGCAACTAATCTCATCTTTCGTGGAGATGTAGGACAATTACGCAACATTGCAAAATATTGTTCCTTTTTGCTTTCTTTTACCTGGTTCGCTCTTATTCTTTTTCTTGCACCCATTACAGTCTAATATTTTAATGTAATAATTATCGTCGGTTGTTAACCTTTTCTATTACCACCATGTCCTCTATAAGTTCTGGTAGGAGAAAATTCACCTAATTTGTGTCCAACCATATTTTCCGTTACATAAACTGGAATAAATTTATTTCCATTGTGAACTGCAATAGTATGTCCAACAAAATCTGGAGATATCATTGATCTTCTTGACCAAGTTTTAATTACAGTTTTTTTACTTGCCTCGTTCATGTCTAGAACTCTTTTTTCTAGCTTAAAATCAATAAATGGGCCCTTTTTCAATGATCGACTCATAGCAATCTATTTTATTTCTTTCGTTTTTCTATAATATATTTATTCGAAGCTTTTTTCTTAGCTCTTGTTTTGTAACCTTTAGCAGGCATACCGTTTCTAGATCTAGGATGACCTCCAGAAGATCTTCCTTCTCCACCACCCATTGGGTGATCCACCGGATTCATAACAACACCACGAACTCTAGGTCTTCTACCTAACCATCTTTTTCTACCAGCTTTACCAGAAACTTCTAAACTGTGATCAGAATTTCCAACTGTTCCAATTGTCGCACGACAAGTAGTTAAAATCATTCTTGATTCACCGGATGGTAATTTTACAATTGCATATTTACCATCACGAGATGTTAACTGAGCATATGAACCTGCGCTACGTGCTAGTACCGCACCTCTACCTGGCTCTAATTCCAAATTATGAATAATTGTTCCTAAAGGAATATCGGATAAGAATAAAGTATTCCCAATTTCGGGAGCAACACCTTTACCGGAATTAATTGTTTGACCAACTTGTAATCCAATTGGAGCGATAATATAATTTTTATCACCGTCTTTGTATACAACTAAAGCAATACGAGCAGTCCTGTTTGGATCATACTCAATACCTTTTACAATTGCTTCCATTCCATCCTTATTTCGAAGGAAGTCGATTATTCTATATCTTTTTTTATGACCACCTCCAATATGTCTCATGGTCATCTTTCCATCGTTATTTCTTCCACCTGATCTCTTTAAAGGAGCCAGTAAAGATTTTTCAGGAGCGCTCTTTGTAATAGTATCGAATGCACCTATAATCTTATGTCTTTGTCCTGGGGTAACAGGTTTTAATTTACGTACTGCCATATCAATTAAATGTTGCTATAAAAATCTAATTTATCACCTTCTGTTAAAGTAACGATTGCCTTTTTAAAAGAATTCGCTCGTCCTTCAATTACTCCCGACTTGGTATGACGAGATTTCATTTTTCCTAAATAACGCATAGTATTAACAGAATCAACTGAAACACCGTACATTTCTTCAACAGCTTTTTTAATCTGAAGCTTATTTGCCCTTGTGTCTACAATAAAACCATACCTGTTAAATTTCTCACTTTGTAAGGTCATTTTTTCGCTAACTATTGGCTTCAATAAAATATCCATCGTATCTATTTTTACTAAATTCTAAACAATTTATGCAATGGCTCTATAGAATTCTCTACAAAAAGAAGCACTTTTGCATTCATAATGTCATAAGTAGATAACTCAGAAACAGTTACCACTTTAACATCCCTTATATTTCTGGATGACAAATATATATTTTTATTTTGTTCAGATAACACTAAAAGCATTTTTTTATCAGCTACTTCTAAATTATTTCTGAACTCAATAAATTCTTTAGTTTTTGGAACTTCAAAATTAAAATCTTCAAGAACTTTAATCATTTTGCTATCAGCTTTATAAGATAAAGCTGACATACGAGCTAATTGTTTAACTTTCTTATTTAATTTGAAAGAATAATCTCTAGGTTTTGGGCCAAAAACTCTTCCTCCTCCTCTAAAAATTGGAGATTTAATACTCCCAGCTCTAGCTGTTCCTGTTCCTTTTTGTCTTTTGATCTTTCTTGTACTACCGGCAATTTCGGATCTTTCTTTTGATTTATGAGTACCTTGACGTTGATTTGCTAAATATTGCTTAACATCTAAATATATTGCATGATCATTTGGCTCAATCTTAAAAATTGAATCATTTAAGGTAACCTTTTTCCCGGTTTCTTTTCCTGTTATATTAACTATAGATAATTCCATTACTTCTGAATAATTAAATATGAACCTTTTGCTCCAGGAACAGATCCCTTAACAACTAATAAATTATTCTCCTTAACAACCTTGATAACTTTGAGGTTAATAACTTTAACCTTTTTGTTACCAGTTTGACCGGCCATTCTCATACCTTTAAATACTCTAGAAGGGTATGAAGATGCTCCTAAAGAACCTGGTGCTCTAAGTCTGTTGTGCTGACCATGAGTTTGTCCACCTACACCGTGGAATCCGTGTCGTTTTACAACGCCCTGGAAACCTTTACCTTTTGTATATCCTGCAACATCAATCCACATATCTTCATTAAAGATATCTATTGATATATCTTCACCAAGTTTATACTTTTTAGCAAAGTTTTTAAATTCGTGCAAGATTCTTTTAGGTGCAACACCAGCTTTTTTAAAATGTCCTTTTAAAGGATTGCTAGTATTTTTTTCCTTTTTCTCGTCATAAGCCAATTGGTATGCATGGTAACCGTCTTTTTCAAGTGTTCTAACTTGAGTTACTACGCATGGCCCAGCCTCAATAACAGTACATGGGATATTTTTCCCCTCGGCACTGAAGATGGAAGTCATTCCAATCTTTTTTCCAATTAATCCTGGCATATTTTTTTTTTAACTTTAATTACACTTTAATTTCAACTTCAACTCCACTTGGCAATTCCAACTTCATTAAAGCATCAATAGTTTTTGGTGTTGAACTATAGATGTCTAATAATCTTTTAAAAGAAGAAAGTTGAAATTGTTCTCTTGATTTCTTATTAACGAAGGGAGAACGTAATACTGTAAACACTCTTTTATGAGTTGGAAGTGGAATTGGACCACTAACTACAGCTCCTGTGGATTTAACCGTCTTCACAATTTTCTCTGCAGATTTATCTACAAGATTGTGATCGTAAGATTTTAATTTAATTCTAATCTTCTGGCTCATTTTTATTCTTAATTAAACTAATTCAGTTTTACCTTTTGCTTTCTCAACTATTTCTTTAGCTATTCCCTCGGGAACTATCTCATAATGAGAAAACTCCATAGATGAAGTAGCTCTTCCCGAACTTATAGTTCGTAATACGGTTACATAACCGAATTTTTCAGCTAATGGTACTTTTGCTTTAATAACTCTAGCACCACCTTTATTTTCCATTCCTTCTACTTTACCTCTACGTCTGTTAAAGTCGGCAATTATATCACCCATATATTCTTCAGGTGTAACCACTTCAGCAGTCATTATTGGTTCAAGTAATTTTGGCTTAGCTTTAGCGCAAGCACTTTTAAATGCCATTTTCGCTGCTATTTCAAATGCAAGTTGATCTGAATCAACATCATGATATGATCCATCAATCAATGTTACTTTTAAACTATCAACAGAATATCCTGCTAATACACCATTAAACATTGCTTCTTCAAAACCTTTTTTCACAGATGGAATATATTCCTTAGGAATATTCCCGCCTTTAATTTTATCTATAAATTGTAGACCTTCTTCTCCATCATCTACTGGTCCTACCTCAACTTTGATATCGGCAAATTTACCGCGACCACCAGATTGCTTTTTAAATACTTCACGATGCTCAACTTTAGCAGAAATTGATTCCTTATAAGCAACTTGTGGAGCACCTTGATTACACTCTACTTTAAATTCGCGTACTAGACGATCCACTAGAATTTCTAAGTGTAATTCCCCCATACCACTAATAACAGTTTGACCGGAATCTGCATCAACCTTTACTGAAAACGTAGGATCCTCCTCAGCTAATTTGTGAAGAGCTATATTTAATTTATCTAAATCTTTTTGTGTTTTAGGTTCTACTGCAATGCCAATTACTGGTTTTGGGAAATCCATAGACTCCAACACTATTGGGTGCTTCTCATCACATAAAGTATCACCCGTTCTTAAATCTTTAAATCCCACAGCAGCACAAATATCTCCGGCCCCTATAAATTCTTTAGGTATTTGTTTATTAGCATGCATCTGATATAAACGCGATATTCTTTCACGCTTACCAGTTCGAACATTTAATACATATGAACCGGAATCAATTTTACCAGAGTAAACTCGTAAAAATGCTAAACGCCCTACAAATGGATCAGTTGCAATTTTAAATGCAAGTGCTGATAATGGTTCACTAACTTCAGGTTTACGTTCAACTGTCTCATCATTCTTTGGATTAACACCAGAAATACTACCAACGTCAAGTGGACTTGGTAAAAATGCAACAGTAGCATCCAATAAACGCTGAACGCCTTTATTTTTAAATGCTGATCCACAAAGCACAGGAGTGATAGTCATCTCAATTGTAGCTTTACGAATAACAGCGATCATTTCTTCTTTAGTAATTGAATCTGGATCTTCGAAATATCTTTCTAATAAAGCATCATCGTGTTCAGCAACCGCCTCAACAAGTTTACCTCTCCATTCTGCAGCTTCATCTATTAATTCTGCAGGAATATCAACTAACTCATAACGAACTCCCAATTCTCCATCTTCATGCCATACGACTGCCTTATTCTCAATAAGATCTATAACACCTGAAAATGTTTCTTCTGCTCCAATTGGAATTTGTAAAGGAACTGGATTTGCTCCTAACTTTTCTTTAATTTGGGTTACTACTGAAAAGAAATCTGCACCAGAACGATCCATCTTATTAACGAATGCCATTCTAGGTACATTATACTTATCTGCTTGTCTCCAAACTGTCTCAGACTGTGGCTCAACACCACCTACAGCACAAAAAAGAGCAACAGCACCATCTAGTACACGTAAAGATCTTTCTACTTCAACAGTAAAATCGACGTGTCCCGGTGTATCAATTATATTAATTTTGTAATCTTCGTTTAGGTATTTCCAGTACGTAGTAGTAGCTGCTGATGTTATCGTTATCCCTCTTTCTTGCTCTTGAACCATCCAGTCCATAGTAGCAGCTCCGTCGTGCACTTCCCCTATTCGATGTGTAATACCAGTGTAAAACAGAATCCTTTCTGTTGTTGTAGTCTTACCGGCATCAATGTGAGCCATTATCCCGATATTTCTGGTATTTTTCAGCGCGTTAATCATCTCTATCCTCTATCCCCTTACTCTATAATTATTAAAATCTAAAATGTGCAAAGGCTTTGTTTGCTTCAGCCATTCTATGAGTTTCCTCTTTTTTCTTAAATGCTCCACCTTCTTCGTTAAAGCCAGCCAATATTTCCTGAGCTAATTTTTCGCCCATATTTTTACCACTTCGTTGACGAGCAAACTTGATCATATTTCTAATACTGATCGCTGTTTTTCTTTTAACATTAACTTCCATAGGAACCTGGAATGTAGCACCACCAATTCTTCTACTCTTTACCTCAACCATTGGTGTAATATTTTCTAATGCTTTTTTCCAAATTTCAAGTGGAGTTTTTTCTTCATCCTTATTTTTAGCAGCTATAACATCCATTGCATCATAAAATATCTGATATGCAGTGTTTTTCTTACCTCCCATCATAAGATCATTAACAAATCTTGTTACCAAAGTATCATTAAACTTTGGATCAGGTAAAATTATTCGCTGTTTTGGTTTCGATTTTCTCATTTCTCTCTAAACTCTTAGAATTAGTTTATTTTTTTGGTCTTTTAGTTCCGTATTTTGAACGTCTTTGAGTTCGTCCTTCAACACCCGAAGTGTCTAAAGCTCCTCTAATTAAGTGGTATCTTACACCTGGAAGATCTTTTACTCTACCACCTCTAATTAAAACAATAGAGTGTTCTTGTAAATTATGACCTTCTCCTGGAATGTATGCATTTACCTCTTTACCATTAGTTAACCTCACTCTTGCAACCTTTCTCATTGCTGAATTAGGTTTTTTAGGAGTTGTGGTATATACACGAGTACAAACACCTCTCCTTTGAGGACATGAGTCCAAAGCAGGAGCTTTTTTCTTCACCACAATCTGGGCTCTTCCTTTTCTTACTAACTGCTGTATTGTAGGCATATAAACAACTGTTTAAATTATAATTTTTATAAATTCGGTTCGCAAAGGTATTCCTTTTTTTTAAAAATCCACAATAAAAGTCAATTAATTTCACTCCTTTTTAAAAGATTTGATTCCATTTGCCTTTACACTCTAAAAACATTGAAATGTCAAAAATCATTGATTCTTATTATCTTAACCGGGATATATTTAAACCGGAAAAGGCCGCAAAAATATATTCTTTTTTATAAAATAGCAAAAGAAAATGCGCTTAATTTTATTTTTTCTTTTATTTAGAAACGTTTTTAATATTAGATCCAAAATATTACAATATTTATCTTCTAAAAATTTATCACTAGCATCCGAAAGTTTTTGAATAATTAGTGAAAACATAGCTGTATCCCAGTGTTTTCATGTTAAAACAAAGATTATCCAGAAAATAAGTTTTTCTCAAAAATTATTTTTTCT
>JAQIBH010000146.1 GCA_027859205.1 Bacteroidales bacterium | reverse complement strand
GAAGGAGCAACCACAAACGAAATGATTAATCAAGTTAAAAAGTGTCCATCTGGTGCACTTTCATTTTACTTAAATAATGATAAACAAAAAGGAGAAGAAAAAATGAGTGATGTAAAAATAGATTTAATGGAAAACGGCCCAATTTTAATCAATGGTAAAATTGAATTGAAAAACAGTAATGGGGATTTAATCCCGACTGAAACAACAGCAGCTTTATGTCGTTGTGGAGGTTCTAAGAATAAACCTTTTTGCGATGGGACACATGTAACTGCTGATTTTAAAAGTTAAGTTAATATTAATTAAATAAATACTAATTAAATGGACGATAAAATAACACATTCAAATGCTTTTAGTTTTGCAGGCAAAGTAGATTATTCTGGCGATGGAATTGTAAGTAAACGAATAATTCAAAAATCGACAGGAAATGTCAGCTTATTTGCCTTTGATAAAGGACAAGAACTAAGTGAACATTCAGCACCTTTTGATGCTTTAATACAAGTGTTAGAAGGATCTGCTCAAGTATTCATTGATAAAAAACCATATGATGTGCCAGCAGGAGAATCAATTATAATGCCTGCAAATATTCCACATGCGGTTAAAGCAACATCAAAATTTAAAATGTTGTTAACTATGATAAAAGAGTAATAATCAATCTATAATAATACAAGATTCTTTATCACTGAAGAATCTTGTTTCTTTTTATACTTGGATATTCTAATTTAATATTCAAAAACACTTGACATCAGTTATATTCTTTTGTATATTAATGTGCTATTATTTATAGACAATATTAATGTAAATTGATTTTGAAAAAGATATTAGTTTTCGCTATTCTGTTCACGAGCTTTGCAATATCAAGCTTAACAAGTTATATGTATAGCGCTTATACAGAAACTAATTCATTTGACATACCTGAGGCTAATACAATTCTTGAAGAATTTGAAACTAAATTTTATTTTAGAGCATCAAACGATAAAATTGAACAATTTGGCTCAGTTTCAAAAAATAATACCATAACAAAATATGACAAGCCTTTTGTTAAAATGGTTTTCCCATTTAATTATGGGGACACATATTCAGGAAATTTTCTGGAACAATTGAAGACAATAATAATTACAAAGCCAATATTACTGGTACATATTTACTAGAAGCCGATGCTTTTGGAACCTTAATTTTACCTTGAAATATTACTTATAAAAATGTGTTTAGAATTAAAACCACAAGGGAACAATGTACAAATAATAATTCGTGTAATTGTGCAACAATTTCTTATAAATGGTATTCGTATGATGTTCGTTATCCTTTATTAACAATTATTCAAAGTCAAAATTCAAAGGAAACAAAAACATTTCGAACAGCTTATTATTCAAAAGCAATAGAAAAACCCAATCCATGAAATAACAGTTTTCTTTTGAGTTCAGAAAATATTAATGCTAAAATATATCCAAATCCCTTTAAAGATGTGTTTAATTTAGATTATACTACTACGATTGATTCTGATATTCGTATTGAAATTTATGATAATTCGGGCAAAAAGATAAGTTCGATTCATAAACCAAATCAAAGTGCAGGGAATTATACTGAAACTATTAATTCAACTGAAATTGGCAACCAGCTTGCTATGTTTCACATTAGAATAATTGCCGGGAGTGAAGTTATTTCAAAAACGGTTATAAGTGGAGAATAACAATAAGTCTTTGCAGGAAATTATTTTATTTGAATAACGAATTTCGAACAACTAATATTAATTTAAAAAATTTAAATACAATAGAAATTTACTTTACTTCATACTATAAATTCATCCCTTTTATATCCTTATACAAATCAACAGCATATAAGTCTGTCATGCCAGAAACAAAGTCGATTACAGACATTGCTTTTTTGTAAAAGCTATGCCCTTCGACACTATACTGCAATGGTAAAATAGAAAGGATTTTTTTTGAATAATCTTTTTCGGGGCTGAATATTGCTGTAATAAATTCATCCAAAAGTGTTCCGATTACATTAAATCCTGTTAATTCTATTTTCACTACCGAACGATGATTGTATATTTGTTTTACAGCAAGTTTTTTGCAAGTTTCAAATGCTTCTTTACTTTTTCCAACAATTCCATCAATTAAACTCCCGTTAAATTCTCCCTCTAATATCTTGTCGTGATTTTTAAGAAAAACTTGTGCTGAATCATGAGTTAACTTTCCAATTACCGATGCTCTTATGTATGCAACCTGCTCATTTATATCAGTTACTTCTTTAAAGATTTCATTCATATTTGCAAAAAACTTTTTGTCTGTTTCCTCATCGAAAAAACCTAAAAGTAATTCAAATGTCGTTTGAGTATCCAGAATTTTAAGTTTATGAGCATCCTCAATATCCATAATTTCGTAGCAAATATCATCGGCAGCCTCAACTAAAAATACCAGAGGATGTCGTGCGTATCGTAATGGTTCATCTGATAACTTTTTTAGTCCCAGTTCCTTTGCAATATTTAAAAATATTTCCTTTTCAGCCTGAAAATATCCAAATTTCTTTTTGCCTTGAATCATTCCGTTCGAACCGTATGGATATTTTATTAATGAAGCCAGGGTAGAATAAGTTAGAGCAAATCCACCTGACCTTCGTCCCATAAATTGATGTGTTAAGAGCCTTAAAGCATTTGCATTCCCTTCAAAATGAGTTAAGTCTGTCCATTCATCTTTACTTACTGCAGTTTCAAATTTTTTACCTTTTCCTTCGGTAAAATACTTAGAAATTGCTTCTTCTCCTGCATGTCCAAACGGAGGATTTCCCATATCATGTGCCAGGCACGCCGACGATACTATTGATCCTAACTCATTTAATATCTCTTTATTTTTAATTTCGTCTTGCTGCTTAAGTTGTTGTGCTATCAGATTTGCCAAAGATCTTCCAACACTAGCAACCTCAAGACTATGAGTTAAACGATTATGAACAAATACACTTCCAGGTAAAGGAAAGACTTGTGTTTTATTTTGTAATCTTCTAAATGGTGATGAAAAAATAATACGATCATAATCCCGCTGAAACTGTGAACGAATCTCATCTGTATTCTTAAATTCTCTTGTTTCCAGTCCCAGTCTTTTTGCAGAAAGTAATTTGTCCCAGTTCATTATATAAGTATCAATATTTTAGTACTAAATATCAAAAGTTGTTAAATGTCTATTCCAATAAATATCCTTATTAAATATCCTATTCCAAAAGTAAATGCTGCCACTCCCATACTTATAACAAACATTTCCCAAAACCGCTTTTTAAAATTAAGATCTTTTGCAACAGAAATGTAATAATTAAAAAACAGAATTACCAAAACAGCAAAGGTCATTGTCATTCCCAGGCACACAAAATAATTAGTAAATAAAAAATATGGAAGGATTAAAATAATTACAGTAAAAATATAAGCTAATCCTGTGTAGAACGATGATGCTAAAGCCTTACTTCCATTTCCTTCAGTTTTTGTCGATAAATATTCGGATGCAGCCATGGAAAATGATGCAGCAATTCCAGTAATTAATCCAGCAATAGCAATTAAACGTGTGTTTTGTAAGGCAAATGTTAATCCTGCTAATGTTCCGGTAAGTTCTACTAATGCATCATTTAGTCCTAATACAATTGATCCAACATATTCCAATTTTTTCTCTTCTAACATGCCAATCAATTTCTTTTCATGGGCATTTTCATCGTCGACAATTTGTTGGGCTTCAGGAATATATTCACAAAAGTCTTTATAGGCATCTTGCGCTCCTTCTTCCCCTTTCTCCATTAACTTAATCCCAAATGTAATTCCAAATATTTGCGCTATCCAGTAAAACTTAAATATTTTCCACTTATTTGGCCTAACATCTGCACTGCTACGCTTTTTCCAAAACAGATAATGACGCATTTCATCATCACCAATTTTTTGAAGAATTTCAGCATTTTTCTTATTTTTAATTTTTCTTGATAACCTTGAATAGATATAGTATTCAGTAATTTCGTTTTTTTGAAATTGCTTGATTTGATCAGTTTGATTCTGGTCTAAAAAAATTTCTTGTGTCATAGTTTGGTTAATTTCTTATGCAAATTTAGAAAAAGAGAAGTTAAAAAATAACTTGTTGCTAATTAAAAGGATAATCCAAGAAGAATATGGAAACTATCAGCTACATCGCCATGTGTTTTTAAAGTTACTCCTACCAATACATATTTTGAAAATTGATAGCTTAACGAATATCGTTGGTAAAAATTACGAGATTCATATTGAGCATAAATATAAGTTCCCCAGTATTGTGAAAAATCAAATTTCCCAAATAGCAAATGATGCCCTATTAATCCTGAAAAAATTTGATGATCGTCAGATAATCCTTTTCTTAAAATTTCTTCTTTTGCAGCTCCATCATTCATATATTCTAATCCAATACTAAATCCATTTAGCTTGCTTATTGTTCTTCCGGCCAAACCATATAATCCAAATACAAAAGTTGTTTCTTCGGAAAAATATTCATTTTCTTCAATCTTTTTAACCATACCAAAGGAGTAGATATTATAAAAATACTCAGGGACAAATTCTTTTTTCTCCCTATAAGGAAAAACAATCTTCCCTGATGGATAATAATTTAACCCTAAACCAAACATAGGAAAATTCATTCCGTAGTTTGGCTTTTTCACGCCCCCATTAGAAATATGATTATATTTTGCATAAACCATCAAACTGTATTTATCAGTTAGTTTGTAATATGCATTAATGTCAATATGAGCAATAAAACTTATGTGAGTAGAAAAAAATGTGTTTTCTGGATTTGTTTCTGAATCATAAATCTTATCTAAAAAACTTGCCCCAAATCCCATTCTTGCCGAAAATAAAAAACTATTAGATCGGATAAAAAAGGGTTCTGCAAAGCCAATTAAACTATAAGAACTTCCAACAATTTTCGGATTATTGTAATTCACATATAAAAAAGAAATCCCTGCTTTAGAATAACAGTTGCATTGTTGCCAGTTATTCTCTTTAAGCATTAACCATGAATACTCTAATTCCAGTCCATAAGGATTTGTGTAAGTTAAATGCTCAACTTTACTTGAATGTGGAAGAATTAGCCCAAATTGTGGTTTAAAAGCTATACTTACTGGATTTTTTAGCTCTTCTTGTCCGCTTAAATTCAAACAGTTAAATATAAAAAACGAAATCAGAAATAAACTCCTGATCATTTATATAAATTTTTTAATTAATACAGAATTTGCATGTATACAATATCATTCCGAACTAAGGTTTTAATTGTCTTAAGCTTATTTGCAAATTAGTTATAATGTTAGTAAATCAAAAAATATGCACAAATAATCTTTCGGTAAACATCTTTTGTGTTTTCAAACACATGTTATAATATCTCTTGCTTAATACTCTTATTTACTCATTTTCAGGAGTTATTAACAATTAAGAAAAAAATTAGTCAAAAATCCGTAAAAAAGTTTACAAACCTATCAACCGTAATTTTTTATATAACATAATTTTTGTTTTATTTACATCTAAATTTTTACTTGATTAGCGAAGAACGGATTTAAATGGATTTCGGAAGAAAATTAAAAAACAGAACACTTCTAGCAGTAATGGTTGTATTGCTTGCTCTGTGCGCCATTTATTTTACACTCGGTTTAAAAAATCAAAAACAATACATCGATTGGCAAATTCAGAAGGACAACGAAATTGTCAACCTCGAAATAAAAAATCTATTTCAATCTACAAATCAGTTATATAGAGATAAGATTCAATATTTTGTCAATAATCCCGAAATGAAAAAGGAATTTCAAACAAAAAATTTTGAAAATTTATATCGCAATATATTCCCTTTTTATTCTATATTAAAATCAGAAGATCCCTATCATTTTTCTATTAATTTTTATACAAAAGATAACTTATTAGCTCTAAATATGGAAACAGGAGCTGACAACAATAACAAGCCAGCCTTAAATAATTCTGTAGTTTTTAAGGCCAATAAAGAAATTCAACAACAAACAGGTTTCGAAATTGTAAATTCACTTTTGTATTATAAAATAGCTGAACCTATAACATATAATGGAGAGCATATTGGTTGTATTGAATTCGCAATTCGTGAAAATGAAATTGTTGATCACCTAACAAAAAGTTTTAATGTCTCATTTGCCAGTTTGCTTAATTCAGAAAAATTAAATAAAAATGTTCTAAAAGAATTAAAATCGCTGGAAATTAACGATAAATATCTTCTGCGTTCAATCTCTAATGATAATATCTTTACCGAAGTTCAAAAGAACAAATCACTAACTCCCGGGAAATTTAAATTTAATGAAAAATATTATTATTTAGATATCATAAATATTGAAAACAATTTCCGGAATGAAGGTCTTGAAGGAATTGTTTATACACGTGATATTTCTGTACTTCAGAATCAATTTCAAGCAATATTATATAAATCTCTCCTTATCATATTTTTAATCCTTGCTATTACTTATATAATTCTACATTTATCCTTTAACACTTTAATTAATAAATTATTTAATTTACAAGATTCTTTGGACAAGAGGCTTGCTCAAAAAACAAAGGAAATAGTTAATACAAATGATGAATTAAATCAAATCTTTAATACTAACGCCAATAGCATGCGTTTGATCGACACAGATTTTAATATTCTTCGTGTTAACAGGGCATTTACAATTATGTCTGGTATTAGTAAAGAAGATGCCGAAGGAAAAAAGTGTTTTAATATTTTTCCGGGTCCAAATTGCCATACTGCAGATTGCCCATTAAATCAGATTAAAAATGGAGAAGATAAAGTTGAACAGGATTTAACTAAAAAGAACAACTCGGGTAGGGTGATTCCGGGAATCCTAACCGCCGTGGCGTTTAAAGGTCAAAATGGCGAAATCCTTGGAATAATTGAAGACTTTAAGGATATTACTAAACGAATTGAAATGGAAGAGGCGCTGAAAAAAACAGAACAGCAATTCTCAACATTTATGGACAACCTTCCATTAGGAGTTTTTATTAAAGATGAAAATCTTAAATCTGTGTATTTAAATAAATATATGGCTTCTGTTTTTTCCGATGAAAGTTGTCAAAATAAATTCCCCGAAGAAATATTTCCAAAAAAATATGCTGAGCGCGTAATTGAAGAAGATAAACTAGCTTTAAACGGAGAAGTGTTGCTTGTAGAAGATCAATTACCAAATAAACTAGGAGAATTAAAATCTTACCAAACACATAAGTTTCGTTTTAGAGGAGTTGATAATAAATGGCAAATTGGAGGTGTGTCGATTGATATTACTGAAAAGAAAAAAACAGAATATAAGTTAAAAATACTTTCAAATGCAATTCAACATTCCCCTGCTTGTGTTACTATTACTAACCTTGAAGGAAATATAGAAATTGTAAATCCAAGCTTTACACTAATTACGGGTTATGCTCCCGAAGATGTTATTGGTAAAGATATCAGCATTTTACATTCTGAAACTAATTCAAGCAATACATTCCAAAATATAATCAAAACAGTTATTGGAGGTAAAGACTGGCAAGGCGAATTTCATAATAAAAAGAAAAACGGAGAAAAATACTGGGAACTTGCTTCAATCTCACCTGTTATAAATGACAATTCGGTAATTACACATTTTGTTGTTATTTCAGAAGATATAACAACTAGGAAAAGAACTGAAAAAGAATTAATTGATGCTAAGGAAAAGGCTGAAGAATCTAATCGATTAAAAACGGCTTTTCTTGGTAATTTATCGCACGAAATCCGCACTCCAATGAATGCCATAATTGGATTTTCCAATTTGCTTTTAGATGAAGATATGTCGTATGATGAAAAAATAAAACTCAATAGTTTAATAAACGACAATAGTCAGAATTTACTTAAATTAATTGATGACGTTATTGATATTTCGAAATTACAAACTGGCGATATTCAGCTAAATAATACCAAGGTTGATTTAAATAAACTCCTTTTAGATCTATACGTAAGTTTTAGTGTTCAAATTGAAAACGATTCTAATAAAGACGTTCACCTTTCAATGAATACAGAATCAGAAACAAATGATCTTTCAATTATTACCGACCCTACCAGGCTAAAACAAATATTAAGTAGTTTAATCGAAAATGCTATTAAATTTACCATCAAAGGGTTCGTTGAATATGGCTATACTATTTTAGAAGATGAAAATAAAATTCAGTTTTATGTAATTGATTCTGGTATTGGCATTTCAAATGAGAAATTTGATCATATCTATGATATGTTCCGTCAGGCCGATGAGTCTTTTACGCGCGAGTATGGTGGTACCGGAATCGGTTTAACAATAGCCAAAAAAATAGTAAATCATTTAGGTGGTGACATTTGGGTGCATTCAACTCCGAATCAGGGAACAAATATATATTTCACCTTACCATACGAAATTTCAGAATCTAAATTTGAACTGACAAAAAATCCATTAGAAAATACATTCGACTGGCATAATAAAGTAGTTTTAATTGCTGACGATATTGATATAAACTTCAAACTAATCGAAGAAATACTATTGCCTACCAAAGCAAAGATTCTTTGGGCAAAAGATGGCAAAGAAGCAGTTGACCTTTGCTTAAATAACAAAAATATTGATTTAGTATTAATGGATATAAAAATGCCAATAATGGATGGCTTTGAAGCAACCCGCGAGATAAAGAAACATAACCACAATTTAAAAATTATCGGACAAACAGCTTATGCTCACGATAATGAAAATCAGAAATGCCTAACCGAAGGTTTTGATAATTATATATCGAAACCAATTAAAACTGAAACTTTGCTTTCAACAATAAATCAAGTTTTTTCCAAAAATTAAATTCTAATTCTTTCGTTATTTAATAAAAATCAGTATTAAGCTGTAATTTAATATCTTAAATTTTATTACATTTGTTCTGATATACTTAAACGTAATGTGTCGGTATATAATTTCAAGATTGTAAAATGCAATTAAAATAAGTCAGATAATTTAAACCTAACAGTTATGATCGCTACATACATTCAAGAACTACTTGCCACAAATAATAGAGTAATTGTTCCAAACTACGGTGCATTTTTGGTAAGAGCCACTTCAAAAAGTAAGGACGCGAATACGCTGGAGGAAAAATTGAAAGATGTTTATTTTAGTCCTTTTCTAAAATTTAACGACGAGCTTCTTGAAAAATATATTATTAAAAAGGAAGCTATTACGAAAGAACAAGCAAATGAAAAGATTACTGCCTTTATAAATGATATTAAAAAAGAACTTGAACTGGAGAAACCATATATTATTAAAGGATTCGGTCAATTTACAGCTGATAAACAAGGGAAAGTTCAATTTTTGACCAAGATTAAAGAGACTGCCGATACTCCTTCTGATACTGTAGGTAAGAAAGAAGTAAAAAAAGAAGTAGAGAAACCGGCAAAAGCAAGTAAATCTACTACAAAGGCTCCGGCAACAAAAACTACCACAAACAAGAAAGAGGATAAACCAAAACCTGCTCGTCCGGTAGACGGGGTTAATGAAGTAAAAACAGAACCCAAACCAGCCAGTCCGGCAAGCGAGTTAAAAGAATTTAAACCAGAAACAAAATCAACACCTATAGCTACGCAAACAAAATCAATATACAGCGATAAGAAACAAAAGAAACCAATTAATAAAGGCTTGGTCTTTTCTATAGCGATAGGTGTGCCTCTTGCCGCAATTTTCGTGTGGGCTATTCTAAATTTCAATACAATTAAAACGGTTTTTAATAAAGTAAAATCAAAAACGGAAAAAGTAGAGAAGGAAAAAACTACAACTAAAAACCAAACTGCAGAAACAAAAACTAAGAAAACTCAAGCTACAGATTCAGCAGTCAAGAAAGAAGCTGAAGCAAAAATTGAAACAAAAACTACTAGTCCGGCCAAAGACAAGCCAGTAGTTACACAAAAGAAATATTATATTATCGCTGGTAGTTTTAAAAATGAAAATTATGCTATCTCGTATATGAATAAATTAAAAGCAGAAGGTTATAATGCCGAGAAATTAGCAAAACGAAATGGGATGCATGCTGTTAGCTTTAACTCTTTTGCTGACAAAAAAATGGCCATTGCCGAATATAAACTTCTTGCTAATGAAAAGGGATTACAAGCCTGGATATTGTACCATTAACACAATCTTAATAAACCTAAAGCCGCTTTAAACGCGGCTTTTTTATTGGTCGTAAAATAAAACTATATATGCTCAGATCAAATTTGATTTTTTTTATAAAAATTACTTAGCATGCATTTTTTATTATTTTTATCTTTACCTAAATGAAAATTAAATACATTGATCTAATTGAGAAAACTTTCGATTTCCCTCAACCAGAATTTGAGTTAGATGGTGAGAATCTCCTTTTTCATAAAATACCATTAATGGATATCATTGAAAAATATGGTGCTCCGCTAAAATTCACATATCTGCCACAAATTTCCAATCAAATCCAGAAAGCTAAATCATGGTTTAAAAATGCCATGGAAAAGGTCAATTATAAAAGCCAATATCATTATTGTTATTGTACGAAAAGTTCGCATTTTAAACACGTGCTTCATGAGGCACTAAAAAACGATATTCATATTGAAACTTCATCGGCATACGATATAAATATTATTGAAGCTCTTCTTAAGGATAAAAAATTAACAAAATCAACATATATTATTTGTAACGGATTTAAGCGTGATGCATATATCGAAAATATTGCGCGATTAATTAATACCGGATACAATAACACAATTCCAATAATTGATAACTATAAAGAGCTTGACCGACTTGAAGAACTCATTGATGTTCCATATCAAGTAGGAATTAGAATTGCGTCTGAGGAAGAACCAAAATTCGAATTTTATACTTCGCGTTTAGGAATTGGATACAAAAATATTGTAAATTTTTATTTAAAACAGATTAAAGACAATCCCAATGTAAAGTTGAAAATGCTGCATTTCTTTATAAATACGGGAATTAAAGATAATGCATATTATTGGAGCGAATTGGTTAAATGTTTGAATGTATATGGTGAACTTAAGAAAGTTTGTCCCGAGCTAGATTCTTTGAATATTGGTGGTGGGTTTCCAATAAAAAATTCACTCTCCTTTGACTATGATTATGAATATATGATTGACGAAATCGTATCTCAAATAAAAATATATTGTGAAACCAATAATTTAAAAGAGCCAAATATTTTTACTGAATTCGGTTCTTTTACAGTAGGAGAAAGTGGAGGTACAATTTATTCTATTTTAGGACAAAAAAAGCAAAATGATCGTGAAGTATGGAATATGATCGACAGTTCATTTATGACAACTTTACCGGACAGCTGGGCTATAAACAAGCGATTCGTTATGCTGCCAATTAATAAATGGCATAGCAGCTATGAAAAAGTCTTTCTTGGCGGATTAACATGCGATAGCGACGATTATTATAAATCCGAACATCAAAGTAACGCTTTGTATTTACCTAAGTACAATTCTAATGAAAAACTTTATATTGGCTTCTTTAATACCGGTGCATATCAAGATACCTTAGGAGGATTTAAAGGATTACAACATTGTCTTATTCCAGGGCCTAAGCAAATAATTATAGATATAGACAAAGAAGGTAATTTCACCACAACACTATTTTCTGAAGAACAAGAACCACAGGATATGCTAAAAATTCTTGGCTATTAATGAAATACTTAATATTAACTAAAATTGAAAATGTCTAAAATTTCCAAGAGTAAATTATATATATGCACTCCAAAATTCATTGTTAAATCGGATGCCACATTTCTTGCGCCTTTGATTTTTGCTTGGTTGTTGAATTGGTAATCGGCTGATTGTTAATAATTTTTCTTAAACTATCTTTCGAGTTGTTTAATTAATTTGCTATCTTCATGCTACTGTAAGAGAGCTTATTCTCTTTTATTAAAAAAATTAAGATAAGTGATTTAATAAATATTTATAATGAAAAACTCTTCGAAATGATAAAAAAAATAGATTTAGGAAAAACTAATTTAGCTGACTTGTACCATGTCTTTAAATTTGTAAGTAACGAAGAGTTTGAGAAAAAGAAAACAAAACTTTTCCCTTGTGGTAATACTGAAAATGAAATCTCAACAACCTCAATTTTTCTTGCTTCATTAAGTGCCGTAAAAGAATACAGAGAAGAACTTTTTACAACAATTGGAGTTAATAAAATAAAAAACAGAAATGTAAATCTGCATGCATATACAGAACTCTCAGATTCAAAAACGGGTGATAGACCAGATGGTCTTATCGTAATTACTAGTGGAATACATAATCCAATAATAGAATGGGCAGGCTTTGTTGAAACAAAAGTTGGAGATAATGAAATAAATGAAAATCAAATAGATAAATACGCTTCTTTTAGTAGAGAAATTGGTATTAACGATATAATTACAATATCTAATTATCTTGTAACTAACCCAATGCAAAGTCCAATAAAACTTAATAAAAGAAGTTTTAACTTATATCATTGGTCCTGGAGTTATTTAAAAGTCACTGCATCTTATTTAATTAGAACTAAAAGCATTGAAGATGAGGACCATATATATATTCTCGGAGAATTAAGGAGGTATTTTGATTCTCACGGGAAACTTTCAAACTTTACACATATGGGTAATGAATGGAAAGATTCAGTTAATAAAATAAATTCGTTTAGCCCAGATCAAAAAATTGAAAAAATCTTAATAAATAACATTATTAAATCATACGCTCAAGAAGAAAAAGATATTAGTCTACAATTAACCGATAAATCTAATTATAATATTGAATTATTAGCCAAAGAAAATCGAGCTGAAGAAATCGAACGAATGTTACAAACATCAAAAAATGTAACTTCTACATTCATGTTGAATAATGATAGAAAAAATACTTTTAACATTGATGTTGATTTTATTAGAAGAGAAATACGTTGCACAACACAGATAATTATTAATAGAGGAAAAGCTCAAGCTCAAACTTCTGCTTTAATAAAGTTATTTGAAGAAGAGTCTGGTTATACTGATAATATATTAATAAATGCTATTTATATTAGAAATAAATGTAAAAATAATGATGTTGCATTATCCACCTTAATAGAAGAAAAAAACAATTCGGAATATTATTCAATTTTAGAAAAATCATATGGAGATGAGGTTAGGTATTTCGAAATAAAAACTAAAGATTTATTAGGGAAAGACTTTCAAAGTGTTAAAAGTTTTATTATCAAATTAGAAGGCATTGCTTTTAGATTTTTAACCCAGGTAATGGTAAATAAATAGTAAAATCAACATTCATATGACTCCAAGCAAACTTTTACTTAAAGAAAATCCTACACTAAAAGATTTTCAAGAATACGTAATACAATTAGAAAAAGAACGTGGTTTCGAGAATCAAAATGTTCTTCAAAAAACTCTCCTGTTGGGAGAAGAAATTGGCGAGTTATTTAAAG
This sequence comes from Bacteroidales bacterium, assembly GCA_027859205.1. Lineage (GTDB taxonomy): Bacteria > Bacteroidota > Bacteroidia > Bacteroidales > UBA12077 > UBA12077. The sequence goes on along the minus strand of JAQIBH010000146.1, from coordinate 636 downwards.
CCATTCGCAAAATGGAATCTATAGCTGTCGACAAAAATAAACCAAAGATTACGAGCGTAGAAGAAGAACTGGCGGATATTTTTATTTACATGTGTGCAATTGCCAATAGGTACAATATTGATCTTGAAAATGCTTTTAGAGAAAAGGAAGAGGAAAATAAAAAACGTGTTTGGAGTTAATATTGAATGTTAATTATTATGTTTTTAAGTCGTTCTAACAATATAAATAGAAGGTAAAATAACATACTATTTTAAATTAATTTTTATCTTTCCCTAATCAAAAAAACTTACAATTCTTTCAAAAACATTAATCTTTACATCCTTACGTAAATAATTAATTGACAGTAAGTGTTAAAAAAAGTTAATAAAATGTTAATAATAAAATGTGTGCAAATTTAGATTTCAGACCAATTTGTCGTTTATTCCTTCTTGTTAAAAAAACCAAACCAAATAATAAAGCTTATGAAAAGTAAAAATCTATTTTTAATATTTGTACTTGTGGTTTTTAGCTTTACAAACAATCGCGTCCTAAATAATTATAAAAAGAGAGAAGAAGTTTAAGTATCTCAAATTATCTTTGAGTTGCACAACCAAAACTTTTCTCTCATGACAAATTTAAATTTATTCTCTCAGATAA
>JAQIBH010000142.1 GCA_027859205.1 Bacteroidales bacterium | reverse complement strand
ATGGTTATTGGAGTAATAGGTGGCATGACATTGGACAAATGGATTTCTAGTATAGAATTTCCAGTATTTACGGTGGTGCTAACATTAGCAGGTGTTATTTTTGCAACTTATTATGCAATTAAAGATTTTATTAAACCACCAAAGTAATGCAAGCGTTTAAAAAGTTTTTGATACGAGAAATTGTATTTGCATCGATTCTTGGTGCAGTTGCTTTTGTCTTGTTCCAAACCATATTAAAGGATTATTATTTGCCTGTTTTTTGGATATTATTTGGTATAATATCTGTTTTTACAGCAGTATTTCATTATTCAATTATACAAACGGAAAAAAAAGAACTATCAAAATTTTCTTCAAAATTCATGATGTTTGCCGGACTAAAAATGATTCTTTATCTATTTTTAATCGTAATTTATGCTTTTTCATTTCCCCAAAAAGCAAAGTTTTTTTTAATTTCATTTTTTATTCTTTATGTATGCTTCACAATTTTTGAAGTAATTATTACTATAAATTACTTTAAGAAAAAATAAGGATCCTAAAATTGCTTAATTTTTTTCGACAAGGAACAAATTAATTTGTCAAATTACTTATGTATTCACATGTTTAGATAATTGGCATTAAAAACACCACAATTTATATATCTAATAATGTAAATATTTATTGATAAATTCATATAAGTTATTAGTTTTGTAATTTAAATTTTTAATCTAAAATAATTAGATCTTATAGATATGGAAAACAAACTTCAGGAATTAACTCAGAAGCTTTATAACGAAGGAGTTGAAAAAGCAAATGCTGAGGCAGAAAAAATTATAGCCGAAGCAAAATCTGAGGCTGAAAAGTTAAAACAGAACGCTAAAAAAGATGCACAAAAAATTATTACAGACGCTGAACAAAAATCTTCAGAGATCAAAAAAAATGTTGATGCTGAACTTAGCCTTGCAACAAAGCAATCAATTAGAACTGTAAAACAACAAATTACAGATTTAATTGTAAGCAAAGTAATCGACGAGCCTGTCAAAAAAGCTTTCGATGATGTTAAATTCGTTAAAGAGATAATAGAATCAGTTGTAAAAAACTGGAACCCAAAAGGAAACGAAACGATAGATCTTTCTGTTTTACTTCCTGTAGAAAATGAAAAAGAATTTGCCAAGTTTTTCACGGAGAAATCTGGAAAAGAATTAAATGCAAATCTTGAGTTAAGTTTCAGTGATTCAATTAAAGGTGGATTTAAAATAGGTCCTGCTGATGGATCATATAAAATCAGCTTTAGCGATGATGATTTTGAAAACTTCTTCAAAACATATCTTCGCCCAAAAACAGTTCAAATGTTATATCCGGGAGAATAGTTATGTTTCGTAATTACTACTACTATTTTATAGCCGGACTACAGGATATTTTTCTGGATGATACGGAAATTAATTTCACAATGATTGATTTCAAGCAGATGCTAATAGATCATCTTCAACCAGAGGATTATGAACTTGCAGAACTGTTGTTTTTACCTTATGATAACGAAGAGCTTCTACGATTCGTGAAAGGTGATATTGAACACAAGAACGATCTGGGACCGTTTACAGTTCAGGATTTCGAAATAGAGTTTTCAGATGAAAAGCAAGGTATACTTCCATCCTACATGTATGAGTTTGTTGAATTGTACAGAGATGAAGAATTGTCTAAAGACATTACTAAAAGTTGGGAAACAGTTCTTACTGAAATGTATTACGAATACGTTTTACAATCAAAAAATAAGTTTTTAAAACAATGGTTCGAGTTCAATCAAAATCTAAGCAATATACTTATTGGGCAAAATTGTCGCGATTATAATTTAGAAGTTGAGAAACAGTTGATAGGGGATAATTTTGTAACTAATGAAATCATTAAAAGTAATGCCAAAGATTTTGGATTGGATGTTGAGTTATCTTACGTTTCAGAATTAATAACACTTACCGATAATGAAAATTTATTGGCTCGTGAAAAAGGATTAGATCAACTTAAATGGGATAAAGTTGAAGAGATTACTTTATTCGATTATTTTACAATTGAAGTTGTATTAGCATATACGATAAAACTTGATATGGCTTATCGATGGTTAGAACTCGACGAAGAAACCGGTCGACAAATGTTCGGTAAGATCATCAATGATTTAAAATCTGGTTTTGAATTTCCTAAAGAATTTGCAATAAATGGAAAAAATAAATAAAATGACAAAAGGAACTGTAGCAGGAATCATTGCCAACCTTGTATTTGTTGAGGTAGATGGACCTGTTCATCAAAATGAAATTTGTTACATTGATTTAGAAGGAACTAAATTAATGGCTGAGGTTATTAAAGTTAACGGAACACAGGCTTATGTTCAAGTATTTGAGAGTACTCGTGGACTAAAAGTAAACCATACCGTTGAATTTACAGGTCATATGTTAGAAGTAACACTTGGACCCGGAATTTTATCTAAAAACTACGATGGTCTGCAAAACGACTTAGATAAAATGGACGGTGTTTTCTTAAAAAGAGGAGAACATACAAATCCATTGGAAGATGATAAAAAATGGGAATACAAACCAATTGCAAAAGTTGGTGATATTTTAGAAGCTGGTGGTTGGATTGGTGAAGTTAAAGAAAACTGGATGCCTCATAAAATCATGATTCCATTTAAATTCGAAGGTAAATACACTATTAAAAGTCTCACTGAAGCGGGCGAATATACCATTCATGATACGATGGCGGTTGTTACCGACGAAAAAGGGAAAGATATTACTCTTAATATGATTCAGAAATGGCCTGTAAAATTGGCTATTAAAGCATACAAGGAAAAACCACGACCATTTAAATTATTAGAAACAGGTGTTCGTGTAATCGACACATTAAACCCTATAGCTGAAGGTGGAACGGGTTTTATTCCTGGACCTTTTGGAACTGGTAAAACAGTATTGCAGCATGCCCTTTCAAAACAAGCCGATGCCGACATGATTATTGTTGCAGCTTGTGGTGAACGTGCGAATGAGGTTGTGGAAATCTTTACTGAATTCCCTGAATTAGACGATCCTCGTACAGGTCGTAAATTGATGGAACGTACTACTATTATTGCGAACACATCAAATATGCCTGTTGCTGCTCGTGAAGCTTCTGTTTATACAGCCATGACACTTGGTGAATATTATCGTGCAATGGGATTAAAAGTATTATTACTTGCTGACTCCACTTCTCGTTGGGCTCAAGCGCTTCGTGAAATGTCGAATAGAATGGAAGAACTTCCTGGACAAGATGCATTCCCAATGGATTTACCAGCAATTATATCTAACTTTTATTCTCGTGCTGGATTTACTTATTTGAACAATGGAGAATCAGGATCAATTACATTTATTGGAACAGTATCACCTGCTGGTGGTAACTTAAAAGAGCCGGTAACAGAATCAACTAAAAAAGCTGCTCGTTGTTTTTACGCTCTATCTCAGCAACGTGCCGACAGTAAACGTTATCCGGCAATTGATGCATTGGAATCGTATTCGAAATATGCTGAGTATCCTGAGTTACAGGATTATTTTAGAAAAAATATAGATCCAGATTGGCCTGAAAAAATTGCATTAACAAGAGATATTTTAATAAGAAGCAGAGAAGTATCTGAGCAAATAAATATTTTAGGTGATGATGGTGTACCTATTGAATATCACAACAGATTTTGGAAAGGTGAAGTAATTGATTTCGTAATTTGTCAGCAAGATGCATTTGACGAGGTTGACCGATCAGCATCACTGGAACGTCAAAAGTATATGTTAAAAAAAGTTTTAGATATTTATCATGCTAATTTCTCCTTCGAATCATTTGAGGATGTTGGTACTTATTTCAAGCGAATGATTAACAGTATGAAACAGATGAATTACGCTGTATACGAGTCAGATAAATATCACGATAGTGAGAAAGAACTTAATTCAATAATCGAAGAAAGAAAGACTGCATAATGGAAACGAAAGCATTTCAAAAAATATACACAAAAATCACCCAGATTACAAAAGCAACATGTTCTTTAAAAGCCACAGGTATTGGTTACGAAGAAATGGCAATTGTACATGGGCGATTAGCTCAGGTTGTAAAAATTATGGGCGAAGATGTAACACTTCAGATTTTTTCGGGAACTGAAGGTATTCCTACAAATGCTGAGGTTGTATTTTTAGGACGACCACCTGTATTAAAAGTAGGTGAAGAATTATCAGGACGTTTCTTTAATGCCTATGGTGATCCGATTGATGGCAGACCAGCTATTGAAGGTGAGGAACGTCAGATTGGAGGTCCTTCGGTGAACCCTGTTCGCAGAAAACAACCATCAGAATTTATTCCAACAGGTATTGCAGGAATTGACTTGAACAATGCACTTGTTACAGGACAAAAAATTCCTTTCTTTGCCGATCCTGATCAACCATATAATGAAATTATGGCTATGGTTGCACTTCGTGCTGATGCCGATAAGATTATACTTGGTGGTATGGGATTAACCAATGATGATTATTTATATTACAAGAACGTTTTTGAAAATGCAGGAGCATTAGATCGTATTATCAGTTTTGTTAATACTACTGAGAATCCTCCTGTTGAACGTATTCTTGTTCCAGATATGGCATTGACTGCTGCAGAATATTTTGCTGTAGATAAAAAACAAAAAGTATTGGTTCTTTTAACCGACATGACACTTTATGCTGATGCACTAAGTATTGTATCAAACCGTATGGACCAGATTCCATCGAAAGACAGTATGCCGGGATCACTTTATAGTGATTTAGCTAAGATTTACGAAAAGGCAGTTCAGTTTCCTGATGGAGGCTCAATTACAATTATCGCAGTAACTACATTATCGGGTGGTGATATTACTCATGCTATTCCTGATAATACAGGTTATATTACCGAAGGTCAGTTATTCTTACGCAAAGACACAGATATTGGTAAAGTTGTTGTTGACCCGTTCCGTAGTTTATCTCGTTTAAAGCAATTAGTTATTGGTACGAAAACTCGTGCAGATCATCCCCAAGTGATGAATGCTGCAATTCGTTTATATGCTGATGCAGCTAACGCAAAAACTAAACAGGAAAATGGTTTTGATCTTACCGATTATGATGAGCGTACATTGAATTTTGCAAAAGATTATTCGAATAAGCTTTTGGCTATTGATGTAAACGTTGAGGTTGATCAAATGCTAGAAACTAGTTGGAGTTTATTTGGAGAACATTTCACACAAGTGGAAGTTGGTATCAAACAAGAACTTGTTGATAAACATTGGCCGAAAGAAAACGAAGTTAAATAGTAACTAGTACTAGGTACAAAGTTTAACTAAGTACTTTAAACTCGGAACTCGAAACTAAAAAAAGTATGGCAATAAAATTCCAATATAATAAAACATCATTACAGCAATTAAACAAGAATCTTAAGATTCGTTTAAGGGCTTTGCCAACACTTCAAAGTAAGGAAGCAGCCTTAAGAATGGAAGTTAAACGAGCAAAAGATCAGTCAGAAGACTTGCTTAGAAAGTTGGAAGCAGGCATGAAAGAATACGATGCCATGGTTCGACTTTGGGGTGAATTCGAAAATGATTTAATTACTGTGAAAGATGTGAAAATGACGATTAAGAAAATTGCAGGTGTTCCAACACCAATCTTAGAAGATGTGATTTTTGAGACGAAGGAATTTAGCCTTTTCAATAAACCAAGTTGGTTTTTAAGCGGAGTTAAAATAATAGAATCTTTAGTTAAGATTTCTATTGAAAGTGAATTTTTTGTACGAAAAATGGTGCTTTTAGATTTTGCAAGAAAGAAAACCACTCAAAAGGTAAATTTATACGAAAAGGTACAAATTCCAGGTTACGAGGAAGCTATTTCAAGAGTAAAACGATTTCTTGAAGATGAGGAAAATCTTTCCAAATCATCACAGAAAATTGTTAAGAAACGACAACAACAGAAGGAGGCCGCATAATGATTACTCCAATGACGAAATATTCTTTCTTAATCTATCACAAGGAGTATATTACTTTTCTTGAGAAACTTCAAGAATTGGGAGTTTTTCATATTATAGAAAAGAAGAAAGATATTGATGATAACATCAAATTATCTTTGCAACAAATTAGCGAAATCAATAAGGCTTTAAAATTTCTAGGCAAAAGAAATCAAGAAGAGGTTGTTGGCAATTCTGAAATGGATGGCGTGGCTTTGGTTGAATCAATCAAGAGCTTATCTGAAGAAATTTCAACAATAGAACAGGAACAACTTACATTAACTAAAGAAATTCAAAAGGCGAAGCCTTGGGGAGATTTTTCATCGGAACTTAAGAATAAATTTGCAGATTTGAAAATTAAGCTTAGATTTTTTGTTTGCAACGAGAAAAAGTTTAATCCTGAATGGAAAGAAAAACATCCACTTGAAATAGTAAATATTATCAATGGAGTAGCATATATTATTGCTTTCCAAAGAGGTGCAAACCCAATTGATATTGAAGCCGAAGAAGTAAAACTTCCTGAAAAATCATTGTCGGATTTGCTGACAAAAGATAATTCGAATAAGGTTCGGGTTGAGGGAATTGAAAATACTCTTAATGAGTATGCAATAAAGTATCAAGATATTTTAAAAGATACAAGGCAAGAATTACAAGCAAAGGCTGATTTCGATTTAGCATTAAATCATACTGAAAAGGAAGCAGAAGAGAAAGTTATGCTTTTGGAAGGTTGGATTCCAACGGAGAAAAAAGAAGAACTTGAAAAATCTCTTAACGAACAAAATGTTTATTACATATCGGCTAGAGCAAGTGTTGAGGATAATGTACCAATTAAACTGAAGAATAATTGGTTTATGAAACTTTTTGAACCAATTGGCGAATTATTTGCTTTGCCGAATTATAAAGAAATGGACTTAACACCATTTTTTGCACCATTCTTTTTAATCTTTTTTGGGTTTTGTGTTGGTGATACGGGTTATGGAATTTTATTTTTAGTAGGAGCTACTATTTTCAAATTCAAAGCTTCAAAAGAAATGAAACCAATCTTGTCTTTACTACAGATATTAGGAGTTTCAACAATAATACTAGGTGCTGTTTCGGGAACATTCTTTGGAATTAATCTTATTGATACCGGATATGTATTAAATGAAATTTCAATTTCCAGCTTAAAAACAATTTTACCTTCAGACATACTTGCGAGCATTCAGCCTGTAATAGGGGAACACTTTGCATCTAAAGATGAATTTGTAAAAGCTCTTACAGCTATTCTAGGAGAAGAAAACTTTACATTGTTTAAAACAGATTTATTAAAGAATTCAATTTCAGATTACAACTTTCTAAACAAGTTTAGATATTTGTTATTGGATGCAAATAGCATGTTTAATTTTGCATTAATTCTTGGAGTTATTCAAATTATTTTTGGAATAAGTGTAAGAGCAGCAAACAAGATTAAACAATTTGGATTTGTTCATGGCTTATCAAGTATTGGATGGGTGTTTGCCTTTATAGTTCTTATTGTTTTTATGGGAGGTGATAGTGCCGGCATATTAAATTTAGATGAATACAAAATACTATTTTATGCTTTAATGAGTGTGAGTGGAGTGTTTATTATCTTTTTTAATAACCCATCAGCAAGTATTTTTGCTAGCTTTGGAGGAGGTATTTATGATATTTATGGAACAGCAACGGGTGTTTTTGGTGATCTGTTGTCATATATTCGTTTGTTCGCTTTAGGAATTTCAAGCGCGATTTTAGGATTGGTTTTTAATCAAATTGCAGTGCAATTTCTGGAAATTAAATATATTGGTTGGCTACCATTTGTATTGTTGTTAATATTTGGGCACGGAATAAATATATTTTTAGCTTCGCTAGGTGCATTTATACATCCAATGCGTTTAACATTTGTAGAATTTTATAAAAATTCCGGTTTCGTTGGGGGCGGTAAACAGTATAAACCATTTTCAAAATAAATATAATAAATAAAAAATAGGAGAATAAGAATTATGAACACACCAGTAATTTTAGCTTATACAGGATTAGCATTCATGTTAATTTTGTCAGGAATTGGAAGTGCAATTGGAGTTTCAATGGGTGGTAACGCCTCAATTGGTGCTTTGAAAAAAGATTCAGAAAAATTTGGTAACTATATGCTATTAGCTGCATTACCTGGAACACAGGGTCTTTATGGTTTCGCAGGATTTTTTGTTATCATGGGTAAAGGAGTTATCGGAACAGGTATGGATATGGCTTCAGCTGTAGCAATTCTGGCAGCAGGCTTATCTCTTGGATTTGTTGGATTATTTTCAGCAATAAATCAAGGTTCTGTTACATCAAACGGTATTGCTGCAATTGGTGGTGGTAACGATGTGTTTGGTAGTACAATGATTTTAGCAGTATTCCCAGAATTATATGCAATTATTGCTTTTGCTGCTACATTCTTAATCAGTGCGCAGTTGTAAAACAATAAATATAATTTTAAATAATTGAGGACAGTGTAATATTATTGCACTGTCTTTTTTTATTATATCAAGAGCATTTTTGCTTATAAATGTATAAATTTGTAAATACACAAACTTATCGATATGTATAAGCTCCTTTTAAATATATTTATTGTGCTGTGTTTAAGTGTTTTTCACGAAGTGGCAATTGCAAGTGAAAATACAAATGAAAAGGAGATCGAACATTCAGAAGAGCAAGGTGAAAACCATGCCGAAAAAGAAGGCTTTCATCCAGGAGATTTTATTTTTGATCACATAAGAGATAGCTACAATTGGCATATAATTTCTTATAAGGGTAAACATGTTGCTATTCCACTACCCGTTATTTTATATAGCAAGAATCAAGGATTTGTTTATTTTTGGTCATCAAAATTAGAACATGGCCATACTCATAAAAACTTTAAAATAGCTCAAAAAGGCTCTCATAAAGACAAAATTATTGAAGTAAATCAATCTGGTGAATTTGTAGCACGTCCCTTTGATATTTCAATTACAAAAAATGTAATAGCTATAATATTTAGCTGTATGTTAATGATGTACATTTTTATTTCTGTTGCAAATACCTACAAAGAAAGAGAAGGAAAAGCACCAAAAGGATTACAATCATTATTAGAACCTTTAATATTATTTATTCGCGATGATGTTGCAAAGCCTAGTATAGGCGAAAAGCATTATGAAAAATTTACACCATTTTTATTAACGATTTTCTTTTTTATATTAATAAATAATTTACTTGGCCTTGTACCTATTCTTCCCGGAGGAGCAAATGTTACTGGAAATATTACGGTAACAATGGCTTTGGCGCTTTTCACCTTTTTTATTACAACCATTACGGGCAATAAAAACTATTGGAGTCATATATTTAATACGCCTGGTGTTCCGTGGTGGCTAAAATTACCTCTTCCTTTAATTCCTTTTATTGAATTATTTGGGGTATTTATTAAACCGTTTGTGCTAATGGTCAGGTTGTTTGCTAATATTTCAGCAGGACACATCATTGTATTAGGTTTTTTTAGTTTGATATTTATTTTTGGGAATATGAGTACAGCTTTAGGATGGGTTGTTTCTCCTGTATCAATAATATTTACAATATTTATGTCTATTCTCGAAATTCTGGTTGCTTTTATACAAGCGTATGTATTTACAATATTATCAGCAATTTATTTTGGAATGGCATCAGAGGAAAGTCATTAAAATATAAATTATATTCACCCTTAAAATTAATATTATGTCAACATTAGGAGTTATTTTACTTGTAATTGAAGGTGTAGCTATTTCAAAAGCTGCAGCTGGTTTTGGAGCTGCTTTTGCTGCTTTTGCTGCTGCAATGGGAATTAGTAAAATTGGAGCTGCTGCAATGGAATCTCTTGCCCGACAACCAGAGGTGGCAGGCGATATCAGATCAAATATGATTGTTGCTGCTGCGCTAATTGAAGGAGTTGCTTTCTTTGCAATTGTTGTTTGTTTCCTTATTTTATTTGTTTAAGGATTTCGCTTTACAGAGTAGCGGTTGGCTGCCTGTAAAGCTTTTTAATTTAAAATTTAGAAATTATGGAACTGATAAAACCGGATCTTGGCTTATTATTTTGGATGATTGTTTCTTTTAGCATTTTACTTTTTGTGCTTATTAAATTTGCCTGGAAGCCAATTCTTAATGCTTTAAAAGAGAGAGAAAATTCAATTAGCACCAGTCTTACTGCTGCTAAAAGAGCGAAGGAAGAAATGGCTAAAATAGAATTTGGGAATGAAAAAATTACTCAGTTAGCAAAGCTGGAAAAGGAAGCTTTGCTTAAAGAAGCTAAAGAATTAAAAAACAAAATTTTAGAAGAATCTCGCGAAGAGGCTAAATTGGAAGCTAAGAATATTATTTTAGAGGCTAAGCAAAGCGTTGAACATGAAAAGAACTTGGCATTAAATGAGATAAAAAACCAAATAGCTAACTTATCTGTTGATATCGCCGAAAAAATTTTAATGCAAAAACTTGGAGAGGAGTCCAAACAAAAAGAATTAATTAATGATCTTGTTAAAGACATTGATTTGAATTAATACTGTATGATTCATGTATCAAAGTCAAATTAATATTAGATATGCCAGGTCTTTATTTCTTCTTGCAGAAGAGAAGAATATTATTGATGATATAGTACAGGATATTGAACTAATTCTTCAATGGCATGAAGAAAATGATGACATTAGAATTTTTCTAGAGCATCCAGTGATAAAAGCATCAAAGAAAAGTGAAATATTAAGCGATTTATTTAAAGATAAAATTAATGCAAGCACATTGTCATTTTTACACTTGATAGTTAAAAATAAACGCGAAAATCATCTTAAAAACATCTGTATAGATTTTATTGATCTATATAAAAAACATAAAAATATTAAAACAGCTGTTTTAACAACTGCATTTGAATTAACAAGAACTCATCAAACTCATATTAAAAAAACTATTGAGAAAGCATTTAGTTCACCAATTGAATTAAATACTAAAGTTGATGAAACATTGATTGGAGGAATGATTATTCAGGTTGATAGCAAACAGTTAGACTTAAGTGTTACCAGACAAATACAAAAATTAAGAAATCAGTATTTAAATATTGATTTTAACAAGGAAAGCAAAAAATAATAACCTGTCTGCCGACAGGCAGGCATTAAAATATTTACTATGGCAGGAATTAAACCAGGAGAAGTCTCAAAAATTTTAAAAATGGAATTAGAAGGCTTCACAACAAATTCCGAACTTGAAGAAGTTGGTAGTGTTTTGCAAGTTGGTGATGGAATTGCAAGAATACACGGCCTAACAAATGTGCAATCGAATGAGCTGATTGAGTTTGAAAGCGGAATAAAAGGGATTGTGCTAAATCTTGAAGAAGATAATGTAGGTGCGGTACTTTTGGGTTCTTCAGAAGAAATAAAAGAGGGGGAATTGGTAAAACGAACTAAAAAAATAGCATCCATTAAGGTTGGAGAAAAACTTTTAGGACGAGTTATTAATACGCTTGGTGAACCAATTGATGGGAAAGGACCAATTTCAGGAAATCTATTTGAAATGCCATTGGAAAGAAAAGCACCGGGCGTTATATATCGACAACCAGTAAACGAGCCAATACAAACCGGGCTAAAAGCAATTGATGCTATGATTCCCATCGGAAGAGGACAACGGGAATTAATAATTGGAGATCGACAAACGGGAAAAACTGCCATTGCAATTGATACAATTATTAATCAAAAAGAATTTTACGAAAAAGGTGAGCCTGTTTTTTGTATATATGTAGCTATTGGTCAAAAGGGATCAACCGTTGCAAATATAGCCGATACTTTAGAAAAACATGGTGCTATGGATTATACTGTTATAGTAATGGCAACAGCATCTGATCCTGCGGCATTGCAATTTTATGCTCCATTTGCAGGAGCTTGTATAGGGGAGTATTTTAGAGATACAGGACGATCAGCATTAATAATTTATGATGATCTTTCCAAACAAGCGGTTGCATATCGCGAAGTTTCTTTATTATTAAGACGTCCTCCGGGGCGTGAAGCATATCCAGGTGATGTATTTTATTTGCATTCAAGACTATTAGAGCGTGCTGCGAAAATTATAAAATCGGATAAGATAGCAGCGGAAATGAACGATTTGCCCGATTCTTTAAAAGGTATAGTAAAGGGTGGAGGATCATTAACTGCTTTACCAATAATTGAAACTCAAGCTGGAGATGTTTCAGCTTATATTCCTACGAATGTAATTTCAATTACCGATGGTCAAATATTTCTGGAGTCAGATTTATTTAATGCAGGTGTAAAGCCGGCAATTAATGTTGGTATTTCTGTTTCTCGTGTTGGAGGTAATGCCCAAATTAAATCAATGAAAAAAGTGGCAGGGACCTTAAAACTTGATCAGGCACAATATCGTGAATTAGAGGCATTTGCCAAATTTGGTTCAGATTTGGATGATGCTACAATGGCTGTTCTTGATAAAGGTAAAAAAAATGTAGAAATATTAAAGCAAGGTCAATACAACCCAATGTCTGTTGAAAATCAAATTGCAATTATATATTGTGGAACTAAGGGTCTATTGGAAGATGTTCCCGTTGAAAAAGTTAAAGAATTTGAGGTAGATTTTCTTGACGTAATGGAAATGCAATATGCATTGGTTCTGGAATCGTTAAAATCGGGGAGCTTAACAGAAGAAGCAATTAAAACCATTGAAATAGTGGCTAAAGATGTTTCTTTAAAATATAAAGATGATTAGATAATTTGCGGTTAACATGGGTAATTTAAAGGAAATACGTACTCGCATTGCTTCTGTAAAATCAACAAAGCAAATTACTAGTGCCATGAAAATGGTTTCAGCGGCAAAGCTTAAAAAAGCTCAGGATGCTGTTATTAATTTAAGACCTTATGCGGGCAAATTACATCAAATATTATTTAATATTAATAAAAGTATCGAGAACGAAGAAGAAAATATTTACTCACGTTCTGGCATTCCAGAAAAAATATTAATAGTAGCAATTACATCAAACAAAGGCTTATGTGGAGCTTTTAATACGAATGTAACAAAGCAAGTATTAAATCTTTTAAATGAAGAATATATTGTCGAATATAAAGAAGGAAACGTTTCTGTAATATCGATCGGAAAAAAAGGCACAGAGTTTTTTCATTCAAAAAAGATAGAACTTCTTGGGAGTGATAATGATATATTGGATCGTTTAAATTTTGATAGTGCAATTCCCTTTATTGAGGATATAATGCAACGATATGTAAATAAAGAATTTGATAAGGTTATTATTGTTTATAATAAATTTAAAAATGCAGGAGTTCAGATATTAACGGCCGAGCAATTTTTACCAATAGAACTTCCGGTAGAGTTTGAATCAAATGAGATATTTGATTATATTTTTGAACCCGCAAAAGAGGATATTGTAAAAGAGTTAATTCCAAAATCATTGAAGATACAGTTTTATGAAGCGATGCTTGAGTCTCTTGCAGCGGAGCATGGAGCACGAATGACGGCCATGCACAAAGCAACAGATAATGCTACAGGATTAATTAGAGAACTTCAGTTAACTTACAATAAAGCACGACAGGCCGCAATTACTAACGAAATTCTTGAAATTGTTGGTGGTGCAGAAGCCTTAAATAATTAGTATATTCTTTTAATAATCTTTAATATATTCGCTAATAAATTAAGTCTAAAGATGAGCGAATATATTTATAGTCTAATTAAGCAAGGAGAGCATCAAAAGCTTGATTTCAAACATTCGATAAGCGATTCAAAAAAAATTGCCAGATCATTGGCTGCATTTGCAAATACCAATGGAGGGAAATTGTTGGTAGGTGTGCGAGATAATGGATCTATTGCCGGAGTACATGGAGACGAGGAATTCTATATGGTTCAAGCAGCAGCCGACATGTATTGTAAGCCTTCTTTTCGATTTGAAATTAAAGCATGGAATTTACAAGGTAAAACAATATTAGAAATAAGTATACCAAAATTAAATAATGATTTGTTAATAGCTGCACCTAATAAAGATGGCGTTTTTCGCGTTTATATTAGGGTAAAAGATCAGAACTTAATCGTTAATAGTATATATCTAAAAGCATGGAATAAAAAGAAACATGGCGATGGTATATTAATTAGATATGATAAACCGGAAAGGCAGCTATTTGAGTATTTGCAAGAAAACAAATCAATAACATTTTCACAGTTTATAAAAATTTCAGAACTATCCAGATATAAAGTTGAAAAGGTATTGGTTAATTTAATTGTGCTTGATTTAATTAAAATAGTTTTTGCAGAAAATAAAATTGTTTATGAACTAGTTAAACCTAAAGAATAAATTAGTAAAGATCTACAATACTTAACATATTGTTATTAATATATATATAAAATTAAATATGGAAAAAATTTTATTATCAATATGCTTTTTATATTTTTAGAGCCGAAAAATAAAGAGAAATGTAATTCACAACTAAAAAATGATTAATATGAAATTAAAAGTTTTGAGTAGAATAGCTGCAATGATTATTATAATGGGTTTTGCAGTAAATTTAAGTGCACAAACAGCAACTGAAGCAGTTGATGCTTTAAAAGAAGGTGTTGCAAAATCACAAGCAAAAGATTATTTGGGAGCTATAGAGTCGTTTAAGCAATGTATTAGCATATACGATGAATTGGGTGAAACTGACAACGGAAACAGGCTAAGTGCTATTGGACAGATTCCTAATATGCAAAATAAACAAGGATTAGCACTTTATAAATTAAAAAAATACGACGAGTCAATTGCTGCGTTTGAAACTTTAAAAGATTATGCAGCAACATACGAAAATGCTAAAATGGCAAAAAAAGCTGCTTCTACAATTCCTAAAGTATATTATGCTAAAGGTGCAGCTTTATATAAAGCTAAAGATTATTCAGCTGCTATAGTCGCATTAGATAAATCTTTAGAGTTAGATCCAAAATATCCGATGACTTATGTAAGAAAAGCACAAGTTTATAAAGATCAAAATGATGAGGCAAACTTTAAAACTTCTGTAAATGGAGCTATAAATACCGCAGTAGCCAAGAAAGATACCAAATCTGAAGGTACTGCAAAAAAATTAGCAAGTAATTTTTATTTAAATGCAGGAGCTAAAGCTGTAAAAGCTGAAAAATACAGCGAAGCAGAAAAGTATTTTAATACATTGATGGAATACAAGAAAGTAGATTCTGATATATATTATCAGTTAGCGGTTATTTATAATAAACAGTCAAAATGGGATGCGTCTATTGAAGCAGGAAATAAAGCCATGGAACTTTTGGGAGATGTTACTGGTACAACAAAAGATGCTAAAGTATATTATGAGTTAGGTAATTCATATTTAGGAAAAGGGGATAATGTAGGTGCTTGTGATGCTTACGGAAAAGCAAATAAAGGCGATTATGCTGCATCAGCAAAATATCAAATTGAACAGGTTTTGAAGTGTCATTAAATTATTTAATATAATAAATAAAGAGGTGTCAGGTTATTGGCACCTCTTTTTAGTATGTCGGGCATGGTAATAATCTGACAGAGTGTAAGTCTCTGTATGCGCCGAGTTGATAGGAAGCATTAGCGATTGGCAAGGGTGTTGTGGGTGACTGCAAATCTGAA
>JAQIBH010000123.1 GCA_027859205.1 Bacteroidales bacterium | reverse complement strand
TCAGACGAGCACGAAAGCATTGGTCGATTAGATATTTTTTATTCCGAAAAGGTAAATGGCGAATGGCATAAACCAATTCAGATGGATGCTCCTATTAACTCAAGGTATAATGATTTTGGTTTAATAATAGATGCTTTTAAGAAAACAGGAATGTTTTGTTCCGATCGACAACGAACATCTGACGATATTTATACCTTTACTCCACTTTATCCGATGTTCGATAATTCAAAAAGACAAGAAGAAAACGATTACTGCTATATTTTATATGAAGCCGGTGCAGAAAATCCCGATGCATCTTTATTTGAATATGAGTGGTCGTTTGGTGATGGTAAAAAAGCTCGTGGTTTAGAAGTAGAACATTGCTTTAACGGCCCTGGGGATTTTACTTTAGCACTTAATGTTATTGATAAATTAACAGGGGAGGTCTTTTATACCCAAGCTACTTATCCTTTAAAAATTGAGGATCTTGAACAAGTATATATTAATGCTCCGGATACAGTAGAAGTTGGCCAGGAAATATTTTTTGATGGCCGTAAAACAAATATTAATGACTTTAAGATTTATAAATATTATTGGGATTTTGGCGATGGACGTAAAACACGTGGTATTGAAGCTACACACATTTATACTACCCGGGGGAATTATATTGTACAATTAGGTGTTGTTAGTAAAAATGACAAAGACGGAAATTCGAAAAAACGAGGGGTGTATAAAAACATTGTGGTAGTTGGATCTTTCAAAGAAAAAGGACGTAGAGCAAGTAATTAGAAATTTTAAATAGATAGGAAGGTATGAAAAAACAATCTTTAATTTGGATTATAATGCTGATAGGAATTAATGTGTTTTCACAACCAGTTCCTGCTGAAGATGAGAATATCCCATCGTTAATGACATTTGGGCATAAAGCGGATATTTCTTGGGGCGACGATGATTTTTCACAAACCTTTTTTGTCCTTATTCCTACTGAGCATACCAGCCCAATTTTTATTAGGGTTTTTGACCCCGATTGTGGTGGGCAGATTGATGAGATTAATGGATTTTGGGATACTCGAATGGAATATTCAATATATGGTGGAGTAGGATGTTTCGAAAATGAAGATGCAAAGGGTATAGATCCTGTTGGGGATTATAAAAGTGGGAATCTGCTTGCAACAAAGGCGTTTGCTGAGAATCCAAGATATGATAATAACTGGTATACTTTTGGACCTTTTAATCCTACCGAAGGTGAATTAGTTGAGAAATATGGAGGATATGTTTTTAAAATTATTTGTGAAGGTGTCACTGGCGATGATGGAAATATGTATCAATATTTTGTGAGCACATCACAAACTGAAAATAAACGCATTGAAGGTGCAAATGCATTTGCTTATGAATATAGTTTCAGAATGCATAACGATCCTAATGAAGTTTCACATATATATCCATACGTTGATGACAGAACAATAAAGGTTGTTCAGAAGAATTTCGATTGGGATAACGATGGTGCTATTAGGGTTGTATCTGTTGGTAGAGCGGGGCTTCCGTGTAAAATATCAGGTGACGATGGCTGGACAGAAAGTGAGTTTGTTATTCTTGACGAAGAGAAAAATACTTCTTTAGATTTTCAGTTTATTAAAAGAAAATCACCATCTGTGAAAAATAATAATGTTGTTATTTCTGTAAAAAACCAATATGGTGAACTACTTCCATTTTATACAATCCCAATTGGTGGTGTACCCAAATATAAGTATTCTATTGGCGTTAAAAAGAAATCAAATTAGTTAAGTTATGAATAATTTAAAACTAAAATATATAATAGTATTAATACTGGCTTTTATTGTTCAGAGCACATTTGGACAAATGTATCAATTCAAAAATTATGATCTGGAAGATGGATTAAGTAATCCATTTATTTATACAATAAGTGAAGATGTGGACGGATTTATTTGGGTTGGAACGGGCGAAGGCTTGTGTAAATTTGATGGTTTCGAATTCAAGAAAAGTGAAATAGACGATTCTTTGACAACGGATTTTGTGTCCTCAAGTTACTTAGATAATACTGGCATTTTATGGTTTGGGCATAATTCAGGTGAAGTAACATATTATGATGGAAATAAATTAAAACTTTTAAATATTGGCGACGAATTTAATAGTAAAATTACAGATATTGTTCAGGATGAAAAAGGTAATGTTTTTATCGCAACTCAAAATAATGGCTTAATACGAATTAATCCTGATTTAAAAGTAACTTCTTTTGCAAATTCTTTCTCGGGTAAATTAATATACTCGATATTGCCAATTGGCGGCCATTCTTTTTTGATTGGAACTGCGGATGGATTGGGCATGTACTCATTAAAAGGTGATGAATTTATAGAGACGTATTCAATAAAAGAATTAGATTATATTGCGGTTCAGACAATTAATTTAAGTAAGGCTGAAAATGCATATTGGTTAGGAACAGAAGATTCCGGATTTTATCTTTTAAAGACAAAAGGCGAAAATCATGAGTCTTATGAGATAATTAATATGGGAGAAAAATATGAAATTGGGTATGAAAATGTTCAGTCAATTTTAGAGGATAATCAAAATATATTATGGATAAGTACTTATAATGGGGTTTTTAAGCTATTACCTGACAATGAAGTTGAGCATACTTATTCAAATATTGTACATTATAGTACAGCCAATGGTCTTCCAAATAATTACATAAAAACAATTTATCAAGATTGGGAAGGTAATAATTGGATTGCTACTTATGGAAATGGATTGGCATTTTCTGTTGATGAGGCTTTTACTTTTCAGTATAAAAATATTGATAAATTAAACGGGAATATTCTTTCTATTGCCGAATCAGAATCTACAATTTGGCTAGGAGGAGAAAGTGTAATTGCAAAAATCGATAAAGCTTCTAATAATATTATTCTATTAGATGGTAAGAATGGAATTCCAAAAGATAATATTGTAGCTCTATATCTAGATCCGAACCAGAATCTATGGATTGCCTCAGAGGAAAATGGTATTTATCAGTTAAATACAAAATCAAATAGGGCTAGTGTATATTTTAAATCAAATAATTCACTTGGGAATAAGATAAACTCGATAACGGGAAATGAAGAAACCGTTTGGGCTGCAACTGAAAATGGAGTTTTAGTTTTTGACCTTAAAACGGGAAAGAGCCAATTGTATAATACGGATCAGGCATTGCCTCATAATAATATTAAATATGTATATATTGATTCAGAAAATAACCCTTGGATAGCTACTAAAAGTCAAGGTGTATTTGTATTAAACAGTGACTTAAATTACTCTATTGCAGGAAACGTAAATCTTCAATTTACTTCAATCACGGAAGATATAAATGGAAACATGTGGGCTGTTACATATGGTGCAGGAGTGTTCAAATTCGAAGAAGATAGTATAAGTTATTATTCCGCAGATAATGGATTAAAATCAGATTATTGCTATAGTATTATGGCCGATGATGAGGGAAAAGTTTGGGTTGGTCATAGACCTGGAATGAGTAGCATAGATGTTAATACCGGAGATGTTAAGGTTTATGGTACAGAAATTGGTATTACGGGCAATTGTAATTATAATGCAGTTTTAAAACAAGAAAATGGAATTATATTTACGGGAACAACTGATGGCTTAGTAGTATATGATAGTTCAAAAGAAAAAAAGAATGTAATTGCTCCAAGACTAAGTATTTTGGAGGTTTTATTTACTAATGATCCAATTAACTTTAGGGAATCAATTGTATTAAATTATAAAATATATAATTTGAATATTTCTTATGTTGGCACAAGCTATAGTGATCCGGAAGGCGTTTTGTATCAATATAAATTGGATGGATACGATTTAGAGTGGTCAAAGCCTACAAAAGATAGATTTGTATATTATCCTAGAATTGAAGATGGCAAGTATACATTTATGTTAAAGGCCTGCAATTCTGATGGTTATTGTGTTGAAGAACCTCTCGAAATGGAAATAACTATTCGTCCTCCATTTTGGAAAACCTGGTGGTTTATTAGTCTGTCAATTATTGTTGGTGCTGGCTTAATTTTACTATATATAAAAGATAGAGAGCGTAAGCAGAAAGCATTACAAGAGTATTTGGAAAATGAACTTACCATAAGAACCAAGGAAGTAACTGAGCAAAAAGAAGAACTTGAAATTAAAAATAGAGATATTACTGATAGTATAAATTACGCTCAAAGAATACAGGAAAGTATATTGCCATCTGTGACAACAATTGATGAGAATTTTTCGGGGGCATTTGTTTGTTATCAACCTCGAGATATTGTGAGTGGTGATTTTTATTGGTTTGAACGTATAAACGCTGATAAGTTCTTAATTGTTTGTGCAGACTCTACAGGACATGGTGTGCCGGGTGCTTTTATGTCTATGATTGGTACTACTTTAATTAAAGATATATGCTGGAGAAAAGAAATTGATTCACCTTCAGCAATATTGCAACAATTGGATAAAGAATTGCAAAGTACATTAAATCAGAATATTGATGCAGAAAGAGCACACGATGGAATGGATATTATAGTTTGTGAAATAGATGTAAATACTCATTATATGAGATTTTCATCGGCAATGAGACCTTTGATACTTTATAAAGATAAAGAATTGCAATATGTGAAAGGAACTAAAGCATCAATTGGCGGCGATCCTAAAGCGGAAAAACGTTTTGAGAATGTTGGATTCCAGCTGCATCCCGGAGATATTATTTATATGTTTTCTGATGGATATCCAGATCAATTTGGTGGTCCAAGAGGCAAGAAATTTAAAATGGATAGAGTAAAAAATATGTTAGCAGGAGTGTGCGATAAACCAATGGATATTCAAAATGAACATGTTTCTAAAACTTTTAATGAGTGGAGAGGTAAACTACAGCAAGTTGATGATGTGTTATTTATGGCAGTTAAAATTTAATTTACTCGGTATCATTAATATTAATAATCTTATTTAATATAGCATATATTGTTAAACCCGGAACTGTTTTAATACCAAGCTTCCGGGTTATATTTTTTCTGTGTGTTACTACAGTATGGGTGCTGATAAATAATTTGTCAGCAATTTCCTTATTTGAAAGACCCAATGCTATATTTTTAAGTATATCAACTTCACGTTTGCTAATCTCATCCTGCGATTTCGATTTTGATTCATTGGTTTCTTTATTCCCAATAAGTGTTTTAAGTTTAGTTAATATAGTATTCTGACTATCATTTATATTAATAAATTCAACCCAGTTAATATCTGTTATTTCTGATTTCTCTGAAAGTGATATGAATTGTGAATTCCCTTCACTTCCGGCAGGCGAGCCAGCATTTTGAAGTATGTTTATGGTTTCTTTATTTAGTAAATTAGGATTTATTACTATAAAGTCAGATTCAATATTGCTCAGATTTTTCATTTCATCCTCACTATCGAATTGCTGAACAATTTGAGTGTTTGGAATTTTCTCAATAATTGAAATCAAACCTTTTCTTACAATGTATGATTTCTCGCATATTATGAAAGTTGATTTAGGCATCTATTGCTTTTTTTCTGCAAATCTTTTTGTAATAACTTTTTCCATATCTCGGATTTTCGGCACAAAAACCTTATCCTCAATTCTTGAATGATCAATCATATCTTGTTCAAGGCTAAATAACTCGTAAAGAAGTTTGTGACAATTTTCTGATTTTTTTTGTTTTGGTAAATATTTTATAATGATATTTTTAAGATCGAAAAGTTTTTCATCAATATTTTCATGTTCATTCTGGAAAATTGAAATAGAATATGTTTCCATTAAATCAAATACCGAATTTTCAAGAGTTTTTGAGTTGTAAGCGTCTTCAATTGATATAGCATATGGGAATACAACCGTTTCTTCTCGCTGAGTATGATTAAGTAATTCTTGTTTATAATCATTAAAAAATTTCTTTAATAATACTAAATTTTCCTTATCGGTGTAACCAGACTTAACCATATCCTCTATTAAGTTCTCTATTTCGGGAACTTTTATCTGATGATATTCATAATGTGTTTTTCGTAAATAATCTGTAATAAGTTTAACCGAAAAAGATTGTAATTGCTTTTTTGGGAAGTAATCTTTATCAACAAATGCATTTGCTATTTCTAAAAAGAAATCAACATCTATATTTGCTTTTTTACATACCTCCACAACAGTTTTGTCGCCAAATCCAAGTTCAATACCAAAACGATTCAGAACCGATAAGGTAAAGTAATTCATATGAATTACATCGGCCATTTTTATGTTTTTTGTAATCAACATTTTATTAAATCATTAAGTTTTATAATTAATAAAACAAGTTTTTAAGGGAATTGTTAATTTGCTTCTGGTATAATTAATTCTGGTGTTGATTCTAAGTTACTTAAGTTATAAGCTCTATCCATTATTTGAAAATCATATCTTACAGTATCATTTGTTTGATCTGGATTCAAATAAATTTGTATTTTCATCTCGCCCCTCAAATATTTTCTGTAAACTCCTTCTGCAAAATATGGTAACAAAACATTATAGGTAGAATCAGTAAGAATAAAATCGCCATTTATTTTAGTATATCCAGATATTAAAACATCGTAAATTTCATTGTCTATTACCGTATCAGAGTTTTCATTAAAGCCAATATCGCCATCTCCATCAATAAATTCAAAGCTTAAAAAGCCAACATGATTAATAAAATCATCAATATTTTCAGTCTCAAAAATAAAATCTTTATATTTTATGTACGGTATTTCAGAATATTCTTCGACTTTTTCGCAAGCAGTGCAAAATAAATATAAAGTTAATATGATCAGTCCAAGCTTTTTCACTAAACTATTTTTTTCTCATATAAATTATAATAGGAGAACCTCTGAAATCAAAATGTTCACGCAACTTATTTTCTAAAAATCTTTTATAAGGCTCTTTAACATACTGTGGTAAATTACAAAAGAATGCAAACGATGGATAGTAAGTATTTAGTTGAGTAATATATTTTATTTTTATAAGCTTTCCTTTTATTGATGGAGGACCGTTTGCTTCTATAACTTCTTGCATAACTTCATTTAGTTTTGAAGTTGTAATTTTTCTTCTTCTGTTTTCGTAAACTACATTTGCTTCTTCAAGTACTTTGTGAATTCGCTGCTTGTTTATTACAGAAGTAAAAATTATTGGAACATCTTTAAATGGAGCTATTTTATGTAGAATTTTTTCAGTAAATTCCTTAGATGTATTGGTCTCTTTTTCAATTAAGTCCCATTTATTAACCAGAATTACTAATCCCTTATTATTTTTTTGAACAAGACCAATGATACTTAAGTCTTGAGATTCAACACCTTGTGTTGCGTCAATTAAAAGTAAACAAACATCTGCTTGCTCTATGGCGCGAATGGAACGAAGGACAGAATAAAACTCAAGATTCTCTGTAACTTTACCCTTTTTTCGAATTCCAGCCGTATCTACCAAATAAAAATCTTGGTCAAATTTATTGTATCTAGTATGAATTGAGTCTCGCGTTGTTCCGGAAATAGGGGTTACTATATTTCTCTCTTCACCTATTAAAGTATTAATTAAAGATGATTTACCAACATTAGGTCGTCCAATCACTGTATATTTTGGAATATCAAGTTCGTCTCCGGTTTTTTCATCTTCAATATAGCTAACAATTTCATCGAGCATCTCGCCTGTTCCACTTCCATTTATCGATGAAATACAAATAGGATCACCTAAACCAAATTTGTAAAATTCATGTGAATCAAGAATTCGAGCATTATTATCTACTTTGTTTACAACAAGTAATATGTTTTTATTTGATTTTCTCAGAAGTTGTGCAACCGTTTCATCCAGATCTGTAATGCCGCTAGCAACATCTACAACAAAAAGGATAAGATTTGCTTCTTCAATCGCAATTTCAACTTGTTTTCTTATTTCTTCTTCAAAAATATCTTCAGAATTATGAATGTAACCTCCGGTATCAATTACAGAAAATTCTCGCCCTGTCCATTCTGCTTTGCCGTATAATCTATCTCTAGTTACTCCACTTACCTCATCAACTATTGCTTGTTTTGTTTCTGTTAATCGGTTAAACAATGTTGATTTCCCTACATTCGGCCTTCCTACTATCGCTACAATCATGGTTTATATTTTAAAAAATTAACTTACTTATTATTATATCGAGTTTCTCGATAATTACTTTTGATTCATTAATTAACGCCTTCTTTTGCTTATTAAATGTATCATTTTTAATTTCATCCATTTCGATTAATAATATAGATGATTTCAATGCACTTGAATGACAATCCTTTATGTTTTGAGCAAAATCTTCGTTTCCCTCTGCGTTAAGTGCGTCTATAAACTTAATTGAAACCGAACCAATACTTTGTTTTAATTCATTATTTGCCAATTCAGGAAATTCTTTCTCCAGACTTTTTATAAGCCCAATTCCTTGAATAGCAAAATTATATGTTTTAACTTCTAGTTCTTTCATTTGTTTGAAATTTTTCCTGACTTTGATATTGTGCCTCGAATTCAAATTATTAATTATATCCAAAGCTTCTTAAATTTCGATCTTTATCGCGCCAGTCTTTACTTACTTTAACGAAAATTTCAATGAAAACTTTCTTACCAAAGAATTCTTCAATATCTAAGCGCGCCTCTGTACCTACTCTTTTTAAGGATTCACCTTTATGTCCTATTATTATTCCCTTTTGCGATGGTCGTATAACATGTATAATAGCTCTTATTCGCAAGATCTTTTCTTCATCTTTAAATTCTTCAATTTCTATTTCAACAGAATATGGAATTTCATTTCTATAGTGTAGTAAAATTTTCTCGCGAATAATTTCGGAAACAAAGAATCTTTCAGTTTTATCTGTAAGAGCATCTTTTGGAAAAAATGGTTCTCCTTCTGGTAATAAATCTACTATACGCTTAAATACATGGTCTAAATTAAATTTTTTAATTGCGCATATTGGGATTATTTCTACTTTAGGAAGCCTTTGTTTCCAAGTATCTACAAGTTTTTCAAGTTTCTCTTGATCACTTAAATCAATTTTATTTACTAAAAGTAGAATCGGAACATTAACTTTTGATAAGCGTTCAATGTATTGTTCGTTTTTGTCAAAAGTTTCAACAACATCTGTAATATATAATATTATATCAGCATCTTCAAATGCAGTTCCAACAAACCGCATCATTTTTTCTTGTAATTTGTAGTTCGGTTTAAGTATCCCAGGTGTATCAGAGTATACAATCTGGTAATCATTAGTATTCACAATTCCCATAATCCTGTGTCTGGTAGTTTGCGACTTAGAAGTTATAATAGAAAGTTTTTCTCCTACCATTTCATTCATTATAGTCGATTTTCCAACGTTTGGATTTCCAATAATATTTACAAAACCTGATTTGTGTGGCATTATAGTATTTTTCTAAATTTTTTGCAAAGATAAGAGAATTTTTGGCTAAAATGCTTCAAAATGATTTTGTTATGATTAGTGTTTAACAGAATTCTACACTTCGATCGGCTCAGTGTGACAATGTAATTATGTTTGTCATGCGGAGCCTGCCTGACGGCAGTCAGGCTTGTCGAAGCATCTTATTAATTATTGCTGCTTTCTATTAGATTTAATCTGAAAACCTACAATCCAATTGTCAAAGTAAGTTTATAAGAAAAATTGTCGGCTGTATTTGTATACGCGTAGGATCCATAACGGTAAAACAATCCAAATCCATAGCCTAAAAAGGATTGATTTAAAATATTATTAATTAATAATCCGCATTCGTAATATCCTTTTTCAATGGATTGAGTTTGAGTGGTTGTTTGATGATTCGAATTTTGTGTGAGCTCGCCTATTCCAAAATTATTTACCACAGCAAACTTAGGATTGAAATTTTCTGACCTGAATAATAAATTTCCAAAATCATGTTTAAAAAATATTGAAATAAATCTGTCCGAATAAAATTCGCCCATTCGCATTGTTCCAAAAGAGTTTTCAGCTTCGATACTAAACGGCTGGTAACTGCCATGTCCGTTATAAATTTTAGAAATAGGAACTTCACCATAAATTTGTCCACCAACAAAAGCTAAGTTTGTTGTTCCTAATGTCCTTGTTTTAAAAGATTTAGTGAGCTTTACTTCATATTTAGTGTATTCATATTCGCCATCGAATAAATTTGTACCTCTAATTATGTTTCCAAAAAAAATTGGATAATTCGTTCCTAAAGTATACTTCGATTTTAAGGTTTGTATGAATTTTTCATTATAAGCATATCTTAGTTGTAAGCCAATTTCAGTAAAAATAAATTCGTTTGTTGAAGCTACTCCACTTGATCCATTAGCATAATCATCTGTTGCTGTAATGTATTGCTGATTTAAAAATATTTTAGTTTTAAGATATTGAAGGCTTAAAAAACTACATGAAATCTGATATGTTTCTTCGAGATCCATATTTTCGATCATAAAGTCCCTGTAAATTTCAGTAGTTGTAAGATCAGAGGTTTTAAAGAAGCTATATCCTGCTTTTTCTTTTACATCATTTGCATACGAAAAATGAATTTTACTTTCAGAATCTTCATGTAGATTAAAAATCAAATCGCCACCATATTTCCAGGATTTATCTTTAAAACCAAACCCAAAATATCCACCAAGTGAAAAGTATTTCGAAATTTTCTCATTTGTCATTAATCCTAGGCCTAAACGATATCCTTCATAGTTATTATAATCCATTATTTTATTTAATGGTAGATTAAACCATCCTAAAGGGATGTTTCCACTTTTAAATACTTCAATCCGTGATAATTTTTTATCAAGTTTCTCTGCCTTATTTATGCTATCAATAATCCGATATGTTTCTTTTTCAATCTCCGATAATTCTTTAGCTCTTTTATTTTGCCAGTATTCATCAGACTTATTGTTTACTGTTTTAATTATTATTAACTCGATTTTGGGAAAATCTTCTATTTCTTCTAAATTAAATGCTTTCGGATGGAGTTTAAAAACAATCTTGTTTGTTGAATTATATTGTTTGAGTTCTATAGTATCGGAGTAATATTCACGATACCTAATATATAGTTTGAGAATAGATTTTTCGCTTGTAATTTCGAATAATCCATTTTTATCTGTGGTTGTGCCCAAATTCGTTTCACCGTAAAATATATTTACAAAAGGTAAAGTTTCTTTTGTTTCTGAATCTATTATTAGGCCTTTAATATTTTGGCTATATATTGACTGATATAGTAGTAAAGCGAAAACTAAAAATACAAATAATTTCTTACACACAATTCAATAAATTTATTACAATTAGTTGCGTACAGAATGCTAATATATAAATAATTTAAAATTATTTAAATGATTTGCGTTTTAGGATAGAAATTTCCTGAGCTGTAAGAAATCTCCATTTACCACGCGGCAAGTTTTTCTTTGTTAATCCTGCGAAATAAACTCTGTCTAGTTTTCTCACTTTATATTCAAGCGATTCAAAAATTCTTCGCACAATTCTATTTTGTCCTGAGTGGATTTCTATTCCAATTTGCGATTTATCTTTTTCTTCAACATAACTTATTGCATCAACCTGAATTAATTCCTCTTCCAACTGTACGCCATCAATTACTTTAAGCATATCAGCCTTAGTAAGATTTTTGTCTAACTGTACATGATAAATTTTCTTTTTTTTATAACTTGGATGAGTTAGTTGTTTGGTAAGATCTCCATCGTTGGTTAGTAATAATACACCTGTGGTATTTTTGTCAAGGCGCCCAACGGGGTATACTCTTTCCGGACAAGCATTTTCAATAAGTTCGATAACTGTTCTTTCAGCATGTTTATCTCTAACTGTAGTAACAACATCTTTGGGTTTATTCATAAGAATATAAACTTTTTGCTCTCTGCTTATTTTTTTGCCTTTGTATGTAATTTCGTCATTGGGTGTAACTTTTGTTCCTAGTTCCTGAACAACTTTCCCATTTACTGAAACTTCGCAAGATTTTATTAATTCATCAGCATCACGGCGCGAACAAATTCCAGAATTAGCTATAAACTTATTTAATCTAATAGGCTCATCCCAATTGGAAGTCTTCTGTTTTGAATCTTCTTTTCCTGATTTTTCCTTTTTAAAAGAAGGCTTGTTTTTTGAAAAGCTTTGTTTTTTACCTCTATTTTTCTCTCTCTCCATTACCGATGCTGATTAATTCTTATATAGGTTTTTTTAATGCTTGCAAAGTTAATACATTAATTTAATGTGTATTGCTAAATCAAATTTAAAAATCGAATATCAGATTCAATGTCGTTTAGTTAGAAAGATTCCGCATCACCTGCCTGCCGGCAGGCAGGAGTGCGGAATGACAAAGGGTTTGTTTTCTTACCCTACTGTCATTCCTGCGAACTTTTCTCATGAGTGAAACGAGTAATGCAGGAATCTAAATTTTTAAGTAATAAACCTTTAACTAAACGACATTGATATTGGATTGTTAAAAAAAAGTTTAATTAATATTACAAACAGTCCTATTTAACTATCTTTATTCGATTTTAAACCCAGCTAGAGCATTAGAGAAATGTAATATGATTAATGAAAGATTCTTAATTAATTTCAAGGATAGCGAGTAAATCTTTCGGGTTCAGCGAGTTTTATTGCACGACATAAAAAAGATACATAATATCAGTTTAATACAAATCTTATTCAAATATCTAATATATTACACGAGTTAAACTTAAATAATAATTAACAGTCTTAGGGATATGACATTAATAAAATCAATTTCAGGTATTCGAGGAACAATAGGCGGTAAAGCGGGAGAAGGTTTAAGTCCATTAGATACTGTGAAATTTGTTTCGGCCTATGGGCAATGGATTTTAAATAGATCAGATGCTGAAAAAGTTAAAGTTGTAGTTGGTCGCGATGCAAGAATTTCTGGTCAAATGGTTAGCCAAATTGTTATTGGAACATTAATGGGAATGGGAATTGATGTGATTAATATTGGTTTAGCAACAACTCCAACTACAGAAATAGCCGTTACGCATGAAAGCGCACAGGGAGGAATAATTTTAACTGCTAGTCATAATCCAAAACAGTGGAATGCACTTAAATTGTTAAATGAAAAGGGCGAGTTTTTATCTGCAACAGATGGTTCGAAGATTTTGGCTGCTGCCGAAAAGGAAGATTTTAATTACGCCGATGTCGATGATTTAGGAGTCGAAACTGTAAGAAATGATTTTTTGGATATACATATAAAACAAATTATTGATCTTCCTTTAGTTGATGTAGAAGCTATAAAAGCTGCAAAATTTAAAATTGCTATTGATGCAGTAAATTCAGTTGGTGGAATAGCTATTCCTGCAATCTTAAAGGCTCTTGGAGTTAATGATATAATTGAATTATATTGCGAGCCTAACGGGATTTTTCCACATAATCCGGAACCTTTGCCAGAACATTTAACTGAGATTTCAAAAGTAGTAAAAGAGACAAAGGCGCATCTCGGTTTTGTTGTCGATCCCGATGTTGATCGATTAGCTATTGTGAACGAAGATGGATCTATGTTTGGCGAAGAATATACTTTAGTTGCAGTTTCCGATTATATTTTACAAAATAAAAAAGGTAATACAGTTTCTAATTTATCTTCATCTAAGGCATTAAAAGATATTACTGAAAGTTATGGAGGCGAATATTTTGCTTCTGCCGTAGGAGAGGTAAATGTTGTTGAAAGTATGAAAGAAAATAATGCTGTAATTGGTGGTGAAGGGAATGGAGGAGTAATTTATCCGGAATTACATTATGGCCGTGATTCTTTAGTTGGGATAGCCTTATTTTTAACACATTTAGCAAAAACAAAAGGAAAATGTTCCGATTTACGATCTCGATATCCTGAGTATGTTATTGCAAAAAAGAAAATGCATTTAACTCCAGAAATAAACGTTGACAAAATATTAGTTTCGGTTAAAGATAAATTTAAAGATCAAAATATAATTGACATTGATGGCGTGAAAATAGAATTTGAACTAGGGTGGCTTCATCTTCGAAAATCAAATACAGAGCCTATTATTAGAATTTACGCCGAAAGTATTGATCTTAAAAGTGCAAATCAGCTAGCTGATGATATTATCGATATAATAAAAACTTTGATATAAAATCTTAATGATGAAGAAAAAGTATTACGTTGGGATTGCGATTGTTTTAGTAATATTAATCGCAATTCTTGTATTTAGACCAGGGAAAAAGGATGCTCAAAATCAATTAGTTGTTAAAGTTGAAAAAGGTGAATTTGAAATTTTAGTAACAACAACTGGCGAGCTTCAAGCAAAAAGCTCAGTTGACATAATGGGCCCAACGGAGCTACGAAATAGCAGAAGTATTAGAATAAGAAATATTAAAATTCAGGATTTAGTTGCAGAGGGAACGGTAGTCGACTCCGGTGCTTATGTTGGAGAACTGGATCGTTCGGAAGTGGGAACAAGCTTAAAAGATTTGGAAGATGAGCTAGAAACAAAGGAATCGCAGTATTTAAAAACGCAGTTAGATACAACAATGCAATTACGTGAACTGCGTGACCAATTGGTGAATTTGAAGTTTGCAATGGAAGAGAAACAAATTGTTTTAGAGCAAAGTAAATATGAACCCCCTGCCACTATTCGTCAGGCAACAATTGATAAAGAAAAAGCTCAAAGATCATTTCTGCAATCGAGCGATAATTATTCATTAAAAGTACAACAGGCTAAAGCTAATATGCGCGAGGCATATATTGAATTCGATAAGGCTAAACGTAAAATAACAGAACTTAAGGATGTGATAAGTAAATTCACTATTTACGCGCCACAATCCGGTATGGTTATTTATAAAAAAGAATGGAGTGGTCAAAAACGTAAAGTAGGTTCAATGATTAATCCCTGGGATCTAACAGTAGCTACGCTGCCCGATCTTTCTGTAATGAATTCAAAAACCTATGTTAACGAAATTGATATTAGCAAAGTGAAAGCCGGACAAGAGGTTCGAATTGGGTTTGATGCATTCCCAGATAAAAAATATACCGGACAGGTTATTGAAGTAGCTAATATTGGTGAACAACTTCAAAACACAGATGCAAAAGTATTTGAAGTTGTTATTTATGTTGATCAGTCGGATAGTATTATGCGACCTGCTATGACAACTAGTAATCAAATTATTACAAATGTTTATGAAGAGGTTTTATTTCTGCCTTTGGAGGCAATTCATAACGAAGACAGTTTAAGTTTTGTTTATACAAAATCGAATAATAAACAAGTTATTGTTCCCGGAGAATCAAACGAGAACTATATAATTATAGAACAAGGTGTAGAAGTAGGTGATGAAATTTATCTTTCGGTTCCTGAAAATTTAGAAAAATTTAAATTAGCAGGAGAAGATCTTATTTCTATAATAAAAGAACGAGAAAGACTGAAAAAAGAAGAGGAAAAGAAAAAACAGGAGGAAGTTAAGAGACCTGAAAGAAACTTTGGAAAGCAAGGAGGACAAAACCGACGTCCATCATCAGGCTCAAAATAAAAATAATATGATAAGTAGATATTTTCATGATATTGAAATTGCAATTGAATCTTTGCTCGGTAACAAGTTAAAATCTATTTTAACAGCTTTAGGAATTATATTTGGAACCGCTGCAGTTATAAGTATGCTCGCAATTGGTAATGGAGCTCAGCAAGAAATTCTAGAGCAAATAAAAATGGTTGGTGTAAATAACATTGTAATTACACCTACAATTGATTTAACTGGTGGAGAAAACGGAGAGTCATCCGACGGATCAGATTCTGGAAACGGTGAATTAAAAAAAGAAAAATTCTCACCTGGTCTTACTATGAAAGATTTAGAAACGATTAAAAAAGTGGTGCCTTCGGTTAAAAAAATAACCCCCGAAATTATTGCTAATTCATTCGTTGTGCAAAATGGGAAAAGAGTTGCTGCTAAAGTAATAGGTGTAAATAACGACTATTTCGATGTATATAATATTAATTTTGAAAAAGGACGATATTTCAGTGACTATCAGGCTGATAACGGAATTCCTGTTTGTGTAATAGGAGCAAATATTAGTGCAAAAGTATTTAGTAATACCGATCCGGTAAATCAATATCTAAAGTTTGGACATGTTTGGCTTAAAGTTATTGGCGTTTTGGAAAAATCAAATGTAAATCTTTCTGCAGCAGATAATGCTGGTGTAAATCTAGTTAATGATAATGTTTATATTCCAGTGCAAACAATGTTGCTTCGATATATGAACAGAGCTTTAATAAACTCTAAAAGTATAGGCGGCAGTAGTTTCTATGGTGGAGGAAGGTTTTTTTCATTTTCAGGAGGACAAGAATCAACCAATACTAATGGTAATCAGTTAGATAAAATAATTGTACAAGTCCAGGAAACTGAACAAATAACTAATACTACAGAAATCTTAAGTAGAATGTTGCTACGCCGACATATGAATGTAAAAGATTTTGAGATAACAGTACCTGAATTACTTTTAAAACAACAACAGCGAACAAAAGATATTTTTAATATTGTACTTGGTGCAATAGCCAGTATTTCATTAATTGTTGGGGGTATTGGAATAATGAATATTATGTTTGCAACCGTTATGGAACGTATTAAAGAAATTGGGATAAGGCTTGCTCTGGGAGCTAAAAAAGCGGACATTATTGCTCAATTTTTGTCCGAAGCAATTTTAATATCTGTATCAGGTGGTTTAATTGGTGTTTTTCTAGGAGTTGTGTTTTCAAAATTAATAATGAAATTTGCCGGAATACTAACTATAATTTCCCCGGGATCGATCATTGTTGCTTTTGGAGTAAGTGCAGTAATAGGTGTAATTTTTGGTATTTCACCTGCAAAACGAGCAGCCGACAAAGATCCTATTGAATCCTTAAGGTACGAATAAATAAAAATATTTACATTAATGAAACGGGTTAAATTATATATAGTTATACTTTTAAGTGTGGTGGCAAAGCCTTTAGTAGCTCAAGAAATATCTTTCGAGGAATTAACATTTAAGGAAGTGGTTCAATTAGCTAGAGAGCAATCTCCCGATGCTATTATGGCAAAACATAGATTTCGTGCAAATTATTGGCAGTTTAGAACATTTAAGGCCGATTTTAGACCAAATTTAAGCATGGGAACAACTTTACCGGGTTTTAGTAGAGAAATTAAAAAGTATCAGAACTCCGATGGAAAATATACATATGTTGAGGATAATATGAATAGCTCTTCTATTGATTTGAACTTACGTCAAAATGTGGGTTTAACAGGCGGGCAAATATTTGCAACATCAAGCTTAACTCGTTTAGATGTTTTTGGTGAGGATGAATCAATATCGTACCTGTCTACACCATTAAGTATTGGGTATAGGCAACCTGTATTATTTTATAATGAGTATAAATGGCAAAAACAAATTGAGCCTTTGAAATACGAAGAAGCTAAGAAAATATATATATCATCACTTGAAGATGTTTCATTAAAAGCGGTTAATTACTTTTTTGATTTGGCTTTAGCACAACAAAATTTGCAAGTAGCAAAAATAAATTTTTCAAATGCTGATACCTTATATCAAATTGCCACAGGTAGATATAATATTGGAACCATTGCTGAAAATGAATTGATGCAAATGGAACTAAGTGTTTTAAATGCAAATTCATCATTAAATTCATCGTTAGTAGATTTAGAAATTAAGAAATTTCAATTGCGTTCATTTTTAGGTTTCAACGAAAAAGTAAATCTAAAATTAATTATTCCTAAAAAAATTCCTGATATAACTGTTGATGTGGAAAATACTCTTGAAATTGCAAGAGCAAATAATCCAAGTATTATCGCCTTTGAACGTCAGTTAATTGAAGCCGAGCGAGATGTTGCAAAAGCTAAATCAGAAAAAGGCTTGCAAGCAGATATTTTTGCGAGTATAGGTTATACTCAGCAATCGGATGAACTTTCAAATGTTTATGTTAATCCACAAGACCAGCAAAGGTTTAACTTAGGTTTAAATATACCAATTTTAGATTGGGGCTTAGGTAAAGGTAAATATAAAATGGCTCAATCAAGCCAGGAAGTTATTCGCACAACAGTAGAGCAATCAAGAACAGACTTTATTCAGAGTGTTTACTTATATGTAATGCAATTTAATTTACAAGATGACCAGTTAATTATAGCTGCAAAATCTGATACCATTGCACAAAAACGTTATGATATGACTAAACAACGATTTTTGATTGGTAAAGTAGATGTGTTAGATTTAAATGTTTCATTATCAGAAAAGGATGTTGCTAAAACAAACTATATAGCTGCATTAAGACAATATTGGTCTAATTTTTATAATCTTCGAAAAATTACTCTTTACGATTTTATTCAAGGTAAGTCATTAGATACCGATTTTGATCAACTTATCGAATAATAAATATAAATGATGTTAATCAAACACCAAATATCAATTTCGATATTTGGTGTTTGTGTTTTGTAGTACGAAATTTGGACTCGATGTTTATCTTTAATCCATTGAAAAAGTGTGATTCTAAAAAATAATTTTATCTTTGCACGACAATTTGATTAATAGGAAAATAAATTAATAATTTCAATAAAATAGTTGACAATGCAGATTAAAGGAGCTATTAGATTTTTGGCCATTTCATTGGCCGTAATAAGTATTTACTACTTATCTTTTACATGGGTTGCACAAGGGATTTATAATGATGCCGAGCAATATGCACAAGGTAACCCAGAAAAAGAAGATGCCTATCTTGATTCAATTTCAAGCGAGGAAGTTTATAACCTCGGGATAAGAAAATATACATTTAGAGAATGTCAGGAAAGAGAAATCAATCTTGGTCTTGACCTTAAAGGTGGAATGGATGTTATTCTTGAGATATCGGTTGAAGAAATTATTAAGGCTATGGCTAATAATAATAAAGATACAACTTTTAATCAAGCTTTACATTTGGCCAGAGAATATAGTAAAGATAGCCGCGAGGATTTTGTTACTTTATTTGGCAAAGCGTTTAATGAAATTGACCCAAATGCAAAATTGGCCGCAATTTTTAATACTATTGAGCTAAAAGATAAAATAGATTTTAACTCAACAAATGCTGATGTATTAAAAGTTATTGAGGAAGAAGCACAAGATGCGATTGAAAATTCATTTAATATTCTTCGTAGTCGTATTGACCGTTTTGGAGTAGTCCAGCCCGATATTCAGCAATTAGAAGAAACAGGCAGAATTATGGTAGCATTACCTGGTGTTAAGGATCAGGATCGTGTACGTGATTTATTACAGGGAACTGCTAATCTTGAATTCTGGGAAACATATAATAACACTCAAGTATATAATTATCTTCTTCAAGCGAATGAAGTTATTTATGGAATAGAACAAGCACAAAAAGAAATAGAGAAATCAAAAGAACCTGCAATTGAAACTGAAAGTACAGTTGAAGATGAGCAAGCTGAAGAATCAGAAAGCTCAGATGAATTATCATTACTTGATCAGATAGAGTCAGATGTAACAGAGCAAGATTCTACAGATTTATCTCAAAATCAAATTGCTGAAAGATATCCGTTATTTTCAGTATTACGTCCAAGGATTAATCCAAATACAGGGCAACCAATGGATGGATCTGTTGTGGGAATGGCTCGTTATTCTGATACCTCGAAAGTTAATGCTTACCTTAAATTAAGCCAGGTGAAATCCGTTTTGCCTAGAGATATAAGCTTTAAATGGGCTGTAAAGCACTATAAGCCTGACGAGTCTAGAAGTTTCTATGAATTGCATGCAATAAAAGTTACAGGTCGCGACGGCAAAGCTCCTCTTGATGGAGATGTAGTTACTGATGCACGACAAGAGTTTGATCAAAATCAAGGTAGCGCAGAAGTTTCAATGGGTATGAATGCAGATGGAGCTAAAGTTTGGGCTCGATTAACTAAAAATAACATAGGAAACTTTATTGCTATAGTTCTTGATGATTATGTTTACTCAGCACCGAGAGTTAATCAGGAGATTACTGGTGGTCGTTCATCTATTTCAGGTGATTTTACCGTAAACGAAGCAAAAGACTTAGCAAACATATTAAAGTCGGGTAAATTACCTGCTCCGGCAAGAATTATCCAAGAAGAAATTGTTGGACCATCATTAGGTCAAGAAGCAATAGATGCTGGTTTAATGTCTTTCTTTATAGCTTTTATAGTAGTCTTAATATACATGATATTCTATTATAGCCGTAAAGCAGGTCTGGTTGCCGATATAGCACTTGTTATTAATATGTTCTTTATAATGGGAGTTCTTGCATCTTTAGGAGCAGTTCTAACATTACCCGGTATCGCAGGTATTATATTAACTATTGGTATGTCGGTTGATGCTAACGTGCTAATATATGAACGTATTCGTGAAGAGCTTACAGCAGGAAAGGGTGTTAAATTAGCTATTAAAGATGGTTATAAAAATGCTTATTCTGCTATAATTGATGCAAACGTTACGACCTTTTTAACTGCAGCTATACTGTACACTTTTGGTACTGGTCCAATTAAAGGATTTGCAACAACCTTATTAATAGGTATTCTTACATCGTTATTTACTGCAATTTTCTTAACTCGCTTAATTTTCGAATGGTACTTAAAACGAAATAAAGAAATTTCATATTCTACTAAGCTTACTAATAACGCTTTTAAAAATACAAAAATTAAATTTTTAGAAAAACGCAAGATTTTCTATGTAATTTCTGCTATTGCAATATTGATTAGTATAGGTTCCTTATTTACAAGAAGTTTAGATCAAGGAGTTGATTTTACAGGTGGTAGATCATATATTATTCGTTTCGAAAATACTGTAAGTATTGTTGATATTAAAAATAATCTTGAAGATGAATTTGGAAGTGCACCTGTAGTTAAAATATTTGGTGATGACAATCAGGTTAAAATAACTACTAAATATAGAATTGAGGAGGATGCAGTTGAAGTAGATAAAGATGTTGAAACAAAATTGTTTCAGGGCTTGGCTTCTATTTATGGCTTTGAAAACTTAAGGCAAGAACATTTTTTAAAAGGATTTATTGTTGAGGAAAATGGACAAATTAGTGAAGCTGGCATTCATGACGTAGAAAATGTTTTGGGTTTAAAAAGTTCACAAAAAGTTGGTGCAACTATAGCGGATGATATTTTATATAGATCCTTAGTTGTTATTATTCTTGCTATGGTTTTAATGTTCGTTTATATCTTTATAAGATTTAGAAACTGGCAATATGGTTTAGGAGCCATCACAGCAATTATGCACGATGTATTAATTATTCTTGGAATATTCTCAATATTTTGGGGTATTTTACCATTTTCGTTAGAAATTGACCAGGCATTTATAGCTGCAATTCTTACAGTTGTTGGTTATTCGATAAATGATACTGTTGTTGTGTTTGACCGTATCAGAGAGAATTTAACACTATATCCGAAACGTGAACGTCATACGGTCTTAAATGATTCATTAAATAGCACTTTAAGTCGTACGTTTAGTACATCCTTAAGTACATTTGTGGTATTACTTACGATCTTTATTTTTGGTGGTGAAGTAATTCGAGGATTTGTATTTGCACTATTAATAGGTGTAGTAGTTGGTACTTATTCATCATTATTTATTGCAACACCTGTTGTTTATGACACTGTTCATAAAAAAAATAAGAAATAATTTATTTCAATAAATATAAAGAAGCCTCTAAACCAAGAGGCTTCTTTTTTGTTTAATCTTATTTTTTAATATAGTGTAAAGAGAATAAATTTAAATTGGGGTTTGTAACGTCTTTAAGAGTATTGAGGAGTTATTTATATGGTTTCAGCGAGCTTCAAATACATTGCTTTAAATATTTAAGAAATCAAATTGTGCCAGAAAAAAATTCAAGATATAATATATAAAGCGAGTTAAACATAATGTATATTTGTAAAAACTGATTAAATATTTTTTATGTTAATTTTTATTAGTGGACAGGAAATATTCGTTATTCTTTTGGTGGTTTTATTACTTTTTGGAGCAAATAAAATACCAGATATCGCCAAAGGGCTTGGAAAGGGAATGCGAGAATTTAAAAAAGCAACCGACGATATTAAAAAAGAAATGAATGATCATACAGGAGACCTTAAAAAAAATTTTGAGGAAATTAACGACGATATAAAAAGCGGAATAAAAAACACAAAACAAATCTTAAAGGACGAATAACTACCCTTAAATCATGGATTACATTTTTTTATTTCTTGGTTTTGTATTATTAATGTTTGGAGGAGATTTCCTTGTAAAAGGAAGTGTTTCCCTTGCCGGGCATTTTAAAGTATCAAAATTAGTTATAGGATTGGTTGTAGTTTCTTTTGGTACTTCTGCACCTGAATTGGTTGTTAGTTTGGATGCTGCAATTAAAGGCTTTCCCGATATTGCAGTTGGCAATGTAGTAGGTTCAAATATTGCTAATATAGCATTAGTATTGGGCTTAACAGCCATCGTTTTGCCAATTAAAGTAAAGAAAAAAGCAATTAATTTTGATTGGTCAGTAATGATGTTTATCAGTTTGCTAGTCTTTCTATTTTGTTTCGATTTAAAATTGCAGTTTATTGAAGGTGTAATCTTTATTATAATTTTGTTTGTATTTATTTATAGGTCTATTTATAAATCAAGAAAAAACAATAAAACAAATCTTGAAGAATCTGTACCACCTAAATTTAATTTATTTATCTCGATTCTTTTTGTAATTGCTGCCGGTGTTGGTTTGATTTATGGTGCTGAATTTTTAGTAAAAGGAGCATCTAATATTGCAAAAAATCTTGGCGTTGACGATAGAATTATTTCAGTTTCTGTAATTGCATTAGGAACTAGTTTGCCTGAGTTAGCAACGTCTATTGCAGCAGCTTTAAGAAAAGAATTGGATATTTTTATCGGTAATATTATTGGATCTAATATTTTTAACATGCTTGCAGTACTTGGCTTAACAAGTATTGTAAAATCAATTGACATTAACCCAATGATATTGAAATTCGATATGTTGTGGATGATTGGAATTTCTTTACTATTATTTTTATTTATTTTACCTTTAAGTAGAGCCATTATTACTCGATGGAAAGGATTTGTTTTTGTTGCTATATATATAATTTATATTTATTTAGCGTTTGCTTTATAAAGGATCAAACCCGAATTATGCAATTAAATTGAAATATATCTGTTAACTAAAGGATTTCTTAGTTTTCCAGAATAATAAAAGAAAGCTCTTTGGGTTCAACGAGTTTATATTTCAAAGTAAAAGAATGTGATTAGTTATTAGTTAAATACTAGCTTTATTAAAATTTCTATTACATAATACGAGTTAAACTTAAATTCTATTTAATGATTATTGCAAAAAATATAAGAAAATCATATGGTGAATTGCAGGTTTTAAAAGGAATTGATTTAGAAATAAAAAAGGGTGAAATTATTTCAATTGTTGGTTCAAGTGGAGCTGGCAAAACAACTTTTCTTCAGATTCTTGGAACCTTAAGTCGTCCTGATTCAGGTCAAATTCTTTTTGATAATAAGGAGGTCAGTAAGTATAAGGACAAGCAATTAGCATCTTTTCGAAATAATAATATTGGTTTTGTATTTCAATTTCATCATTTACTGCCCGAATTTACTGCTTTGGAAAACGTCTGTATACCTGCATTTATTGGTAAAATGCCAAGGGCAAAAGCAGAAAAAAAAGCAAAAGAAATATTAGATTTTTTGAAACTCGATCATAGAATGGATCATAAACCAAAAGAATTATCTGGAGGTGAACAACAACGTGTTGCTGTGGCAAGAGCACTAATTAATGAACCGGCGGTTATTTTTGCTGAT
Source organism: Bacteroidales bacterium (assembly GCA_027859205.1). Taxonomy (GTDB): domain Bacteria; phylum Bacteroidota; class Bacteroidia; order Bacteroidales; family UBA12077; genus UBA12077. The sequence continues at coordinate 5,030 of JAQIBH010000123.1, read as the reverse complement.
GAGCCATCAGGTAACCTCGATTCAGAAAATAAAAAAGAATTACACAATTTATTCTTTTCTCTTCGTGAGATTTATAATCCGTCAATTGTTATTGTTACACATGATGAAGGATTAGCAAATATGGCAGATAAAAAATTAGTAATGAAAGATGGTTTATTTGTTTCTTGAAAATGCGTATTACGCAAGAATTACCTGACATAAGAGATTTTTTAAACGAAAAAGCAGAGCAATATAATCATCCTGATTTTATTGAAACTGATCCTATTCAAATTCCACATTTATTTTCCTATAAAAATGACATTGAGATTGCAGCATTTTTCGCTTCAACAATTGCGTGGGGGCAAAGAGTGACTATCATAAAAAATATGCAAAAGTTAATTGCACTTATGGATCATTCTCCGTATGAATTTATTATGAATAGTTCTGAAAAAGATTTGGATCGGTTGAATTATTTTAAGCATAGAACTTTTAACGGTGAGGATTGTAAATTTTTTGCTCGATCAGTTAAAAATATTTACTATAAACATGGTGGCCTGGGCGACTTGTTTCAGAAAATATACTTAGAGCAGAATAATATTTTTAATACATTAATTAGATTTAGAGAAGTTTTTTTTGAGATTGATCATCCTCAAAGAACTGGGAAACATGTGTCGAATGTATTAAAAGGTGCATCGGCAAAACGATTAAACATGTTTTTGCGGTGGATGATAAGGAATGATAATAATGGTGTTGATTTTGGATTGTGGAATAAAATTCCAATGTCAGATTTATTTTTACCTTTAGATGTCCATGCTGGGAATGTAGCTCGAAAATTGGGACTTTTAAAAAGAAAACAAAACGATTGGAAAGCAGTGGAAGAAGTTACTAAGGTTTTAAGAAAGTTTGATCCTAATGATCCTGTAAAATACGATTTTGCATTATTTGGATTAGGTATTTTTGAAAAGTTTTAATAATAAAACCAAGTTCCTTTTTAATGTGTAAAAAACACTTCGACAAGCTCAGTGTGACAAATTATATTGTCATATTGAGCCTGTCGAAATATGATTAGAAATAGTTTTGGATGCTATATTAAATGATGTTGATAAAATGGAGATCGCAAACTTGAATCTTATTAATTGATTTATGCCAAACGATTATTTTAAATTCAAACAATTCACAATTCATCAAGATAAGTGCGCAATGAAAGTTGGTACAGATGGAGTTTTACTAGGTGCGTGGGCAAATTGTGAAAATGTCAAGAATATTTTGGATATTGGAACAGGCACAGGTCTTATTGCATTAATGCTTGCTCAACGATCAAATGCGAATATTGATGCTGTCGAAATTGATGAAGCTGCATGCAAACAAGCTAAAGAAAATATAAAACAATCATTGTGGGATAGTAGAATAAAGGTACTTAATATACCATTTCAAGATTATTCGAAATCCACAAACGAGAAATACGATTTGATAGTTTCTAATCCTCCATATTTTCAAAACTCACTTTATGCTACAGACGAAAAGCGAACTGATGCACGGCATAACTCAAATCTTGAATTGGACGATTTGGTTTTTGGCGCTTTGAAACTTTTATCAGAAAATGGAAAGTTAAATATCATCTTACCATATTTGGAAGGTGCAATGTTTATCTTAAAAGCTGCTGAGAATGGTTTGTATTGCGTTCGACAAACAAAAGTACTTCCTAAGCCTGATAAAGAACCTAAAAGATTGCTTCTTGAATTTATGAAAGAGAAAATGCCGCTTGTTGAACAAGAATTAATAATTGAGCTCAACAAACGGCATGAATATTCTGAGGCTTATAAAAATCTTACTAAAGATTTTTATTTGGCATTTTAATCTAAACGGATCGTCTCAATTGTCATTCCCGTGTATACGGGAATCTCATATAAATAATGTTATTAATAAAAAGATCCCCGATCGGAGTCGGGGATTACAATGAATGGGTTTTGGTCATTCATTTCTTAATGAGATATTTTTCTGAAATTTTAATCTAAATATGTTTCTTCTTCAACAAATACTATCCCGTATTCTTCTAATTCTTTTAAAACTGGTTCATAAACATCTTTCATTGTAGGAACAATAACACCTTTTTGTTTAATAATACCTGTTAAGAAAAGTTTTGTTGCAATTGCAACTGGCAAACCTACAGTAATAGACATGGCCGTATGTATCTGATTTTTACCTTTTACCACTAAAGATGAAGTAATCTGTTTTTTCTTACCATGAAGGATATATTCAAATTGATGTTGCATTGCAATCATATCCTTATCTTCTGCACCTAGAGCCCATTTTTCTTCTAATAATTTTTGAAGTATTTGAGCGGGAGTTGCATTAGGTATTCCGATTTTCGATTCATCGAAAATACCTAACCATTTTAATCTGCTCATGGTCTCGGATTCAAGTTCAATTTCTAAAAAATCGCAAAGTTTTCTCTCTACAGTATCTGAAATATTATATGGTAAAAAGCTATTAATAAATTCTCTATAAGTCAGATTTTCTGAATGTTTAATAGAATATGTATCATCAGTTGCACCAAGCTGTACAAAAATATTCCATCCTGCGCAATACCCAGGGCGACGTAAAGTTCCTCGTAATATTGTGGGAATATCTTTAAGACCATAGGTTTCTCTATAACTCAATGAATCTCGGTTCGGATACATTTCAAATTCACCTACATCCAATACAGTTATTTTTTCTGTTCGGGTAAATAGCTGGTTGTAAGGCACGAATTTGTATTTGCCATGATCAATGTATTGTGCTACCGATTGTCCAGCGACCACTACGTTTCTAGGGTTCCAGGTAAATTTGTAATTCCAGGGATTATTGTCAAATTCTGGAGCTACTAGACCTCCAGTACTTGATTTAAATGAAATCAGTTCACCACCTTTAACTTTTATTTCATCGATAATTTTCATAGCCGACATGTGATCTATTCCGGGATCAACACCAATTTCATTTAAAAGCAATAATTCTTTTCTAACTGCTTCGTCATGCAATGCTTGAACTTCATCAGAAACGTACGAAGCTGTAATCATATGTTTTCCCGATTCAACACATTTTTCTGCTACTAAATGATGAAATCTGGCAGGTAACATTGAAATTACAATATCAGTATTTTCAATTTCTTCATCTCTTTGTTGCTTATTAAAAACATCAAATTTTACTGCTTCACCATTTTCGTGATTTTCGATTTTTTTTGTAGCTGTTTCTAAAGACATATCTCCAACGCGAATTTTCCAGTTGTATTCATTCGATTGTTCAAGTAAATATTTTATTAAACTTGATGATGATAATCCAGCTCCAAGAATTAAAATTTTTTTCATTAGAATGATTATTGTTTTAATTGGGTTGTTTTGCGAGTGCAATGTAAAATTATATTTGAAAAAGAAAAATGGTTTTTGACAGTTTTTAATATGTTATGAAAGCATATATAAAATAGTCTTTGTAAATACAAGATAATGAGTTTATAACGTTTAAATTAAACAACAAAAATATTGAAAAAAAGTTTAATTTCTTTACTATTATTATAATCTATTACTAAATTAAGTCGTTGTGCGTGGTATTAAGTTAAATGAATTTAGAATTATACTTTTATTGTGTCATCTGTTAATAAAACGATTTCCTTATTTGTTGAAAAGTACATGATTAATCTTAAATTTGTTCAAATCAATACTGAATAAAAAACGTAAAAACTTGGCAGAAAAGAAAAAATACGCAGAAACTCCTTTGATGAAACAATATTATCACATCAAGACAACTCATCCTGATGCGATTTTGTTATTCAGAGTTGGAGATTTTTACGAAACCTTCGGAGAAGATGCTATTAAAACTGCTGGGATTTTAGGTATAACTTTAACAAAAAGAGCAAATGGAGCTGCTACTTTTGTTGAATTAGCAGGTTTCCCGTATCATGCGGTTGACACTTATTTGCCAAAATTAGTTCGTGCAGGACAAAGGGTTGCAATTTGCGAACAATTAGAAGATCCAAAGAAAACAAAAAATATTGTGAAACGGGGAGTTACCGAGATGGTTACTCCTGGGGTTTCTTTGAATGATAATGTATTAGAGCACCGTGAGAATAATTTTCTTGCATCGGTTCATCTGGAAAGAACTTTTGCCGGAGTAGCATTTTTAGATATATCTACCGGCGAATTTTTAACGGCAGAAGGCAGTTTTGAATATATTGATAAATTATTAAATAGCTTTCATCCTAAAGAGGTTCTTTTTGAAAGAAGCAAGCAACAACAATTTAAAGAGTTTTTTGGCGATAAGTTTTATACTTATAAATTAGATGATTGGATATATACAGAAGAGAATGCTAATGATAAACTACTTAAGCGATTTAAAACATCATCATTGAAAGGATTTGGTGTACAGAATTTGCAGTTTGGGATAATTGCTGCAGGATCAATCTTGCAATACCTTGAAATTACTCATCACGATAAGATACAACATATATCTACTTTATCAAGAATTGAGGAAGATAAATACGTGTGGTTAGATAAATTCACTATACGAAACCTTGAGCTGTTTTTCTCTATTAACGAAGGTGCAAAAACTTTGGTTGATGTAATTGATAAAACTATATCGCCAATGGGAGCCCGTTTATTGAAGCGATGGGTTGCGTTGCCTTTAAAAGACAAGAAACCAATAAAGGAGCGTCATGATGTTGTTGATTTTCTTTTAAACGATGTTGATTTTAAAGAATTATTAGCAGAACATATAAAACAAATTGGTGATCTGGAAAGAATCATTTCGAAGGTAGCAACGGGTAGAGTAAATCCTCGCGAAGTAGTACAACTGAAACATGCCTTAACTGCAATAAATCCAATTAAGAATGCATGCTTGGATTCTGGGAATGATGCGCTAAAGAAAATAGGAGATCAACTAAATCCTTGCCTGAATATCAGAGATAGAATTGAAACTGAGTTATTTCCTGATCCTCCGTTATTGTTAAGTAAAGGGAATTATATAGCCGATGGAGTTTCAAGTGATTTGGATGAATTTCGAAAGTTAGCGTATTCTGGTAA
>JAQIBH010000093.1 GCA_027859205.1 Bacteroidales bacterium | reverse complement strand
GCAAAATATAATTAGAATTCTCGCTGTTTAAATATATATTTTTTAATTTAATCAGATATTAATTTTAATATCCGATTTACAAGAAAATATTTTATAGTTTTGGGTGAAAATTATACATTTGTATGTTTTTTAACATATTTTTATAAAAAATTGATCAATGAACGTTGAATGGCATAATATCATAGATAACCAAATGTCTGTTTTTAGTGTTCTTAACACTGATGAAAAAGAATTATTAAAAAGAAACAGCACATGTACTCTTTATAAAAAAAACGATATCATTTACAAAGAAGGTGATAAACCAAGTGGGTTAATTTGTCTTTCAAAGGGTAAAGTAAAAATTTATAAAGAAGGAGTTGGTGGTCGAGAACAAATAGTACGTATGGCAAAACCAGTTGGATTTATTGGTTATAGAGCTATTTTTGCTGAACAAAACTACCTTGCTTCTGCCGAAGCTATTGAAGATTGTGTTATTTGTACAATTGAGAAAGAAACATTGATGAAAATCCTTAAAACAAATTCTAATTTATCCTTTAGCATAATTAGATCTTTAGCCTCAGAACTAGGATTCTCAAATAACAGGACTGTTACTCTTACCCAAAAACATATTCGTGGCAGATTAGCTGAATCACTTGTTTTCTTGAAAGATACTTACGATTTAGAAAAAGATAATGCAACCATCAAAGTTTATCTTTCGCGTGAAGATATAGCCAACCTTTCTAACATGACTACCTCAAATGCTATTCGAACTCTATCTACATTTGCAAGTGAAAAAATAATTGCGCTTGATGGTAGAAAAATAAAGATTCTTGATCTGAAAGGATTAGAAAGAATAAGTGAATTAGGTTAGATAAAAGTGTTAAAAGAGAAAAGCCTAGAATGCCTAAAGTATTAATCTTGTTTCTTTATTAAATTTTTTACCAATTTCCTTTTCTTCAAGTGTATCAATGATTTATTATTTATCTAAATAAGCTTGGGATTTTCAATTGCAGTTCGCTCAATATACTTTTCTGTTTATTGATAAAGATTTGAGGAAATTCTTTTCATTCATAAAATTTGTATCTAATTCTCCGTTAGCGTACATATCTCTAAATAACAATAATTTATTTGCAGTTACCGGTTTATCACTTTCAAAGAGAATCTGACCAGCTTTAGATATTTTCAAAGTATCTAACTTTGGATTTTTACCATATGAATTTCTGAAATATAATTCCACAGCACTTTCAAGATCATCATCCAAAATAGATGCAACAACGCTAAGTGTTAAATCAACATTAGACGAATCATCAAGCACTTGTTGAATATCTCTTATAATAGAATTATTTAATGAGCTTGATGTGTGATTTAAAACAATTACTGTGTTAGTATCCTCTACATATCGAAGCAAACTTGTTCTGAATCCATTCCACTTACCATGATGATATGCCACTTTTTTATTATTCCTTGTTCTTATTCTAAATCCAAAACCGTAAGAAATTTCATATTTATTTCTGAGTTTAAATGTTGAAATTGCCTCATCCATAGTTTCATGAGATACCAATGTATTATTGTATAATGCCTGATCCCACTTATATAAATCTTCAGTTGTAGAATAAACGCCTTTATCGCCAACAACACCATCGTTAACAGTTTCGGGGATCATTCTATATCTTTTATTACGGTAATAGTAACCCATTAATCGATTCTTTTTAGCATTACTTGATGATCGACTGTATACAAACGAGTTATTCATTTGTAAAGGTTCGAAAACGTTATTTTGCATAAAATCGGCGAATTCAGCTTTTGTAATTTGTTCAACTATTGAAGCTAGAATAATATAGCCCGTATTTGAATAATCCCAACGACGACCTGGCGTAAAATACAAAGCAAGTTTATGTTCTTCCATCATTTTAACAACATCGGAGTTATTCGGTGCTTTTTTCCCTTTCCAATGATGCTCAACCAACCACATATAATTTGGCAAACCAGATGTATGATTTAAAAGCATTCTTAGGGTAATTCTTGGATAAGGAAATTCGGGGATATATTTAGTAACAGAATCATCATAAGTCAATTTATTCTGCTCTTTAAGCATCATAATTGCCATTGCTGTAAATTGCTTACTAACAGAAGCCAACTGAAAAATATCATCTTTTTCTAGCTTACTTCGTCGTAACATATCAGCATATCCAAACGATTCATTGTAAATACAATTTCCTTTATAAGCCACAAGAACATTTCCATTGAAATAATTCACTTTAGCTCGTACTTGCATTATAGAATCAATCTTTTGAGCTTTATCTTGGTAAAAAATTTTGTTTATTTCATTTTTAGTTGAGTGTGATACAAATTCCCTTTTAGCTTTTGTCGCACCAAATAAATCTAATCGCACACCAGCAGATACAACTACAATAACTGTAATTACAGATATAGAAATTAATATCTTTATATGTTTTGATTTTAATAACATTTTGACAATTCTCAGAAATTCTAACAAGCGCCAAAATAAGACAAAATTAAATCCGAATCAAAGTTAAAATCAATCTAAACCCGCAATATAGTACCAATTTTAGCTAAAAATCTAATTTAAACCTTTTACTGGATACGACCTAAAACCCTAAATTACAGGAGATTATAAGGTTTTAAACATGAATGCAGTCTAATAAATATGGAAGATACGGAATTGTGTATAAGTTACTCTTGAAAGTAAACAGGTTTTGAGAATATGGTTTAAAGATTCTAAGCACTTTTGAAGAGCTAGAATTTGGTAAAGATGCTAAGCACTTTTTTTTTAAAGATGCTAAGCACTTTTTAAGTAAGTGCTAAGCATCTTATAGTTTTACCAAATCATTTTTAGTTTCTTTTCACTAATTGCAGCAAAACTCTGCGTTGAAAAATTGTTTTTATCAAAATTTATAATCTTCTCAGCTAAGGTCTTATTAATCAGCGAACCATTTCTTAATCCTGCGTAATCATGATAGGAACTGAATTTCCAATCATCTACTTTATTACACAGTTTGGCATTCAATGGATTTTGATGTATATAATGAAAACAAGTAATGGCATAGTTATAATTATTACTTTCGTCATTAAGACATTTGGCCTTAGTATTATGTGAAAACAGCTTCCCTTGTTGGTTCAATTCTTTATTAATTGCTTTTGTGTACGAACTTAAAACTGTTCCAATACTTTTTGATAATAATTGAACATTAGGTCTGTGTTTTTCATTTATAAATTCACAACTTTTGTCGTTTGCAACAATCAAAAAATGAAAATGATTAGGCATTAAACACCATGCAATTATATCTGAAACAGGTTTTATTAATTTGTTAACTTTTGATAAAAAGAAGAGATAATTTCTTTCGTTATAAAAAACTGTTTGATTACTTCTGTTATATATATGGTAAGTTTTATCCGGCTCGAAATGCATATAATAAAATTATGCTTTTTTGATGAAAAGTAAAAGAAAAAAACTAAATGATGCTAAGCACTTTTGAAGAGCTAGAATTTGGTAAAGATGCTAAGCACTTTTTAAGTGCTAAGCATCATTCATTCTTGAAAGTAAACACGTTTAACTCGTGAAGAAACACTTGTAAATATTTCGTAAGGTATTGTATTTAGTAATTTTGCTAATTCATTAACCGACTGTTCTTTTCCAAAAATTATTACTTCATCTCCCTCATGAACGTTACAATTAGTAATATCTACCATACACATGTCCATGCAAATATTCCCAATTATCGGAACCAAAAATCCATTGATATACAATTTCCCATGTCCGTTACTTAATCTTCGATTTAAACCATCGGCGTAACCTACAGGCACTACGGCTATAGTTATATCTTTTTCAGCCTTGGCTTTTCTATTATAACCTATTGACTCATCTTTAGGTACTTGTTTTATTTGAATTACGGTACTTTTCAATGTACTAACTGTAGCAAGCCGTTCTTGATTTGTGGTTGAAATACCGTACAAACCAATCCCTAATCGAACCATGTCAAATTGCGCTTTAGGAAACCTCTCTATACCTGCTGAGTTTGATATATGCCTTGTTATATGATATTTGAAATTTTTGATTATTTGCTTGCTTAAATCATCAAATAAAGCAATTTGTTTCTGAGTAAACATATCATGATCATTGTCATCGCTAGCGGCTAAATGTGAAAATATTGACGATATTCTTAAATTATTTGATTCTTTTAGATCTTCGATAAGCATCTGAATCTCGTTCTGTGTAAATCCCAAACGATTCATCCCTGTATCTAACTTTATGTGTACAGGATAATTCCCCTGTTTTGCATTTTTTACAGCTCGGTTAAATTGATGTAGAATATTAAAACTATAAATTTCAGGTTCCAACTTATGTTTCAACATCAGTTCAAAGCTATGATACTCTGGATTCATTACTATTATTGGAGTTTTTATTCCAGCTTCGCGCAATGTAACTCCTTCGTCGGCAAAAGCAACTCCTAAGTAATCTACACCTTGATATTGCAAAATATTAGCGATCTCAAAAGTACCACTACCATACGACACAGCTTTTACCATCACCATAATCTTGGTTTCAGATTTTAGCCTTGATTTAAAGAAATTTAAATTATGAACTAAAGCATTCAAATTAATTTCAAGAATCGTTCTGTGCGCTTTATCTTCTAATACTGATGAAATTTTCTCGAAATGAAAATCTCGTGATCCTTTAAGTAATATAGCTTGTTCACTATACTTAGTTTTTTCAAAATCCTTTAAAAAGTCATCAGTCGATTTATAAAATGATTTCTCAAGTTTAAATTGATCGGCCTGTGAAGAAATAGATGCTCCAATTCCAACTAAATTATCAATTTTAAACTTACTTAGTAAGGATGTTACTTCTTTATATAAAACCTTATCGACTTTCCCACTTTGTAAGATATCAGATAAAATTAATGTTTTTTTCTGATGCTGATTTTGTTGATCGAGATAGTGTAAAGCGATTGCTAAAGAATTTAAATCGGAATTATAGCTATCATTAATTATTGTACAATTGTTTATCCCTTTTTTCAATTCCATGCGCATTGCAACCGGAGGCAAAGTTTCAAATTTATTAATAAAGTCACCAGGATTAAAATCTAAAGCACATAATAAGGCTAAAACATGAATTGCATCTTCAATGGAGGCTTTATCAGCAAAAGGAATTATCACACTCTCTTGTTGATCATTATATTGAAAGTCAATTTGAGTAAAATTATCTTCGGTATGCTTCGTGCTAACTTTTAAATCTGCATCGTTCTTTTCGGACCATGTAAACAATTGTTTCCTTGATAAAACCTCATCTTTTTGGATAAGTTCGTCAATTATTTCATGATCTTTTGAATAAACTATTATATCTGTATTTGAAAATAACTTTAATTTCTCACTTGCTTTTTGTTTATAATCGGAAAAATTTTCTTGGTGTGATTCTCCAATATTTGTAATTAAACCAATATTCGGTTGAATAATTTTTTCAAGTTTTTCCATCTCGCCAGGAAGAGATATTCCAGCTTCAAAAACAGCCAAATCAAAAACATCAGCCATTAACCAAACCGATAATGGCACACCAACTTGTGAATTATAACTTTTCGGATTACGAACAATTTGTTTTTTATCTTGAAGTAGATGAAAAAGCCACTCCTTAACAATTGTTTTTCCATTACTTCCTGTTATTCCAATAACAGGATAATTAAATGCTTTACGGTGATTTAAAGCAAGAAACTGTAATGCATCCAAAGAATTTTTAACAATCAAGAAGTTAGCATTTGGAAAGCTAAAATGATTTTTTGGCAATGATTCAATCACGAAATTACGGATTCCTTTAATATAAAGATCTTCAATAAAATTATGGCCATCATGCCTGTCGCCTCGAATAGCAAAAAATAATGTATTTGATGTTGATATTATACTTCGACTGTCAATCAGTAAATATTTTATTTCACACTCCTCTTTGCCAACAAATTTAGCGTTTATAAAATCTGATATTTTTGTTGTAGTATAAATCATAATTTACTTTACATCCATTACTTTATTGAAGCAAACTCTACAAAGAGGCTCATATTCAGCTTTTTCGCCTAAAAGAACCAATTTATCACTTTCAGTAATACGATGCGAATATTGCGCTAAATTCCCACAACGCATACAAATTGCATGAACTTTTGTTACATATTCGGCTTCTGCAATTAATGCTGGAATTGGTCCAAAAGGTTTTCCACGGAAATCCATATCTAAACCAGCAACGATCACTCGAATACCCGAATTAGCCAATTTATTACATACATCAATAAGGTTATTGTCGAAAAATTGCGCTTCGTCAATTCCTATAACATCCACATTTCCTGTTAGTAACAATATATTTCCGGATGATTCTACGGGCGTGGAACGAATTGTCGTTTCATCATGAGAAACAACATCTTCTTCCGAATACCTTACTTCAATTATAGGCTTAAAAATCTCGACTTTTAGTTTTGCGTATTCAGCTCTCCTTAATCTACGAATCAATTCCTCAGTTTTACCTGAAAACATTGAACCGCAAATAACCTCAACCCATCCCCTATTTTTACTTTTTTTATTCGTTCCCTCAAAAAACATCTCAATAAATATGAATTATTATCGTTATTTTTACATAATAAATATATCAATATTATGAATAAAAAAGAATTGGTTAAAAACCTCATTAAAGACATTCAAGACATTTACACAATTGCAAATAGATTTGAAAATCCTGAACAAATTCATCCATTAGATATTGATCTTGCACTTTCAAAAGTAAGAAATCTTTATGAGTTATTGTTAAGCTTAAATCCTCAAGAATTATATTCATCTGAATATCAGAAAGAAGAATTATTAACAAGTACTCAGCAAGCAGAAAAAAAGATTGTAGAAGCTCCTGATCAAAAGGTACAAGCTATAAAAGAACTTGAGCCCGAACCGGAAAAACCGAAAGAAACTATTCCAGAAGCTATTCATGAAACAAAGTTAATTATTGAAACTCCAAAAAAAGATGAAGTAATAAATAAAGAGGAGCCCGTTCAGAAAAATAAAGAAAAAGATGTAATTGAGGCAAAACAGTCCAATGGTTCGCATGAAATAATTGCTGATAGGTTTCAATCGAAAAAATTTGTACACGATGATATTGCGAAGAAAAACACCAAAAAAGATGTTTCAGCAAAAATGCAATCAAAACCAATAAATGACATTAATTCAGCAATTGGTTTAAATGATAAGTTCATTTTTATTCGTGAGTTATTTTCAGGTGACAAAGATAACTATATGGAAACCATTCAGGTATTAAACAACTTTGATACATATCAGAATGCTTTAGAATTCCTTAATGAAAATTTTGATTGGAATTCCGAAGATCCAAATTTTGAACGATTAAAAGAATTGGTTCGGCGAAAGTATTCCTAAATAGAATTGAGATAATAGTACCAAGTAATTAGATAGAAAAAGTAATTGTATTACTTTTCAATTAAAGAATTTAAAATGAGTAAATTATATTTAGTACCCACGCCTATAGGAAATCTTGAAGATATAACTTTAAGAGCTATCCGTATTTTAAAAGAAGTTGATATTATTCTTGCCGAAGATACCCGAAAAACAAACATATTATTAAAACATTATGACATTAAAAAAATGGTTTTTGCACATCATCAGTTTAATGAACACAAAGCTATCCCTGCCCTATTAATCCGAATGAAATCGGGAGAATCAATGGCGATGGTAACTGATGCTGGCACACCTGCAATTTCAGATCCTGGGTTTTTACTTGTACGAGCGTGCATCGATACTCAAATTGAAGTGGAATGTTTGCCAGGACCAACAGCTTTTATACCAGCCTTAGTTAATTCTGGATTACCAAACGATCGTTTTGTTTTCGAAGGATTTCTACCCCAGAAGAAAGGGAGACAAAAGAGATTAGGCGAATTAGCCGAAGAACAAAAAACCATGATTTTTTATGAATCGCCATATCGATTATTAAAAACACTAAATCAATTCGTTGAGACTTTTGGTGTAGAAAGAAAAGCATCTGTTTCGCGTGAGTTAACAAAAATTCATGAAGAAAATATTCGAGGTAGCCTGAAAAAACTAATTGAATACTATACAAAATCGACAATAAAAGGCGAAATAGTAATTGTTGTAGAAGGATTATCCAGTTTTAAGAAATCGGGGAAAAGTGAGGAGTTGTTTATTCCATCTATTGATTAGTTATAAGTAAGGCGCGAAAAAAAAATAGAGCGTAAATTTCAACTCAATTTGTTAAGCAAATTATTCATGCTTCTTTTTTCACATTTTGACAGTTTAAGTAAGTCCGAAACTTCATTACGGTTTGATAGGAAATTTATTAGGAATGGTTTGGTAATAATGACAATAAAAAAATAGTATCCCAACGCACTTGCAACCTCTGGTTGCAGTTGTGATTTTTCATCACACATTAAACACTTTAGCGGCTTCGCCGCCAAAAAGTTTAATCTAAAATTTGAAATCAATTATCCTTTTATATTTTTTATCAAATGATTTGATACAATTCTAATTATTTCTTCAATACTATCTCCCATTAAAAATGTTTTATAACCATTTTCTTTTTCGTAAAGTAATGTTTTATCCATCATATAGGAATCAGTATTCGTATTTGATTCATTTATTAATAAAACATAAGAAGATTCAAATAATTCTAAATTACAAGTTATTTCAAAATCAATCTTTTTTTCCGCAGATTTTAAAGACAGTAATTTTCTTGTCCATCTAATATCAGAAATGTCATCATCTTCTAAATCATAACCAAATACCTCATAAGGCTTAATTGTTACTGTTTTGTCTGCAAACATCAACGCATTTTTAAGCATTGCATTAGGGATTGTTCTTGTTTTTTCTATTTTTCGATTATCTATATATTTCTCTATTGTGGTTTCTGCAAAAAAATCATCAAACTTTAAAAGAACTTTATTTAAAGGCTGCCATAAATCATTATTGATATGACTTATAAGTTCATATGTTACCTTAGGTGTTTTAAATATTTTTGCTTTTGTAAGTTTTTCCCTTTTAAGTACCTCAATTTCTTTTTCAATATCTCCATATTCTTCAATTTCTTCTCCTTTAGCTGCTTTTATTGCAATCTCAAGTGACCAAATTGATTGTTCTTCAATATATTCTATAATCGAACTAATCTCTCCAATATCTGCTTTTTGCAATGCACTTAAATAGTTTTCCTTATCTTCCGCCTTTATAATTACAGGTGGATATCCATTCCTTAACAATATATAATTCATAATTAAGCGAGCGACTCTTCCATTACCATCATCAAAAGGATGTATGCAAACAAATTTATAGTGAAATTCAGTCGCTAACTGAACTGGGTGCATTTTTTCAAAGTTATTATTATACCAACTCAATAAATCATTCATTAAAGCTGGAGTTTCTTCAGGTGTTGAGTATTCATGAATTTTTCCATCTTTTAGTTGAACACTATTGGGAGTAGTTTTATATTGACCAATCTCAATTTTTTTCCTTGTTGATATACCACTGTCAGTTATCGCATCTTTCCAATATGGTTTTACTAATATTGTTTTATTAAGTTCTTTGATAAACAACTCTGTTAATGGACGTTCTTTATCTTTAGCCATTTCTTCAATTTGAGACAGTGCTAAATCATGAGCTTTCATTTCCTCTATATCACTTACAGGAACATCACCAGAGCTTTTGTCATATAAAAGTAAAAGTTGTGTTTGACCATAAGTAAGAGTATTTCCTTCAAGATGATTTGAATTATAATTAAATTCAAGCCTTAACTTTTTATCATATCTTTTCTCATCTTCCTTATTCATTGGAAGTAAACTATCAAATTCCAGTTTTAAAGAATTGATTGTTTCTAATGTATTAGTTTTATATGTCATAGCAATTATTCTTCTTTTTTATTTGATTCAAGTAATTCTTTAATATCAACATCCAATATTTCAGCAATTCTATACAAATCTTCTAAGCTTGGTTGTCTTCTATTTTGCACATAAGAATTTATCATATTATAGCTCTTACCAAGCTGATTGGCTAACCATATCTGTTTTATGCCTTTTTCTTTAAGTATTTTTTTTATCCTATTCATTAAAATATCATATAATGAGATAAAAATACAAAATATTATGAATAGTTTAAATAAATATTAGAAAAATATTTTTACAAACACTTTAGTAAGCCTACTTTAAACCAGCGCATAGCCAAAGGCTTACCAAAAAGTTTGTATTCCAATATGATTTTGCCATTCTGGCAATTAGTAATCCCAACCTTAATACTATTTTTTTTGTATTTCATGGATTGGTTTATACCAACTTGACAAATATGTGGCAATTGCGCCCAACTTATAACATCGGGTCATAAAACATGCGGGGGTTTGGTGGTTTTCCAGCTTTTTACTATCTTCAAACTTTATTAACGGGTGATACTGAAACAAGGCGAAAACCCGCACGATTTCATACCCGAAGACCGTTGTAGCTCATTTATGAACAAAAGCTCGAACTCAATAACTCAACACAACAAATCAAAAAAGCATAAAAGATTAAGGTTTTATAGCTTCTCTAGTGAATTAGTACAAAGAATTATTCTTTTGACTTTTTTTCTGATAATTCAAGCATAGATGTTAAAGTTTCAGTAAGATATTCTTCGTATTTATTTACCATATCAATTGTAAGCTGATTTGTAGCCACCCAAATCAATTTATTTTCTTCATCAAGCTTTGTTACAAATGTTAGATTTTTCACTGACCTTTTATGTTCAGTACGAAGTACAATTCTATTCTCATTAATAACACTTAAGGTATTCTTACCCTGTTTAATTGTATTTCCGCTACGAATTGTCTCAAAATTTGTGATAAATTCGCTAAACATAGTTTGATAAGTAGGGGGCAGAGTCTGTCCAATAATCTCAGTTGTAAATAAGATTAGGCCAATTACAAAAAGTGTCTTAAATAATTTCATATCTTAATCTTTTTTAATTAATGACTGTGAACCAGTATTTAAAAAATTATAAAAAAGTAATATACAGGAAATAAAATCAATACACAATAATATTTTACTTGATATAAAAATTTGTAAACTTGATATAAAATAAAATTAAGATTATTATTTTACTTTTACTGTGCCCTTTTTTATTTTCAGACTTTAATTCGAATCAAAAAATAAATATAAAAAATCAGTTCAGAAAGAATCATAATGAGTAAACAATACATCGAAGGAGAGAATTTCAAAAATCTTAATTACACGAAAAAAGAACTGGAAAAAGGAGATTATGAAAATTGTACTTTTAACAATTGTATTCTAGACAATTCAGATTTATCAGAAATAAATTTCACTGAATGTGTGTTTGAAAATTGTGATTTTAGCAATGCCAAAATAAATAATACCGCTTTTAAAGATGTGAAATTCAAGAATTGCAAGTTGCTGGGGCTACATTTTGATGAGTGTAACACATTCTTACTTTCATTTTATTTTGAAACTAGTGTCATTAACTTTTCTTCTTTTTACAAGCTTCATTTAAAAAACATCCATTTCAAAGACTGTAAACTTGAAGAAGTTGACTTTGTGGAATCAGATTTAAGAAATTCTACTTTTAGTAATTGTGATTTGAATGGAGCAAAATTTGAAAACTCAATTTTGGAAAATTCTGATTTTCGCACATCATTTAATTTTTCGATTAATCCTGAAATTAATAAAATAAATATGGCAAAATTTTCATTGGAGGGGATTCCTGGATTATTAGACAAATACAATATTGTAATAGAATGATTTAATAAAAAAATGCCAGCATAACTACTGGCATTCTCTAATTTATTAAGTATCAAAATCCATAATCACTCTTGATTATTGTATCTTTTTACTTTTATCTTAAATCTATTTCCTAGGTCTTGACCTTCTTGCTCCACCAGATGATGATCCACCTGTTCTGCTTCCGCCTGATCGGCCTCCACTTGATCGTTCTCCTCCACCAGAGCCTCCAGATCTACTACCTGATCGACCACTACTTGATCTTCCATATCGATCACCGCCAGAAGATCTACGTTCACTTCTACCACCTGATGATCTACCTCTATCTCCACCACCGCTACTTCTTGAGTCACCTCCACGTCTTGAATCACGGTCTCCACCGCCGCCTCCAGCTTGTCTTTCTTTAGCAATTTCGGTACTCACACTAACGCCTTCAAAAACAGCTTCGTTTAAAACATCAAGTACTTTATCTGTATGTTGTTTGTCAATTTCGAAAAACGAAAAAGATTTCATTACATCTATTCTACCAATCTCAATATTATTTTCACCAGTAGCCTCGTTAACAAGACCCATTAAACGTTGTGGGTTTAAACCGTGGTTTTTACCAACGTTAACAAATAAACGTTTAAAATCACCATTATTAGCTCTTCGGCCTCCTCTTTCTCTTCTTTCTCTCTGTCCAGAATCTCTTTCGTCTAGAACATTTAAATCCGGAGCTTTCTTATAATATTCCAAGAATCTATTAAATTCTAAAGAAACAAATCGTTTAATAAGATCTTCCTTATCTAAAGATTCTAATTTCTTATGGATATCCGGTAAGAAGCTTTCAATCTGCTCATGATTAATTTCAACATTTTCCATTTTATCAATCAAGTGAAAAAGTTGCTTTTCACAAACTTCTTTACCTGTTGGAATAGTTGCCTTTTCGAAAGTTTTATTTATTTTCTTTTCAATTTCTCTAATTCGATATTTCTCTCTTAAATGTAAAATCGCTATAGAAATACCTGATTTACCAGCTCTACCTGTACGTCCACTACGATGAGTGTAAGCTTCACTATCATCAGGTAAATTATAGTTTATAACATGAGTAAGATCATTTACATCTAATCCACGAGCTGCAACATCAGTTGCAACAAGCATTTGTAGACTTTTTGATCTAAACCTATTCATTACATGATCACGCTGAGGTTGTGATAAATCCCCATGCAAAGCATCTGCTGGATATCCGTCTCTGATTAGCTTTTCAGCAACCTCTTTCGTCTCCATTCTGGTTCGACAGAAAATAATTGCATAAACATCAGGATTCATATCTGCAATACGTTTCAATGCAGAATATCTATCTCTAGCCTGAACTAAATAATACTTATGTTCTACTTTGTCTGCTCCAGCATTCTTCTTCCCTACAGTAATTTCTTTAGGATTAGACATATAGTTTTTTGCAATAGAAGCAACCTCTTTTGGCATGGTAGCTGAAAAAAGCAATGTTCTATGTTTGTTTGGAACTGATTCAAGAATATCATTCAAATCTTCACGAAAACCCATGTTTAACATTTCGTCAGACTCATCAAGAACAACAGTTTCAACATTCGAAATATCTGCTCTCTTACGTCTAATAAGATCGAGCATACGACCCGGTGTTGCAACAATAATATGTGCTCCCATTTTTAATCCGCGAATCTGTGTGTCAATGCTTGCTCCACCATAAACCGGTAAAACTTTTAATCCATCAACATACTTAGAATATGCCATCAAATCTTTGGCGATTTGAACACATAATTCACGCGTTGGTGAAAGGATTAAAGCTTGCGGATGTTTTTTTGAAATGTTTACTTGCTGAACAATCGGTAATCCGAATGCAGCTGTTTTTCCTGTTCCTGTTTGTGCTAAAGCAACAATATCGCTTTTTGATTCAAGTACTGCAGGTATTACTTCTGATTGAACTGGCATTGCTTCTTCAAAACCCAATTCACTAATTCCTTTTAGGATATCTTTTGAGATACCTAGATCGGTAAATTTCGTCATTTTTATTTTCTCCCGTGCTTTTGGATTCCTACTTAACTCGCCAAAAGCCGGTCAGATATCTAAAAACACCATTAATTAATAAGGGCGCAAAGGTAGTATAATTATTTGATTATGAACTATTTTTTGATATTATTTTGAAAAATTGAAAATCAACGCACAAGAATGTACGTTGAACTTAAATTATATTAATCTTCAAATCCCGGACGTTTAAAATCCATTGTTTTTGGAAATGCTATTAGCAAATCTCTTTTTATTTTTGACAAATTTGACAGGAATTTTAGTAAAAACATCTTCATGACCTGACAAGTTTTCCAGCAAATATGCTAACGCTGAAATTGATCTTTCTATAGCGATAATAGCAATTTTAGAAGATCCTAATCTATCATATTCAAAATCATCATCATGGCAATAATCCATAAAAACACGATGAACTTTTGCTGATATAAAAAGACTATACCATTGAGTAACTTCAACTGCATCTTTCAATTTTATTATTTCTTCTTCATTAATAACTATAATCTTTTCAGCAATCTCATTTATTTCAATTCCATTATCTTTTATCCAATCAATTATCTCAAAGCCATATTTTTTAGACATTTTTACTGCTTCATTTTCAACAAGCTCGCATTTATATTCATCCTCGTCTAAGTTTTCTATATCTATCCCAAGTTCATTTGCTTTTTCGTTTATTAATTCAGAAGTGACCTCAAAAATCATATGTAAATCATCCCAGAATTTTTTGTTTTGCAAATCATTATTTTCTTGATTCTCATCGAATCCTTCAGTCAGAGCATAACTTCCACACTTGCTTGTAAACTGACATCTTTCACACCATCTATCACAATAATTATGAATTCCTGGTATTAAATCATTTCGACTACCTAATGAATCAATCTTTTTTCTATATTCTTGTTTATTCATCTTTAAATTAAATCCTATTAAATTAATACCTTTTTATAAGATCTCGAATTAACAGTTTCCAATATTTCTAAAAATACAAAACAAACGACCACCACCAAAGGTGGTACTTTTTAAAACGATTAACGCTAAAAGCGTTTATAATATCACGAACAAGTTCTTATTAACATTAAAAAATTGCGAAAACCAGATTCCTGCTTTCGCAGGAATGACAAAAAAGGAATAGCTAAACGTAGATTACCACTACCTAAGACGCTGGTTTAAATTAAAAAAAAGGGATTGCTATTATTAGAAATCCCTTTTCGCGATGATGTAGTTTGGTGTTATGCTTCAACTGCAATCTTTTCAATTTTATAAGCTACTACTTCTGTTACATATCTCTCAAGAGCATTTTTATCTTTATAGGTTCTTGTGTTTAATTTTCCCAGAACTGAAATTAATTCTCCTTTTTTTAAGAAGTCAAGATTCTCATTTTTTTTATTTTTCCAGTACGTTACATTATGCCAAGTAGTATTTGTAATCCACTCGTCATTCTTGTTTTTATAACTTTCATTTGTGGCAATGCTCATACTTATTAGTGTACGCCCGCTTTCAAATGTTTTTTCTTCTGCATCGCTTCCTAAGAATCCTTGAATTTCTACTTTGTTAATTGTTTTCATGTTTTTTTTTAGTTTTAATTGATTTAACAAAAATTATTTGATACAAAGTAAAGGTGATCCACAAAAGCGATTCGGTTATTAAATGACTATAGTCGATTAAGATTCGTTTGTTGTCGTTTGTAATTACTTACAAATTTTTTTATATTTGATAATCAATATAAAAAAATCAAAGAATATGAGTGAAAATAAATTAAAAAAATGCCCTGATTGTGGTGATGAAATAATTGGCCGTGCTGATAAGAAGTTTTGTTCAGATCAATGCAGAAATACATATAATAATAAACTCAATAGCGATGCGAGCAATACTGTGAGAAATATTAACAATATTCTTAGAAAGAATCGTCGGATATTGCAAGATTATAACAAGCAATCAGGTAAAACAATGGTTACTAAGAATAAGTTATTAACTAGTGGTTTCAATTTTTCATATTTTACACATATATATACAACAAAAAAAGGAATAATCTACCACTTTTGTTATGAACAAGGATATCTTTTCTTAGAAGATAGAGCCCTTTATCTATTAGTTGAAAACAAAGATAAAGAAGCACAATAAATTATTGTTTGTGTTGCTATAGAAGAGGGTATCCAAAAAGTAACTATAATGTCATTCCCTTGTAAAAGGGAATCTCTTAATTGGTTTTCCCAGCAAATTACGAGATCCTAAATTAAGTTGAGGATGACAAATGTGGACTTTTTGGACACCCCTTTGGACAATCTTTGACTTGAAACCTCTCTTTAAATAAAGCCGTTGCCTAATATGGGCTAAATGACTAAAATCGAGTAGGTAGAGGGATTACTCCCTCGTCCCCTCACACCACCACGCATGCTCTCGCACGTGGCGGTTTCAGTTAATAGTTTAACTTTTCGTAATTTAATGACAAATTAAACAA
>JAQIBH010000085.1 GCA_027859205.1 Bacteroidales bacterium | reverse complement strand
TTGTTTAATTTGTCATTAAATTACGAAAAGTTAAACTATTAACTGAAACCGCCACGTGCGAGAGCATGCGTGGTGGTGTGAGGGGACGAGGGAGTAATCCCTCTACCTACTCGATTTTTATCTTTAAACTAGATTTTCGAATTATTAGGTCGGTATTTAAAATGGTTGTAACCGGTCCATAATTATCAACACTTTGTATTCTTTTAAGAATCATTCTGGCTGCATGTTGACCCATTTCATATCCTTTTTGGTCAATTGTAGTTAATTCTGGGTCTGCAATATATGAAATGTACGAATTTGTAAATCCCACTATTGCAATCTCTTCTGGAATTTTTTTATTAACTGATTTTACTGCTTTCATTGCACCTATTGCAGTTAAATCATTCACAGCAAATATGCCATCAATATTATTATACTTGCTTAATAGTTTTGGAATCAATTTTAATGCATGGTCATGTGTGTCACATATTTGAATTGAATAATCGTTAATGCTTATATTTGAATCATTTAATGCAGCAAGAAAACCTTCTTTACGCTGTAGACCAATATCTAAATTTTGCGGTCCTGCTAAATGAACGATATTTTCACATCCATTCTCAATTAAATGCTTTGTCGCTTTATATGCTCCATCAAAATCATCTACTAACACTTTATCAGCATTTACTTTATCACATGCTCTGTCAACAAAAACCATAGGTACTCCAATTTCTTCAACATTCTTATAATGGTCAAAAGTTAGTGTAGTTTTAGCCATTGTAATTATAAAACCATCAATATTACTTGATAATAGAGCCTGGATATTCTCTACTTCCTTATGATATGACTCGTTTGATTGAGCAATAATAATATGATAACCAGATTCATTGGCAATTTTCTCAATTCCACTAATAATTGTTGAAAAAAAGTAGTGAATTATTTCTGGTACAATTACGCCGATAAGTTTACTTTCTTTTTGCAATAAATTAAGTGCAATCTG
The DNA here is from genome assembly GCA_027859205.1 of Bacteroidales bacterium. GTDB lineage: Bacteria > Bacteroidota > Bacteroidia > Bacteroidales > UBA12077 > UBA12077. Next base: position 37,925 of record JAQIBH010000085.1, on the reverse strand, counting down.
ATTAGGTTTATAATGGAGCTTTTTGGCTAATTCCTGTACATTCTTTTTTGTTTGAGGGTTAATATCAGGATGATCCTTTAAAGCTCTGGAAACTGTTGAAGGAGAAATATGTAATATTTTTGCAATATCTTTAATTGTAACTTGATGTCCCTTCATGTTGAACTATAAGGTTAAAATTTTGTTATGAAGAAAGGAAAACTATTCCAATTTTTCATACAATTTAACGATATTTTAAGAAAATTTTTAAATAATAGTGAAATAATAGAAAAATGGATTCTTTTTTAAACTCTTTTCGCAAACGTTTGAAATGGTATGTGTAGCCCATTCTGGTCTGTGTATATGTCTGATATAGAAAATATTGTGATTGACATTTGCTTATTGTTTTTGTACCTTTAGCTTAAAATTTTAACTCTAAAAATAAAAACAAACTGCATGATGGAAAAAATTCGCTTAACGTTAATTTTAATTTTCTTTCAAATCCTTATTCCAGGAATTTTGTTAGCACAATTAAAAGTAACAGGTAGTGTTACTGATGCTGAAGAAGGCATATCGTTACCTGGTGTTACTATTTTAGAAAAAAATTCAGGAATAGGTGCAATTACTGATATTGAGGGGAACTATGAAATTACAGTTCCTCAAAATGCAATCCTTATATTTTCATATATTGGATATGCGCCACAAGAAGTGATTGTTAATGAAAGAACGGAAATAAATATTGCGCTTGAAGCACAAGTGGAATATCTAGATGAAGTTGTGGTAATTGGTTATGGTCAGGTTAGAAAAGGAGATGCAACTGGTGCTATAACTACAGTTTCTGCAAAAGATTTTAACCAGGGAGCCATTACATCGGCTCAGGAATTAATATCCGGGAAAATAGCTGGAGTTTCAGTTACTTCAGAGGGAGGTGCCCCAGGAAGTAAATCAACGGTAAGAATTCGTGGAGGATCATCACTAACAGCAAGTAATGACCCTTTATATGTTATTGATGGAATACCCGTTGAGAATTCTGATATTGCCGGTATGAGTAATGTTTTAAATTCGATTAATCCTAACGACATTGAAACATTTACAATTTTAAAAGATGCTTCGGCAACTGCAATTTATGGTTCCAGAGCTTCTAATGGTGTAATTATAATTACAACGAAAAAGGGAATTTTAGGAAAAGAGATGAAAATTGATTATTCGTCTAAATTTTCGATAAGTGAAATTATAAATACAGTTGATGTTCTTTCAGCAAGTGAGTATACACAGTTAGTAACTGATTTGGAAAATGCTGGTACTATTTCATCTGGTGCTGTTGATAAACTTGGAGCTGCCAGTACCAATTGGCAGGATGAAATATTTAAAACAGCATTTGGACAGGATCATAATCTAGGTGCTTCAGGTTCATTATACAATATACCATATCGGGTTTCTGGTAGTTATTCAAATAAAGATGGTATTTTAAAAACAAGCAATAATGAAAGAGCTACTGGAAATATTAGATTAAGTCCTACTTTATTAGACGATCATTTAAAAATTGATGTTGGTGTAAAATATTCCTATATTGAGAATAGATTTGCTGATAAAGGGGCAATCGGAGGTGCTGTAAGAATGGATCCTACACAGCCTATTTATAACCAAACAGGTTTGTATGGAGGTTATTATGCTTGGAAAAACAGCAGCAATACACCAAATCCTTTGGCTACAACTAATCCTCTTGCTCTGCTAGATTATACTTATGATGAATCAATAGTAAATAGATTTATTGGAGATTTACAACTTGAGTATAAATTCCATTTTTTACCTGAACTGAAAGCAAATCTTAAATTAGGATATGATAAGTCAGATTCGCAGGGTAATGATGATATTGATCCGCAAGCTTCTTGGTATACGTATGGTAGAACAGAAATCAAAAAACATTATACGCAAGAAAAAAAGAACTCTCTATTGGATTTTTACCTTAATTATAAGAAAGATCTTGAAAGCATAAATAGTAAAATTGATGTTATGGGTGGTTATTCATGGCAACATTTTTGGGATACAAATGAGGACAATATCCTATTTAAAGATGGTGAGGAAAAATTAATTTCTGGTGAAAAGGAGTTATATTTAATTTCATTTTTCGGAAGGTTAAATTATACTTTCATGGATAAGTATTTATTAACAGCTACGGTAAGAGAAGATGGTTCTTCACGATTTTCAGAAGATAATAGATGGGGATTATTTCCTTCATTAGCTTTAGCATGGAGAATCTCAGAAGAAGATTTTATAAAAGATATAGATGTAATTAGTAACTTGAAATTAAGATTAGGTTATGGACAAACTGGTCAACAAGATATAGGAGATGATTATTATTCTTATTTACCTCTTTTTATTGTTGGCGATCAAAATGCAATGTACTCATTTGGAGATCATGCATTTTATACTATCAAGCCAAGTGCTTATGATGAAAATATAAAATGGGAAACAACTACAACCTATAATATTGGTTTAGATTTTGGGCTCTTTAAAAATAGGCTTAACGGATCTATGGAGTTTTACAAAAGAGAAACAAAAGATTTATTGAATGAAATACCAATTGCAATAGGAAGTAATTTTGCTGATAAATTAAAAACGAATGTAGGTAATCTTGAAAACACAGGTTTCGAAATAGAATTAAACTCCGTTATTTATAATAAGAAAGAACTATTTTGGGAAGTAGGGGCAAACTTTAGCTACAATCACAATGAAATAACTAAATTAACTAATTTTGATGATGCAACATATACTGGAGTGGATGTTGGAGATATTACTGGTGCTACAGGAAATACTATTCAAAAGCATGCTGTAGGTTATTCTGTTTACACATTTTATGTGTACGAACAAGTTTATGATACTGAAGGAAAACCTATCGAGGGACTTTATGTTGATAGAAATGGTGATGGAATTATAAATGATGATGACAAATACTTATCAGAAAGCCCTGCGGCGGATATGACTTTTGGTTTTTCTACTAGATTAGAATATAAGAATTTTGATTTTAGTTTGTCGGCAAGGGCAAATCTAAATAATTATATTTACGATAACATAAGCTCAGATAATGCAAGATATGATAACATTTTTACAAATGACTATCTTGGTAATTTATCTACCGATATTTATAATACCGAATTTAGTTCGGCACAGCCCAATTCAGATTATTATATTCACGACGCATCTTTCCTAAAAATTGATAATATTACTATTGGTTATACTTTTGATGACTTAATCAAGCCAATGATTAATGATACTGATTTAGGAGTAAGATTGTATGCTACTGTTCAAAATGCATTTACTCTAACAGGGTATGATGGATTAGATCCGGAAATATATGGTGGAATCGATAATAATATTTATCCAAGACCACGCATTTATCTCTTTGGAGTAAGTGTAAGATTTTAAGTAATACTAAAAAAAATAATCATGAAAATAAAATATCAAAAAATAACTTATTTTTTATTAGTGTTAATAATATCCTTGTTTACTGTATCATGCATTAATGATCTTGATACCGAACCAATAGACAAAGATGTATTAACTCCTAATAATGTGTTTTCTAGTGACACTGCTTACTTTCAATTGTTAGCAAAGTGTTATGCAGGTTTATCTGTAACTGGACAGCAAGGACCAAGTGGTGCTCAAGATGTGTTAACCGGAGATGAAGGTGAATCACATTTCTTAAGACAAGTATGGATGGCTCAAGAATTAACTACTGATGAAGCTGTAGTTGGTTGGAATGATAAAACGATTAAAGATTTCCATTATCATTCATGGTCTTCGTCCGATTTATTTATTGCTGGACTTTATAACAGATTAATGTTTGAAGTTACAATTTGTAATGAATTTATAAGAAGAGCTGAAGGAATGGATGAATTTCAGGTTCATTCTGCAGAGGCAAGATTTCTTAGAGCGTTATCATATTGGTATGCTTTGGATTTCTTTGCAAATCCTCCGTTTGTAACCGAGGATGATATGCCAGGAGCATTCTTTCCTATTCAAACAAATAGTAATGATCTTTTTGAATATATTGAATCGGAATTATTAGCTATTGAATCTATAATGTCAGAACCAAGGACAAGTGATTATGGAAGAGCTGATAAAGCTGCAGCATGGATGCTTTTAGCTAAACTTTATTTAAATGCTGAAGTATATATAGGGCAGAATAAGTACACTGAATCTATTACGTATTGTAATAAGATAATTGATGCGGGTTACTCTTTAACTCCTGATTATTCTCATTTATTTTTGGCTGATAACCATACTCAAACCAATGAAATTATTTTTGCAGTCAGACATGATGGTGCACAAACAAAATCTTGGGGTGGTACTAATTATTTAGTTCATGCAGCTATAGGTGGAACAATGACCGATTTACTTGACAATTATGGAGTTGCTGGTGGTTGGGGTGGTTTAAGAACTACCAAAAGCTTAATTGAAAAATTCACCTTAAATACTGATAAAAGAGCAAGAACATTTCAAGATGCGAATGACAATAATGAAACATGGGAAGCAATGGTATATATCCAGGATCATACTCTCGAAATTGAAGATATTGGTACGTTTGAAGATGGTTATTCTCTTGTGAAATTTAAAAATGTAACTTCTACAGGGACTCAAGCATCAAGTGACGAATGGACTGATACTGATTACCCTTTATTTAGATTTGCTGATGTATATTTAATGTATGCCGAGGCTGTATTAAGAGGTGGAGCCGGTGGTACCGAGGGAGTTGCACTTGGATATGTTAATGAATTAAGAGAAAGAGCCTACGGTGATAATTCTGGGAATATAAATAGTGCTCAACTCACTTTAGATTTTATTCTTGATGAGCGCGCCAGAGAATTGTACTGGGAAGGTCATAGAAGAACAGATTTAATTCGTTACGATAAATTCACGGGTGGCAATTATATTTGGCCTTGGAAAGGTAAAATTATGGAAGGTACTTCTACTGACGATAAATATAATTTGTTTCCAATACCATCGTCTGATTTAAACGCAAATCCAAATTTGGAACAAAACCTTGGATATTAATAATTTAAATAGTATAAATTATGAAAATATTAAAATATATAACACTAATCTTGATTTTGGCAATAACTTTTGTTTCTTGCGAAGAAGATAAAGATTTAACTAAGATTAATGAAAACAATTTTGAAGCACCAATTCTTAGTGGAATAACTGCTGATGAAAGTTTTGTTTTAGTTAAGGATACTACAAGTGATGAATCTCTCATGAAAATCTGGGTTAATTTAAGTTGGACAGAAGCAGATTTTGGACAGACTCTTGCTACAACTTATACAATTCAAATTGATAAAGTTGGTAGTGATTTTGCAAATCCAATTGAATTTAATAATGCAAGTGAAACCGATATTTCTATATTAGTTGAAACAATTAATTCAAAAATGTATAATTTGGAAAACAATTATTATCCTCCTTTAGTTGAGGCTAATGTTGAAATTCGTATTAAGGCCGTTGTATCTGAAGATGTAAGTACGGTTTATTCAACTGCTGTAGAGTTTTATGTAACTCCTTTTGATGCAGGTAAACCAAAACTTTATGTAACTGGAACGCATCAACCAATTCCTTGGGATTTTGCATCAGCTCAAACATTATATTCACTAAATGAAGATGAAAATTACGAAGGATATATTTATCTTACTGATTGCGAATATAAGTTAAATAAAACCCCGGATATAGCATGGGGAGAAGGAGCTTCAGCAAGTGAAATTGCAATTGATGGAGCCAACTTTACACATTCAACTGAAGGGATGTATTGGATTGCTGTTGATACACTTGCAGCAACAATTAGTTTAGAAACTCAAAATTGGGGTATTATTGGTTCTGCAACACCTACCGGTTGGGATTCAGATACCAATTTGGAATTTGATTTCGATTTAAAAAAGTATAAGATTACTATAGATCTTACAGCCGATTTTATAAAATTTAGAGCAAACGATGATTGGGCTACTAACTTAGGCGATACTGATGCTGATGGAGTTATGGAATTCGGTGGAGATGATATTCCAGTTGCAGAAGCAGGTAATTATACTGTTTACTTAGATTTAAGTCATCCTGCAAAGTTCTCATACGAATTAGTTAAAAATTAAAAATTTAGCACAATGAATAAAATAAAATATTTATTAATAGTCTTGGTAGCAGTTTTTATCTATTCTTGTCAAGAAGATTTTGATAATCCTCCTGCACCTTTGACATACAACAATGTTGGACCTGTAATAACAGATGGTACTGATACTATTCCTACTATTCTTGTTAAATCTAATGAAGATATGGCCTGGGATACATTAGCATGGAATGCCGCTGTATTATACGAAGATCAGGGTTTAATTACTCATTATGCTGTTCAGATTGATGAACAAGGTAATAACTTCGCTTCTATGTTCGAAATCGAAGCGAGCACTACTTCTTCAACAGAAATTATTATTCTAGTAGGTAACTTAAATACTGTACTTCTGGCAAATGGATATAGCCCAGTTGAAACTTATGATCTTGAATTACGCATCAGGGCTTCTGTACATGATGAGTTAGAAACGGTTTATTCAGCTGTTGTTTCATTTACCGTTACAACATATAAGGATATAGCTGTTCCAGATGAATTGTTTTTGTTTGGTGATGCTACAACAGTTGCTTGGGGTGCTGATACCTCATTAGCAATGTATAAAGATGGAGGTAAGTTTATTAAATTTACTTATCTCGAAAATAATAAGAAATTTAGATTTCTTAAAGCACAAGACTTAGAAGACAATACTTATAATTATGGTAGTCTAATTACTTTATCTGATAATGTTGATGAGGCTGGTGATGATGATAATAATTTTCTATTTACCGGCACAACCGGTTGGTATAAAATCGAAGCTGATTATTTAACAAGCACACTTACAATTGCTGAACATACAGTAGGTTCTGTAACATATACTTATGATTATGATAATCTTTATCTTGTGGGTGATTATAATTCAACAGATGGATTTTGGGATGCAGATAATGCTGATGCATTTACTAAAGTAAGTGAAGGATTATTCTCAATTGAAAAAGTTTTAAAAGATACCGCTGTATTTAAATTTATTGGTCAACTAAGTTGGGGAGACCTTGATTGGGGAAATATTGGTGGAGATGGGAATAGTGGAATACTTGGACCAAAAGAAAGCGGCAGCGGAAATATTACATTCGATGGAGAGGATAAAACTTTCAATATAATTGTAAATATTAAAGAGGGAACATATACTTTTGAAGAAGTTCCTACACTACCAACAAGTCTATTTATGATTGGCGATGGTGTTGGAGATTGGGACTGGGGAAATACAGACCTTCCTATGATTCCAGTGAATAGTCATCCAAATTTATTTTGGAAAGTTGTATGGATAAATGCTACAGGAGGGTTTAAATTTGCTCCTGAGAAAGATTGGGGTGAAGACTTTGGAGTAAGTGTTGACCTAGGTGGCGGTGAATATACTATCGGAGGAGATAATGTTTCAGTACCTGGAACAGCTGGTTACTATATGGTTGTTGTAGATTTAGAAGCTAATAAAATATCCATTGCAGATCCTGATGTTTATTTAATGGGTAATACAATTGGTAGTTGGGATACAGCAAACCCTGCTGGTAAATTCACAGTCGATAATGCAAACGACGTATTAACGATTACAAAAGATTTAGCTGCTGATGAGTTAAGAATGTACGCATGGCATCCGTATTTTACTGATTGGTGGCAATCTGAATTTATTATACTTAGTAATGTAATAGAATTCCGTGGAACTGGAAATGATCAGGAAAGAGTGAATATAACTGCTGGTTCTAATACTGTAGAGCTGAACTTCAAAACAGGAGCTGGTTCTATAACTCTTAATTAGCATTATAATAAATTTAAAAAGCCCGCTAAATGCGGGCTTTTTTTACCCAAAAATCAAGAAATATGAAATCCAATATCCTTTTTTTAGTGCTTTTTGTTGCAAATATTAGTTTTTCTTGCAGTAACAATAACCAAATTGATCAGAATAGTTCAAAAAGTGAGATTAGCTATATTCCTGAATGGAGCCAAAAGGTAATATGGTATCAAATATTTGTAGAGCGGTTCAGAAATGGGGACACTTCGAATGATCCAACTGCAAACGATATTATTGGTACATATCCAGATAGCATTCCAGGAAATTGGCATATTACGGCTTGGGGTAGCGATTGGTATAAACCAGATGATTATTTCAGTAAATCTCCTCTTCCAAGTAAATGGGATAATTTACAGCTTAGGAGATATGGTGGAGATTTACAGGGAGTGATTGATAAACTCGATTATATTCAATCCTTAGGTATAACTGCTATATATTTTAATCCTTTAAATGATTCTCCTTCTTTACATAAGTATGATCCCAGAAACTGGCGACATATAGATCGTAATTTTGGTCCTGATCCTGTAAAAGATTTAGAAATGATTAACGATGAAAATCCTGGAGATCCTGACACATGGGAATGGACTACGGCAGATAATTTATTTCTCGATCTTGTAAAAAAATGTCATGAACGAGGAATAAAAGTGATAATGGATTATTCATGGAATCATACTGGAAGTGAATTTTGGGCATTTAAAGATATTCAAGAAAAAGGTGAAAAATCTGAGTTTGCTGATTGGTTTGAGATTAATAGTTTTGATGATCCTGCTACAGAAAAAAATGAGTTTTCATACGATGGATGGGCTGGTGTACAATATATGCCCGAAATGAAAAAAGATCTACTGGGTAGTCATGACGATGTTCCATTAGAAGGCAATTTACATAGTGAAAATGCAAAGCAACATATATTTAATATTACTAAAAGATGGTTAGATCCTAATAATGATGGTGATCCTTCGGATGGTGTTGATGGATACAGATTAGATGTTGCTGAAAAAATTCCAATCGGATTTTGGCGAGATTATCGAAAAGTTGTTAAGGATATTAATCCTGAAGCATACTTAGTTGGTGAGATTTGGTGGAAATCTTGGCCTGATGAATTAATGCTTCCAACATATTATTTACAAGGTGATATGTTTGACGCTACAATGAATTATCGTTGGTATAGACCGGTACGTCACTTTTTTGCTGATGCTCCTGAAATAATGAAACCAAGTGAGTTTGTTGAAGATTTAAAAGATAAACTACAAGGAATAGATGAAGGGCGTTTACAAGCTATGATGAATCTTGTTTCAAGTCATGATGCTCCAAGAATATCGACTTCTTTATACAATAATGGAAAATATAAGTATAAAGCAAAACCTTGGGAGAATCAAGATTATAAGATTGATAAACCAGATGAGAAAACGAGAAAAATTCAAGAAATGTTACTAATACACCAATACACGTTTATTGGCGCACCTCATATTTGGTATGGCGATGAAGTTGGAATGTGGGGATCTGATGATCCTTGTACGCGAAAACCAATGGTGTGGGAGGACATAGTTTATGAAGATGAAAAAGCTCATCCTTTCAATCAAAAAAGAAAAATAGATAAAGTGGAGCTGGACACAAGTTTACTCGGCTTTTATAAGAAATTAATTCAGATTAGAAAAACTAATCAAAGTCTAATGTTTGGTGATATTGAGTTTAGTTTAATCGATGATGAGAATAGAACGCTTGCATATAATCGTGTATTAGAATCGAATGAAGTTGTTGTGGCTTTTAATAAATCAGAAAGCAATAAAGTATTAAATATTCCGGTAAATAATAGTGGTATTTTTTATAACGCTTTAAATAAAGAACAGAAATATAAAGCTGAAAATGGGATATTGAAAATTGAGTTGGAATTTACAAAAGCAATCATCTTAATTTTTGAAGGTAATTTGTAAAAATTTAATTTAGGATTCACATGAACTTAAAAAAAGAGATTTTAACTATAATCATTTTAATTGCAGGGATAATATTATCTTATTCTCAGGTTGTTACTACTATTCCTGAATTTCCTACAGCCAATGATTCAGTTACAATTTATTTTGACGCTACACTGGGAAATCAGGGTCTTATGGATTATGATGGTGATATATATGCACATACCGGAGTAATAACAAATTTAAGTGAAACATCTACAGATTGGAAATACGTAATAGCTGGGTGGACTGAAAATACAGATAAAGCAAAATTAACTAAAGTATCAGCAAATCTGTACACATTAGAAATCATACCAAGTATCCGAGAATTTTATGCAGTACCAGAAACAGATACCATATTGAAAATTGCATTTGTATTCCGAAATGCTGATGCCTCCATAACTGGACGAGAATCAGACAACGGGGACATTTTGGTTGATGTTTACGAAGCAGGATTAAATATCAGTATAACTTCTCCAATTGATGATTATATTATTGTACCTGGCGATTCAATTAATATAACTTCTTCATCTAATGATGCAGATTCAATGATACTGTATATTGATGATATTTTAATTACTAAACTGGCTGGTACAAGTTTAAACTATATACATACAGAAAATACATCCGGGTCGCATAAAGTTAAAGTATATGCAAAAAATACAGAAGAACAAGTCGCAGATTCAGTTTATTATTTTGCAAGGGGAAGTGTTAACGAGGCTGAATTGCCAGAAGGTTGGATTAAGGGAATAAATTATTTAGCGGAAGATTCAGTAGGTTTAGTACTTTTTACTCCATACAAAGAATATGTTTTTGTAATCGGAGATTTTACCGATTGGCGATTGGATGAAGATTATATGATGAATAAAACATCCAGTGGTGAATATTATTGGTTGGCAATAGGAAGCCTAATTCCGCAAGAAGAATATATTTTTCAATATTATATTGATGGCGATATTAGAATTGCAGATCCATATACCGAAAAAACAAGCGATCCTAGTGATAAATATATATTAGATGAAACATATCCAGGATTACTAGCATATCCCGAAGATAAAACTACAAATGTTGCTTCGGTATTACAAACAAACCAAGCGGAATATGAATGGGAAAGCACTGATTTTGTTGCTCCGGCGAAAGAAAATTTAATTATTTATGAATTACTTATTAGAGATTTTCTAGCAAAACATGATTATAGTACGTTAATTGATACTCTCAACTATTTAGACTCATTAGGTATAAGTGCAATTGAGTTAATGCCATTTAGTGAATTCGAAGGAAATGAAAGTTGGGGATATAATCCAAGCTTTTATTTTGCACCCGATAAATATTATGGATCAAAAGAAGATTTAAAGAAATTTATTGATTCATGTCATAGTAAAGGAATTGCAGTTATTATGGATATGGTTTTAAATCATTCCTATGGGCAATCACCATTAGTTCGAATGTATTTTGATCCCAATGCAGGAGATTACGGACAACCAAGTGCAGAAAATCTGTGGTATAATGAGCAATCGCCAAATACATCCTATTCTTGGGGAAATGATTTCGATCACGAAAGTATTTATACTAAGGAGTTTGTTGATAGTGTTAATCGATTTTGGATAGAAAATTATAAGGTCGATGGTTTTCGTTTTGATTTTACAAAAGGATTTACAAATACTTCTGGTGATGGTTGGGCTTATGATGCCTCCAGAATATCAATATTAAAAAGAATGGCAGATAAAATTTGGGAGGTCAATCCTGATGCTTTTGTTATTCTTGAACATTTTGCTGCAAATACCGAAGAAATAGAATTATCTGATTACGGAATGATGCTTTGGGGAAATATAAATTACCAATATATTGAAGCTTCAATGGCTTATGATTCTGATATTTCATGGGGATCGTATTTAGAAAGGGGATGGAATAATCCGTATCTGGTAAGCTATATGGAGAGTCATGATGAAGAAAGGCTCATGTATAAAAATCTTAATAGTGGTAGTTCCTACGGAAGTTATGACATTAAGGATTTATCTACTGCTCTCAAACGAATTGAGTTGGTTGCAAACTTTTTTATACCTATACCCGGTCCTAAAATGATGTGGCAATTTGAGGAATTGGGATATGATATTTCGATAGATGATGATTGCAGAGTTTGTAATAAACCCATACTTTGGAATTATTATAATGTGGATGAACGCTTTAGGTTATTCACAATTTTTAAAACTTTAAACAAGCTAAAATTGGAGTACGAAGTTTTTAAAACAGATGATTTTACAATAAATCAAGAGGGTAAAACAAAATCAATAAATCTTTTTGGTAATGAAATGAATGTAGTAATACTTGGTAATTTTGATGTAACATCAACTTTTGTAAGTGCACAATTCCCAAATACAGGGAATTGGTTTGAATTATATTCAGGTGATACTCTTTCAGTGACTCATACTGAACAATCAATAATTCTTGAGGCAGGCGAATATAGGTTTTACACTGATCTTAAACTGAATCAACCTAATTTTCCAACATCAATACATAATAAATTAGCACAAAATGATTTTGTAATAAATGTATTTCCAAATCCATCAAGCGACAAATTCTTTTTTGAAATTAAGGAAGGGAATACGAACAATAGTGTTTTGTATATATATGATATTCAAGGTCAATTAAAAATTAAAACAAATAACACCAATCAGAATAGTATTGAGTTGGATGCTGCAGAATTACAAAATGGTATTTATTTCTATAAATTAATAGTTAACGATATAGTTTATACAGGTAAAATACTGAAAAATTAGTTTTACTAATATGCTTAAAATATCAAGTATAATTAATAATCGATAAAATGATAAATTTTAATATATATGGACTGGTAATTATCTTATTATCGATTTCACTGGGATTTGTAATATCTTACTGGATATTTAAGCGTAGAGTAGCAAGTTTAAAAAACCTTGCATTTTCCGACGATCTTGGTATTTATAATCATCGAGAGCTAAAATCAAAATTAAAATCAATACTAAAGAATCCTTCTATTAAATCTTTTGTTTTTGTATTAATAGATATTGATCGGTTTAAAAATTTTAATGATAATTATGGATATGATAAAGCCGATATTTTATTGCAAGAATTTGTAAATATTACAAAGGGATTTATTCGTAAATCAGATTTATTTTTTCGATATAAAAATGGAGATGAATTTGTTATTATTTTTAATAATATAGGAATTAAGGAGGCACAGGAAGTTGGAAATCGTTTACGACGGGTTATTGCTAATAATGCATTCGAGCTAAATAATCAGCAAGTTAACCTTACTATAAGTATGGGAATTACAAGCTCGTTTAAAAACGATTCGGCAGATAATGTTAGAAAAAGAGCTGAAGTTGCTTTACAAGAAGCAAAGCAATCGAAAAATACAGTAGTTTTAATTGAAGAATAACTTAAAAGTAAAAATAAGTTTCTTATAGATAAGTTGGGTATTGAAAAGTCTCTGAATCAAAACATCCGATAATGTTAATTTATCGGATGTTTAGTTTTCTGCATACAAGTAAATTTTATTCAGTTTTGAATATTTTATAATCCCAAGCTTTAAAATTATATTTATTTACAAATTCTTCTCCAGTAAATACCTCTGTTAGCTTGGTATTGTCTGTTGGGTTAATTATCTCAAATTCTATTTCATCCGGCGATAAATTCAAAACTGTTATAACCTGAGCATCACCTTTTGTGCGCGAAAAGACAAATATTTTATCATCCGATGTTGTTTTAATCCTTTGCATGTCTCCTCCAAAATCACCATTCCATAAAGCTGGATTTTCTTTTTTCAATTTTATAAGATGAGCGTATAATTCAGCAAAATTACATTCTATATTCCAATCTATTGAATCTTTATCAAAGAATAATAAGCGTTTATCCATACATGCTTCTTGACCGTTATATATAAGTGGCATTCCCGGCATTGTAAATGATAAAACAGCAAAAGTTTCAGCAGCATCTCCCATACGTTCAAAAACACTACCTTTCCACGAGTTTTCATCATGATTACTGGTAAAATACATTCTATAGTCTGATGATTTGTATTTTGCTTTTTCTTTTTCAAACTGATTTGCAAGATCGTTAACGTTACGTTTACCTTGCGCAATATCATTCCATAAATGATGCATGTCCCAACCATAAGTCATATCAAACGCCTTATCGTGTAATTCGGGTTCATTAGCTTCGGCTAGCATAAAAACTGGTTTAATTTTATCAAGTTCATGCCGTGCATCAACCCAGAAATCGAAAGGCGTTGCCCAAACTACATCACAGCGATATCCATCTATATTGAATTCTTTCACCCAATATTTAAGAGCATCAATCATATATGCTCGCATTTCAGGAACTTCGAAATTAAAATCTGCCACATCTGTCCAGTCATCATTTGGAGAAATAATCTCTCCATTTTCATCTTTAGAATACCATTCTGGATGATTGACTATTAGATTATTATCCCAAGAAGAATGATTGGCAACCCAATCAATTATCACAAACATTTCTAAATCATGTATTTTATTAATTAGATTTAGAAAATCTTCTTCAGTTCCGAATTCTGGATTAATTCCATAATAATCTTTAACAGAATAATAGCTGCCTATAGTTCCCTTTATATTTTTCTCTCCTATAGGATTTATAGGCATTAGCCATAATATATCAATTCCTAATTCTTTTAATCTTGGTAAATGTTCTGCAAATGCATTAAAAGTTCCTTCGGGAGTGAACTGCCTTATATTAACTTCGTAAATATTTGCATTTTTTGTCCATTCAGGATGATTAACTTTTTTAAAAGTTATTTCCTTATTCTGTTGTTTACATGAAACAAGAATAATGAGTAGTATTAATCCCAAAATCGAGGATATTTTACTGATTTTTTTCAATGGGGTTTTCATATCTATTTTTTTATGTTTTTATTGATTAAAAATTGTTTAAAATTGTGATTAGTTAAGGGTTTTTATTATTTTTACTTTGCGAAAATTTGGTTCTTTAAAGATAATAAAATAGCATTAAAAAACTAAAGAGATTGCTTGCTAAATAAAGAGTATTGTGTGTTTTCTTTCCTCAGGAAAAATAATTAATAATCAATTTAAAATTAAATTAAATGAAACGTGTTTTAGTTGCAACTGCCGGTGGAGATTGTCCTGGTTTAAATGCCGTTATTAGGGCAATAGTAAAAAGAGCATCTCAAGAGAACGACTGGGAAATAATAGGAAGCATTCAAGCTTTTAATGGAATATTATGGGAACCAACAGAAATAAAAATTTTGGACGAACAAGCCGTTGCCGGAATTCATTTCCAGGGAGGAACAATAATAGAAACAACTAATAGAGGAGGTCCTTTTTCATGGCCCGTAAAAGATAAAGATGGTAAATGGACAACTGCTGATCGTTCTGAAGAAATGATCCGAAAGTTGATGTACATGGGTGTAGATGCGGTTATCAATATAGGAGGTGACGGCTCACAACGTATTTCGCAGGCTTTATTCGAAAAAGGTTTAAATATTATTGGTGTTCCAAAAACTATCGATAATGATTTATCGGCAACTGATACGACTTTTGGTTATCAAACTGCTGTGCAAATTGCAACCGAAGCTGTCGATAAATTAGTAACAACTGCTGCCAGCCATAACAGAGTAATGGTACTTGAAGTTATGGGTCGTGATGCCGGGTGGATTGCTATGAATGCTGCTGTTGCGGGTGGTGCTGAAATTTGTCTTATTCCGGAAATCCCATATGATATAGATATAGTGGTTAAGAAAATAAATGAGCGCTTTATAAGAGATAGGGGATTTACTATAATTGTTATTGCAGAGGGAGCTCGTGCAATTGGGAAGAACACTTCCGAAGAAAAAAACGACGAAGTAGGTTATACAAATGCTAGGATAGCAGGAGCTGCATCAAGATTAGTGCAAGAATTAAAAGAGGCAGGTGTAAAACATAGTATACGAAAGGCAGTATTAGGACACATTCAACGCGGTGGAGTTCCTATTGCTTATGATCGTGTTTTAGCAACACAATTTGGAGTACATGCTTTCGAAATGGTAATGGAAGGTAAATTTGGAGAAATGGTTTCATACCGTCATCCGCATATAACTTCGGTTCCATTAAAAGAAGCAATTCAGGAACCTAATTTTGTAACTAAAGATACAGCACTAATGAGAAATGCCAGAGGTGTAGGAATTAGTTTTGGAGATTAAAGATTGAAAATAATTGATACCATATAAGAACGGCCCTAAATCTAAAGGGCCGTTTTCTTTGGGTTTAAAATAGTTCCTTCCTTAATTATTGTTTAGGATTTCAAATGAGAAAGGTTTTAAGTTTAATACTAGTTGATTTTCTTCAAGTAAAGAATAGCTGTTTTTGAAGTTTGAAATCCAACTTTCATAGTTTAAAGATTCAGGTAAATCAATTATTATTTCCTTTTCATGATCACTTTTATTGAAAGCTATAATACTTGTCTCATTAAAATACTTTCGGGCATAAACCAAACTTTCTTTGTCTGAGTATAGAATAATAATATCACCATAAATAAGTTCCAAGTTATTTCTTCGCAGGTTGACAATTTTAGTAGTATTATCCTTTACTAACTTTTCAAACTTCGTTAGATTCTCAAATTTCATAGGTCTTCTATTGTCTGGGTCACCTGCACCAGGCATTCCAATTTCGTCGCCATAATAAATTACGGGGATACCCGGAATTGTATTAATAAAAGTAGTTACTTGCAAAAGCTTATAATATCCGGTGGTATCTTTATTCTGAATATCTCTGTTCCATCCAGCTTCTTTATCATCTTCATCAAATTTTAAAGCACCGCTAGCAAAAGTGATAAATCTTGGTAAATCGTGATTACCAGTAATATTGCCCATAAGCGAATGATGCCCGTTATATTTTAAACTTTCAATAAGTGAAGCTGTTAAGTTTGATAAAGGCTCAGATTCTTGAGCAAAGTTATTTCTCATGTCAAAATATAAATTAAAATCAAACTGACCATCTAACATATCTGTACCAACATAACTTCTGATTAATTCTCTGCTTCCAAAGGTTTCTCCAATCTGGAAAATGAATTTCTTGTTGCTTTCTTCTCTTAGTTTTTTTGTTAGAGATCTCCAGTATGGTGTAGGAATATGTTTGGTGGCATCGTGTCTGAATCCATCAACGTTATATTCATCTATCCAAAATTTAGCCGAATCAGACATTAATTCTTCAACTTCAGGAATATCAAAATTTAATGATGGTAAAAATGTATCGAACCAGGTTGTTAATCTGTGCTCATCCCAAATTCTTATATTTTTTCTACCATCAGGTAAGTTTAGGATTGTAGCCCATTCTGGGTGCGTTTTGTAAATATTGTTTTCTTCATGAACATGATTTGAAACATAATCAAGAATGATATTCATATCGTTTTCGTGTGTAACTTTAACTAAATTATGGAGATCTACGGAGTTACCAAATCTGTGATCAACAGTTGTTAATGTTATTGGCCAATATCCATGATATCCTGAATATTTGCGATGAGGTGCCGGATACTCAATATAACCTTTTAATGGATTTTGAGTTATAGGAGAAAGCCATATCATGCTTATCCCTAGGTCTTTAAAATAGCTGTCATTAACTTTGTTTGTTACACCTTGGATATCTCCACCGTAATAATTTGCTTTATCTGCAATTTCCGGATCGTTTACAGGATTATCAATTTCTGTATTGCCATTATTAAACCTGTCAACTAACATGAAATAAAGAACTTGGGCATGTTTGTCAGTTCTGTTTATTTCAGAAATATCTGAAACTACCTTACCATTATTTAATGGAACCAAAATATCATTTGAATAACCATTTTCGTTGCAAGCCCACACACGGATAAATGATCTTTTTCGATTTTCAGCAATTTTTGGAATTGTGATCTGAATTTTATTATCAATTATATTTGTTGGAATTGAAAAATTATCCCAAAGGGCAATTATTGAATTTGCAGATCCTGTTAATTGAATTGAGATTTGATTTTCTGAATACTTATTAGTTAATAGTTTTGGAGCGTTAGTGCCCGGATCAGGTATATTTATAACAGAGTTAAATCCTCCAATATTATTACTTTCGTTTATTGGATTTCCAGGATCTAATATCCAGTTACCATCAATAGCTAATTGATAATGATATTTTCCGGGAGCAAGTTTTACTTTGTATTTCCAAATACTATCTTCTAAAATAAAGTTTTCGCTAGGTGTCCAAGAATTAAAATTACCTTTAATTTGTACCGATTTATATTGTTTCCCATTTGGATTAAATTGGAAAGTGTATTCAGTTTTTTTATCAAATAAAATAATTATAGTATAATTATATCCGTTGATCCATACAGTTAAATCTTCAACAGATTTGGTATTTTCGGTTGGTGAAATTACAAGCCATTTTTTATCTAAAGAAAGTTCTGTTGTATAGTTCTGGCTATATACGGAATCAATTAAATCAACATTTTTAAAAAAACCATTTAAATAAATTTCTGTCCCTTCTTCACTAGTATAAACTGGCGAAGCAAATTCGTACATTTTTGATTGCTGTGGAATTTTTACTTCGTTGTTAGAACAACTTGCAACTATTACAATTACTAGAATAATGATTATGTTTTTCATGTATTATTATTTTTCAGTTTCGGTAAATATTTGGTTCATAAATTACATTTATCTACTTGCCTTTTGGCCGATGAATGTCAATTAGTTCGCAGATTCCGCAACAAGTGCGGAATGACACTGTAGCCGTGAGAAGGCATTTCAGCCTGTCATTCCTGCGTGCAGGAATCTATTAATATAACATATTTACATTGGTCTGCCAATACGTAAATGTGTCTCAAAATCTATCTCAGTCATGGGCTGTTTCATGATTAGATTTATTTAAGGTTATTTTTTCAATTCAATAATCATTGCAGATTTCTTATTAATACTGATATGTTTCAAATTTATAATTTCAGAATCTGATAATATTTCAAAACCAATCATATATTGAGATATTATTTCATTAAATTTTTTTGTATTTATGATTTGATTAGAATCATTATTATTCAGAATTACCATAACACAATTATCATCACTATGTCGGAAATAAACATAAATATTATTTTCGGGAATAAAATGGGTAAGTTTCCCTGAATGAATTATTTCACTTGATTTTCTCCAGTTTAATAACTTACTGTAAAAATTAAATATTTCGTTTTGTTTTTCATTTCTTCCTTCTGAAATAAACCCGTTCACATTATCATTAGGCCATCCACCTGGAAAATCTTGTCGCATTTTACCATGTTGTTCGTGAGAGAATCCTTCCATTAATAATTCCGTTCCGTAATACACGGATGGTATGCCACGTGTTGTAAGCTGAAAAGCAATGGCCATTTTAAGTTTATCAAGATCTTTGTTTAGTGTAGAAAATATTCTGGTTACATCATGATTATCTAAAAACACCAAAGTATTCATCGGGTTTGAATAAACAAAATCCTGGGCAAGAATATAATACAGTTTTGCCATTCCTTCAGTCCAGCTTTGTTCTTCACTAAAAGCTTCATTTATTGCGTAGTGAAGAGGGAAATCGGTAACAACAGGTATATTCGATGAATAACCATCGAAATTTCGATTTGTTTCTTGCCAGTAAGCTGTAATAGGTATTTTCTGTTGCCAGGCTTCACCAACAATATTGAAATTAGGATATTCTTGAAAAATAGACTTTGCCCATTCTGCAATCATATCTTTATCGGCATAGGGTTGTGTATCCAGACGAATACCATCAATACCAGAAGTTTCTATCCACCAAATAGTATTTTGAATAAGATATTTTGCTAAAAATTTATTCTGTTGATTCAAATCTGGCATGTTTGAATCAAACCAACCATTTTGCTGTAAATTTTTATCATAATTGGAAACATAAGGATCAAGCAAAACAGGTGTTCTAAAGTTTGATTGAGTATATTCAGAAAATTGATGAATCCAATCTCCAGAAGGCAAATCTTTTATCCACCAATGATTAATACCACAATGATTTAACACCACATCCATTAAAATCTTAAGGCCTTTTTCATGAGCTTTATCCACAAGTTCACGGTATTTTTCATTGTTCCCATAACGAGGATCAATATTGTAATAGTCCGAAATTGCGTACCCGTGATATGTATATTTTTTTTGATTATTTTCTAATAAAGGATTAATCCAAAGAGATGTAATACCTAATTCATTAAAATAATCGAGATGATTAATGATTCCTTGAATATCGCCTCCATGCCGTCCATCGTGATCATTTCTGTTCACTTTTTCCAGCATTTTATCAGAGTTATCATTATTTGGATCTCCGTTAGAGAATCTATCGGGCATTAAAAGATATATTACATCTGAATTATCAAATCCTTGATGCTGAATTTTGTTTTTGTCTCTCTCTTTTAATTCATAATTGATGGTTTCTTTTATTTCACCATCTTTTTCAATATTTATTTCAAATATTGTGGATTGAAAATCTTTAGGAACAGATAAATTAATAAAAATATAATTTGGATTCTCAACTTTTTCGAGATCTATCAAAAGATGTTTATGGTTAACATGTATATCGTATTCGGAAACTTTATCTCCATAAATCATTATTTGTAATTCAGGATTTTGCATCTCAGCCCACCAAAATGGAGGTTCAACTTTTTCAACTATCTGCGAATAAGTTTGTAATGAACTAAAATGAAAAAATAGAATTAATAACTTTAAAAATACCGCGCATTTAATATTCATATTTTTTTACTTAATTACTGTAAATTTCTATTGAATCTCGTTCCTTTATATTGTACTCAACATCTCGAATAAAAACTTGCGAACTTGATCTGCCTTGATTAAGAACTGTAACTTTTCCTTTGGTAACTTCAATTTTAAGAAAGCTTTCGCGATATCTAACTACAAATGAGAATAACTTCCATTGCTCGGGAATAAACGGAGCAAAATGTAATTCTTCATTTTTTATGCTCATTCCACCAAAACCTTCAACAATAGAAAGATATGTTCCTGCCATACTTGTAATATGTAAACCTTGATCAACCTCGTCGTTATAATCATCAATATCTAATCGTGCTGTACGGAGGTATAAATCATAAGCTTGTTCTTTATAGCCCAATTTAGCTGCCAGGATTGTATGCACGCATGGCGATAATGATGATTCATGAACAGTTTTTGGTTCATAAAAATCGAAGTTGCGTTTAATAGTATCTATATTATAATTTTCATTAAACAAGTAAATGCCTTGTAATACATCTGCTTGCTTTATGAAACAAGAACGCAGAATTCTGTCCCATGACCATTTTTGATTTATTGGTCGATCCTCAGGTCTTAAGTCCTCAACAGTAAGCAAATCTTTATCCATATATCCTTCTTGTTGTAAAAATATTCCCAATTCTTCATTTTCAGGAAGATACATATTATCAACAATATTGGACCAATTCCCAACTTCTTTTAGCTCATTAAAATTAATTTTGTTCTTTAATTCTATATACTGTTCAGGATTTTTTGTTTGGATCTTAGCTATTGATTTTAAGGTATATTCTAAGCACCATTTAGCCATTAAGTTAGTATACCAGTTGTTATTTACATTATTTTCATATTCGTTTGGACCGGTAACGCCAAGTATAACATATTTATTTTTCTCTTTCGAAAAATTAACTCGTTGAGCCCAGAATCTACTTATTGCAATTAGGACTTCAAGACCATATTCTTCAATATATGATTCATCTCCGGTATGTCTTGTATAATTATATATAGCAAATGCAATAGCACCATTTCTGTGAATTTCCTCAAAAGTTATTTCCCATTCATTATGACATTCTTCACCGTTCATTGTTACCATAGGATACAAAGCAGCACCATTGGTAAATCCTAATTTTTCTGCATTTTCAATTGCTTTTGTAAGATGCCTGTATCGATACAGCAATAGCTTTCTTGATGCTTTTTTGTCAGATGTGCGTAAATAAAATGGTAGACAATATGCTTCAGTATCCCAGTAAGTACTTCCTCCATATTTTTCTCCGGTAAAACCTTTTGGCCCAATATTTAATCTTTCATCATCTCCCGTATAGGTCTGATTTAATTGGAAAATATTAAATCTTATAGCTTGTTGTGCTGCAACATCTCCTTCAATAATTATATCACTATCGGTCCATTTACATTTCCAGGCATTTGCTTGTTCCGTTAGTAATGCTTCAAATCCTTTTTCAAATGATCTTTGTAATATATTATGGGCAGCAATGGTTAGAGATTCTTTTTTATGATTTTCGGAATTTGTAATTGCTGAATATTTGTAAATAGAAATAGTGTCGTCAGGTTTAATATCTAATTCAACTTGTTGAGCTATATATTTCTTTTTTCTTTTTTCTTTATTATTATGATTTATTTTTGATCCGTTTTTTTCAATATTAAATTTCATGCTTGTACAAACATGAAAATCCAGTTTTTTTGTTTTAACAGTAACATAAGCTTCTCCAGGCTTACTTTCAATGGAAATTTCTTCCCAGAATTTTTCTTGATAATTAGCATCTTCATTTATAATATCAGCGTCAATATAAGGTGTAATGGTAATTTTATCATTAACATTCACACTCTTTATTTCATATTTTATACTTCCAAGTTCATTTTCTGTAATACTTATAAATCGTGTAGATTTTATCTCTATAATATTCTCGTTTGGAAATTCCGCAATAAAAGATCGTTCTAAATATCCTTCTTTCATATTTAAAACACGACGGAAATTTTCGATTTTTATTTTTGAAAGATCTAAGTCTATTTTACCTACTTTGATATTTATACCAATCCAATTTGGTGCGTTTAATACTTTAGCAAAATATTCAGGATAACCATTTTTCCACCAGCCAACTTTTGTTTTATCGGGATAATAAATACCGGCAATATAATTACCAGAAAGTGAATCTCCACTATATTGCTCTTCGAAGTTTGCTCTTTGTCCAATATGTCCGTTACCTATCGAAAATATACTTTCAGAAGATCGTTGATTATCAGGATTAAATCCTTCTTCAATTATACACCAATCGTCATGTTTTAAATATTCGTTCATTTGAAGGGATTTTGTTTTAGAATTTTTAATTTGTTAAATTATTTATCATTAATACATTCATGTTGCTAAAATCGGGAATGATTTTGTCGGCATTTGAAAGGTTCTCATATTTTCCTACTCCGATAGCTAACATACCTGCTGTTTTTGCTGCTTCTATTCCTGCTGCTGCATCTTCAAATACCAGACAATGTTCAGGTTTAATGTTTAATTCATTTGCAGCAGTTAAGAATACTTCTGGATCAGGTTTTGACTTAGATATTTTTAATCCATCTACTACAGAATCAAAAAATCCATCAAAGCCAATTCGTTCCAGTATTGTGTTGGCATTTTTACTCGATGATCCTATCGCAATTTTATATTTTGAGTTTTTAAGATCTAAAAGAAAATTTTTAACTCCTGGAAGTACGTCTTTTGGAGTCATCATTAAAATCTTGTCTCTATACCACTTATTTTTTTTGTCGGCAAGCTGATCTAATTCTTGAGCAGACTTTTTTTCAATTTTACCTATTTCGAATAATATGTCAAGAGATTCGAGTCTACTTATTCCTTTTAACCTTTCATTTTGCTCAAGAGTAAAATCAAATCCCATTTCGTTAGCTAACTTTTTCCATGCATGATAATGAAATACGGCTGTGTCAACAATAACTCCGTCAAGGTCGAAAATAATGGCTTTAATCTCTTGCATAACTAATCCTTATCTTTTACAAATACTACCAGGATTCCTGCTAAAATCATCGAAAAACCACCTAATACCAAAGCATATATTGGCTGGTTGTTAAATAATGCTTTAACTAAAAATCCTAATACACTGGCTGCCAAAATTTGAGGTATAACAATATAGAAATTGAATATTCCCATATAAACACCCATTTTATGTGAGGGTAATGATCCGGTTAATATTGCGTACGGCATTGCAAGTATACTTGCCCAGGCTAATCCTATTCCAACAAAGGGTAGAAGTAATAATGTTGGATTAGTAATAAAAAAGATTGAAGCTAAACTTAATCCACCAATAATAAGTGAGATTGAATGTGTAATTTTTCTATTGGTAAACTTGGCTAATAAAATTAATAAAAAAGCAAAAACAGCAGCAAACCCATTATAAATCCCAAAACATATTCCAACCCAGTTTGCACCATTATTATATAATTCTGATGTTGTTTCAGTTGTGCCATAAACATGACTAGTAACTGCTGAAGTTGTGTAAATCCACATTGCAAAAAGTGCAAACCATGAGAAAAATTGAACAACTGCCAATTGCTTCATTGTTGATGGCATAGTATTAAAATCTGAAATGACAGCTACAAATCCATTTTTTAATTTCCCTGATTTTTTTAATAAGCCTGATGTCAACTCAAGTAAACCGAAAAGGCTTAAACCTATGGATAAAATATATACTTGTTCATCGACTTGAATTCGATTTAAAATAAACGTAAGTACTAATCCAATTGATAGAAATATAATTCCAATTTTAAAATCACTTTTGGAATTTTTAATATTAGCAAGCTCTTCTTTTTTCATCTGAGCCTCAAGCTCTTTATCCTCAAATTCAGCGAGTTCTTCAGGAGAATATTCCTTAGTAGAGAATACAGTCCAGAGCACAGATACAAGAAATACAGCACCTCCAATATAAAATGATAACCTAACAGATAATGGAATTTCTCCTGCTGGAGCAGTATTTGAAATGCCAAGCCATTCTGTAAAAATATATGGTAAAAAGGATGCAATAATAGCTCCAGTTCCTATAAAGAAACTTTGCATACTAAATCCAAGTGTTCTTTGCTTTGAAGGAAGCATATCGCCCACAAACGCTCTAAATGGTTCCATTGATATATTAATTGACGCATCCATTATCCATAGCATTCCGGCTGCTATCCACAAAGTGGGTGAGTTAGGCATGATTAATAAAGCGATAGAAGCAAGAATAGCTCCAATTAAAAAGAAAGGTCTTCGTCGACCAAGGCGAGTCCAGGTATTATCACTTAAATGACCTATAATGGGTTGAATAATTAATCCTGTTACGGGTGCAGCAATCCAAAGTATAGGAATGTTTTCAATTTCGGCTCCTAATGTTTCAAATATTCTGCTAACATTAGCATTCTGAAGTGCAAACCCAAATTGGATTCCAAAGAAGCCAAAGCTCATATTCCATATCTGCCAAAAACTCAATGACTTTTTTTCTTTTTTCATGGATTATATTTAATAATTGAATAAGTGCCTAAATATTGAAATGACTAAAATGCCTAAATTTTTTACCTGCGATTTTATTAATTGACTGCTTTTTTATCCTTGATTATCTATTTGTTCTTTTTCGGTTAATAATTTAATTTTTGGTGTTTTAACTTTAAGTCACTTCAAGTATTTTTTAATTAATTAGATAATCTCAAATATAAAGAAAAAATATTGAAAAACTAACGTATGTCATTGCTAAGCAGTATATTGCGACTGCAGCTAAAAGCCTGAGAGGCTTATTTCAAACGTTTGCGACCTGAAAATATAGGATTAGAAATTTTAAAAAAAAATCCTGCACCGATATTTGGTGCAGGATTTGAAAAATATAATTGAATAACTTAAGATACTTTTTCTAGTTTTTTCATAACAGAGAAAATAAATCCGGCAGAATAAATAACAGAATTATGTTTGTTATTTAGCCACACGGTCAAGCCATTTGATCATAAATATGATAGTAAACATAGAAATTGCTGTTGCAATAACAAATATACTCCACGTCATCCATATTGGAATAGATTCATAAAGAATAGCTCCAATAAATAATAACCCATTTCCTAATGCTGTTGCACCTAACCAACCACCTTGCATCAATCCTTGATATTGTGGAGGAGCAACTTTTGAAACAAATGAAATACCCATTGGGCTTATGAATAACTCAGCTACAGTTAAAATAAAATAGGTTCCTAATAATAAGAATGGGGTAACTCGAAAAGCGTCTTCAAGAGGTACTCCTCCAGTTTGGGGATTTATAGTATTAAACAATGGTAATCCTAAAGAGCCAAAAGCCATTAAAACAAAACCTAATGAGGCTATTCCCATACCAATAGCAATCTTTTTTGGGGTAGAAGGTTCCATATTCTTGCTACGCAACCAACCAAAAATACCAACTACAATTGGAGTTAAAAACACAACAAAAAATGGATTCATGGATTGGAATATTTCAGCTGAAAATTCCCAAGAACCTAATTTAAGAACAGTATAATCCCTGGCAAAGAAAGTTAAGGTTAGACCATTTTGGTGGAAAGAAAACCAAAAGAAAATTACAACACCGAATACAGCTAATAAAGCATACATCCTTTGTTTTATCTCTTTAGCTTCCATTTTTATTTCGTCAGTAATCTCATTTTCTCCTGTTGCTGCCTTTTTTGGATCAGGGAACTTCTTTTTATTCTTAACATAAATAAGAAGAGAGACAAGCATTGCTATAATAGCAATTCCAAATGCGTAATGAAAACCAGTATTAAACACATTAAGGTAATCATTAGAAAAAGTTGTTAAATCTGTAACGGCAGAACTACTTGCGTTGTCAGCCATAGTTTGGAATGAAATCGCTGCTTTATCAGAAATTGTGCCATTAATAAAAGAATGACACATAGCAGGTAAATCCACGTCATAGCCAAAATTGTGTTTGTTTAACCACCAGCTTCTAATACCAACTGCAGTAAAAGGAGCAAAAATTGCACCTACATTTATGAACGCATAGAATAACGAGAATCCGGAATCTCTCATTGCTCCATATTGCGGATTATCATACATTTGGCCAACTAATGCCTGTAAATTACCTTTAAATAATCCATTACCAAATGCAATTACAGCTAATCCAATTATAGTAATTGTAAGATAAAAATAAAAATTAGAAACAGGAGTAGGAGTAGGAATAGCCAAAATAACATAACCAGCCGCCATTAAAAGTAGACCAGCTAGAATCGTACCCTTATAATTTTGTATTTTATCAGCAATTATACCTCCAACAAGAGCTAAAATATAAATTGAAAAATAGAAAGCCCCATAAATAATTCCCGCATTTGTTCCAGATAAACCAAATTTAGCTTGCAAAAACAGAACTAGTATTGCCATCATAGTGTAAAAACCAAAACGTTCCCCCATATTGGCTAGTGCTGCGGGAATTAATCCTCTCGGATGTCCTTTAAACATAATTTATTATTTTTAGTTAATATTAATTTTCAATATCTAAAATTCAGAATGACAAATATAAAAATCTTTTTTCTGTGACCAAGTTTTTATTTAAAGGTTTAAGCTATTAAATTTGTTTAAAAAGAATCTTAAAATGAAAATCTTAAAATCATCTCAAATAAGAAAAGTTGATGCTTTTACAATAGAAAATGAGCCTATTCTTTCAATTGATTTAATGGAAAGAGCTGCAAACACAATCACTAAGTGGATTGTAGTGAATATACCAAAGGAAATAAATGTTAAAATATTTGCCGGTCCGGGGAATAATGGTGGAGATGCTTTGGCTGTTGCTCGACAACTACAGGAATTTGATTTTGTAATAGAAGTGTTTTTATTAAAAATATCAGATAATTTATCGGTGGATTGCCAGGTCAATTTAGATCGATTAAAAACAGCAAAAGGGATTAAAATCAGAGAAATAAATAAAGAATTAGATTTTCCTAAAATATCAAAAAATGATATAATAGTTGATGGAATGTTTGGTTCTGGTTTAACCAGAAAGCTCGAAGGTGTATCAAGGAAGTTAGTGCATCATATAAATAGTTCTAATGCCGATATTATTGCAATAGATATTCCTTCTGGTTTACTAGGCGAGGATAATACAGGAAATGATTTTGATGCAATAATTAAAGCAAAATATACAATAACGTTTCAATTACCCAAATTATCTTTTTTCTTTTCGGAAAACGAAACTTTTGTTGGCAATTGGGAAGTTTTACCCATAGGTTTAAATCATGGATTTATTAATAGTTTAGATTCTGATTTTTATATGATTGACAATAATTATATAAAAGAAAAAATTGTAAATCGTAAAAAATTCTCTCATAAAGGTAACTATGGTCATGTTTTATTAGTGGCTGGAAGTTATGGAAAAATGGGCGCAGCAATTTTAGCAGCAAAAGCCTGCTTGCGAGCCGGTTCAGGTTTGGTTACAGTTCATGCTCCAAAAATTGGATATGAAATAATGCAAACCGCACTACCAGAGGCTATGATTAGCATTGATTGGTCGGATATTATTTTTACAGATGTTTCTAATCTAGAAGATTACACTTCTGTTGGAATTGGCCCGGGAATTGGAACTAAACAAAATACTAAAAAAGGCTTGTCAAATTTGTTCGATAAAGTTTCTTCTCCATTAGTAATTGATGCCGATGGATTAAATATTTTATCGGAACACAAGGATTTAATTAGTAAAATTCCAAAGAATAGTATTTTAACACCGCATCCAAAAGAATTTGAAAGACTTGTTGGAATAACGATAAACGATCATGAAAGAATTAAATCTCAAATTGCATTTTCTGTAAAGAATAAATTGTTTGTTGTGTTAAAAGGTGCACATTCATCTATCACATGTCCTGATGGATCGTGCTATTTTAACAGTACGGGAAATCCGGGAATGGCTACTGCCGGAAGTGGCGATGTACTAACAGGGATTATTCTTTCGTTATTAGGACAAGCTTTTGAGCCTAAAGATGCTGCAATTATAGGCGTATATTTACATGGGTTGGCTGGCGATATTGCTTCTGGGAAAATAGGACAGGAAGCCGTTATTGCTTCCGATATAATCGAAAATATGGGTCCGGCTTATTTAAGAATTAAAGAAAAAGACATATGAAAGCTAAAAATATAATTGTATTTCTGAGTTTAGTAGTGTTGGTATCATGTAAAACTACATCAGAAACACGGGTAAGTAAAATAGATGATCAAACTGCCATTTCTGAAAGTGGAATTATTTATGCTTTACCCAGAACAAATTTAAAATTTGCTATCGAGGCTTCAAGAACTGACGTAATTCCTGGACCGTACTATGAGTATGCTGAAAAATACTTAGGTATCGAAAATGTTTCTAAGGAAAAAACTACTGCCTGGCAAATTTCCAATATAGTTGTTAATTCTTATAATGATATTGATCCAGAACAGTTCTATATTGTTGAACCATCTGGGAAAATGAATATCGATATTAATAAGCTAATTCAAAATGGTAATATAGTGCCTGTTAACAAATCTGTTAAAAGTATTTTTTCTAATGATTTTTATGGTGTAAATAAATCCGAAAGTGAATTAGTATTTACAAATTTAAGTACAACAAAATTCGTTGGGAAAGAAAAATTCACATATTTTAAACGTGTGCAGCGAGATTCGTTATTTGCAAAAGTGCCTGTTACTCAAACCCAATCCGTATACAAATCATTTGAAGATAAAGCTGAAGAAGCTGCTGGTTTTATTTTTATAATTCGCGAAAAACGATTCGAATTATTAACAGGAATGGCTGATTTTTACCCCGAAGGAAACTCATTGGCATTAGCACTTGACGAGCTAAATAAATTAGAAAATGATTATTTGGAGTTATTTATAGGTAAAAGATTTATTAGTGATTATACTGCATGCTTTGAATTTACACCTACCGAAACAGAACTTTCACAACCATATATAATATTCAGGTTTAATGAAGATAAAGGTATTTTACCTCCAAATGATTTACGTGGTCGTCCAATTATTGTTGAACTTGATAAAAAAGATCAGTTAAATAATTTTTCATTTTTAATGTCTGACCAAATAAATAGACCCGGAACCGAATACAAGGATAAGTTTTACATCAGAATACCTGATTTAGTAAATGTTAAGGTTTTTGATGGAAATACTTTATTGGCTAAACGCAAAGTAAATGTTGAGCAGTATGGTGTTATAGTTCCAATACCTAGTATGTTTTTAATGGGAAATGAAAAATTTATTGAGTTTTATCGAGATGATGAGGATTAATTTGTTTTAATTTAACTTTTTTTAATTTCTTTGCTATTCCCCCGCTCAGCGAAGTTTCTGACTCCGTCGCAAATAAAGAATAGACGTAGTCTACAGTATGAAAACATCAAATAAAGAATTAAAAAATAGATTCCCGCCTTCGCGGGAATGACAACAGGAGAGGTTAGCAAGAAAGGGAATGATAGAGAAATTTAAAATTCCAAAAGCAAACCCCCAGCTACCATGCTAGCGTGCATTTATTCGTTATAAACTATGAGAGAAGTTGTAAGGCGTGCAACCGAAGAAAATAACTAGTGTAAACCACTTAATTTTGTTTTCCTAAATAAATATTATATAATTATTAAGATTGTTTAAAGTCAAATTATTTTTTTAATTTTAAAAAAATTAAAATAAAAACGATGTTAAATAAAATTACAATTTCACTTTTATTTATTTCATTCAATTATTCGCTTATTGCACAAGTTGATAATAATTTTGAGTTTATCATTAAGGATTATATGGAGCTTGTTCAAAAAGAAGTTTATTCCCCAAGCCTGAGTAAGGACTTTTTTAATAAGAATAATCCAGAAGATATATTAATTACACTAAATGGATATTACAACGATACTTTGGCAAAAGTTAGATTTAAAGCTTTTTATTTGACCTATAAAACTGCTTATAAAAGTAATTCAAAGAACTTAAGGGAAGAAGCTGTATTTAGATTAGTTCAGGGATTGAAAGATGAAGAATCAGGTAATGTTGGTAGTATAGCTAATTGGTTAACTAACTTTAACACAAGTGATTTTAACGAAGAAGCTAAAGATAGTTTGAAATGGGTTTTGCGTGAACAAAAATCATATTTGGATAAGATCATAAGGATTGTTGCTTTTGTTGGTTTAAGTGATCAAATCGAGTATCTAAAAAACAATTTACAAAACGGGATTTATAGCTCGAATAAAGTAGTTTGGGCGGTTCATCTAGCAATGGCAAGGTTAGGGGTTCAGGAAGAAATTGATTTTTGTGTTGAATTGGTTAAAAAACAAAAGCTTAATGATGATGTAGTATATGAATTACTTCCAGACTTAGTTTACATCAGAGATAAAAAGGCAATTAATTATCTTGTTGAAATTCTTAACGATGAAACAAAAAACTGTTATTCGGCAAATCCGGAAAACCCAAAACAAATCGTATGCGGCTATCGGGTAATGGAATATTTGGCTCCAATAATAAAAGATTTTCCATTAGAGTATGACGATACAGGGGATTTATTAGTTGAAGACTATGAACAAGCACTTATAATTACAAGAAACTGGTTTAAAGAAAATTCTGATAATTATTCATTAATAAAATATACTTACTAGGAGTAATTAGCAAAATTATAATTGTTGAAAATTATTAATTGTTTGTAATATAAATTCATTAGATTATAATTAGACTAATTATAAATTACGATTCCTTTATCAATTTAATAAATTTATTTGTTTTGCAATTTATTATTCTAAATTAAACAAACTCTTATATTTTTCGAGGATTATAAAAGAAATAATTTCATCTCCATTAAAAAAAGTATTCAAAATTATCTCGTTTATTATTTTGTATGTTTTTTAACATGTTTCTGACACATACAGCTTAACGAATTATAACTACTTTCGTGTTCATATTGCTAATTTATAGCAAGATACTCAATATAAGAATCGGGAAAATTACCTTAAATGAAAAATTTAACTTGTTTTCTAGCATTGCTAGGATTTGTGATTGTATTTAATAATTCTCTTTTTGCAAATTCAAATAGCATATCTGAAACTCGTAATACTCATGCTGAATTTAATGAGGAATCGAGTAATATTTCCAACAATTCATTTTCTAAATACTCAAAAAATCAAACTCGACAATTTGATTTTGCAACTACAGAGAGTATAAACGAACTTAGTTTCTCAGAAAGTCAAATTTCTTTATTTGAATCGAATCAGACAACTGAAGATGATTCAGCAGAATATTATACTGTAAAAGCGGATGAATTATTAGACTTAGTAAAGAGTGAAAATAGATTTATTAAAAAACTTGATTCTGCTACAATTATTAGCTTACCGGTAGGTATAAAAGCCGATGTGGGAGGTCTTGAATATATAATATTAATAGATGAAGTAAACTTTAAACCAGAAGGTGAATATTTTAATGCCTTCATGTCATTTGAAATTCCACAAAGTGGGAAGAAATTAGCATTTAAAGGCTTAAATATACCTTTCTCATTTGGTGGAGGATTAGACGGAGATGTTCGTTTAGAGTTAGTTTCTCCAGTTCCTTTAACTATTGGAGAAGGAATGGAAATGGTAATTAATGGAGATAAAAAAACTTATGTCGTATGGGATTGTGAAGGGTTTAAAGAAATGGCTGTTGATGCAGATGTTTTATTTGATCCCTCAATATTTGTACCCGAAGATAAGGATGGAAATCTTTTAGAAGGTACAATGATTAAATCTCATTTTAATGTAAATATTGCTGATTGGAACGACTTAGTAGTACAGCTAAGTATTGACCCTTTTCAAATAAAAGGAATAGAAGGTGTTGGTTTTGAAATAACTGATGCTGTATTGGATTTTAGTGATTACAGGAATGCCCCTAATGTGCAGTTTCCTGCCAATTATTTATCAAGTTATTTTGTTCCCGGCAATCCAAATTTATGGAGAGGAGTTTATATACGCCAGGCTGCTATACGACTTCCTAAACAATTAAAGGTGCAGGAAGGACAAACTTCAAATACAGGCTCGCAAGGAAGAATAAGCTTCATTGGTACTCAATTAATAATAGATGAAGCTGGATTTTCAGGAACAATCGTTGCTGAAAATCTACTGACATTGGAGCAAGGACAAATAGGAGATTGGGCATTTTCACTTGAAAAAATAGGGATTACACTTGAAGCAGGACAACTAACAAAAGCAGGTTTTGAGGGTGGGATTATTGTTCCTGTAATGGATAAAGAATCACCTCTTAAGTATACAGCCTTAATTGATCTTGGTAACAAATATACTTTCAATATCCAAACTACAGGTAATTTAAATATGGATATTTGGGCTGCCAAGGTTAATTTGAAACCGGCGTCTTACATTGAAATAGAAATGCTTGATGGCGATTTTATGCCTATGGCTTGTCTGCATGGGCAAGCGAAAATTGAAATTGCAAGTGATGGTTTAGGTATAGGTGCTGATTTCGAAAGTTTAGTAATTCAGAGTGAAAAACCTTATTTATCGTGTCAAAGTTTTTCCTTAGGGCTGGATGGCATGGATTCAAAGATGGGGAATTTCCCAATTAGTATTAATGATATAGGTTTTAGAAACGTTTCAGATACTGAAATGGGTATAGAATTTAGTGTTATTCTAAATTTAGTTGGTGAGGGTGATGGAGGATTTGGTGCCGAAGCTGGATTAATGCTTGTTGGGGAAATGGATCAGGACAGGGGGCTTACTAGTTGGAAATATAGTTATCTTGATTTAACAAAAATTGTTGTTGATATTAATGGAGGTGCTTATAAGATACATGGTAGTCTTACTTTTTTCAAGAATGCAGAAACTTACGGAAATGGATTTAACGGACAAGTTTCAGCTGAATTTATAGATATAATAAAAGTTGATGCAACTGCTATATTTGGGAAGGTCGATGGATATCGATACTGGTACGTCGATGCTTTGGCTACCTTGCCAACAGGTATTCCCATAGGTATATTCCAGTTAACCAGTTTTGGTGGAGGAGCGTTTCATTATATGCGACAGCTGGCACCGGGCGAGTCGGTCGCTAATAGTGAGTATGGTGAGACAGTTTCAGGAATTGTTTACAGACCCGATAAGGCTGTATATCTCGGAATAAAAGCAAGTGTTGGTATGTGTACTGTTGGTTCCGAAAGCGTATTTAATGGCGACGCAACCCTTGAAGTTACTTTTGGCAATGGAGGAGGAATTCGGACCATTGATTTTAGAGGAAATGCATATTTTCTGGTCCCTCCAATACCTGAAAATATGGCTTCTATGCTTGAAAAAGTTGATAAGATGGCCAATGGCGGAAATGAAGACGCCGATTTTCAAGCGGAAGGTTCACTTTCCGGAAGTATTAGAATATTTATGGATTTCCCAAACAAGATTCTACATGCAAATCTGGAAGTCTATGTTGACATAGCCGGAGGTTTGATTAAAGGTGTTGGAAAAAATAATCTTGCCGGATGGGCGGTATTCCATTTCGAGCCGGGCGAGTGGTATATTCATATGGGTTCGCCAGATAGACCTGTGGGAATAGATATACTAGGGATTATTGAGTTGAAGAGTTATTTTATGGTTGGACATAATATTCCGGGTAGTCCTCCTCCACCTCCAGAGGTCTCAGAAATTTTAGGTGGTATGGATTTAGATTACATGGGCGATCTTAATGCTCTTGGAAATGGAAAAGGAATTGCATTTGGAGCCAGATTAGCTATTGATACCGGAGATTTAAATTTCCTAATCTTTTATGCTCGTTTCGCGATGGGAATTGGATTTGATATAATGATGAAAGATTATGGCGATGCTCAATGTATGGGCAGAGAAGGAGATATTGGTATAAATGGATGGTATGCTAATGGTCAATCTTATGCATATATAACTGGGAAGGTAGGTATTAAAGTAACTGTATTTAAGAAAAAGATTAAAGTAGAAATTCTGGAAATGGGTGCAGCGGCAATATTACAAGCCAAATTACCGAATCCTTTTTGGATGAGAGGAATCGTTGGTGGATATTATAGTATTTTGGGTGGTATGATATCAGGTGATTGTAAATTTGAAGCTGTTATTGGTGAAGAATGTGAGATTGTTCCCGATGGAAGTGTTTTGGATAATCTGAATGCATTGGAGGACATAACTCCGGTTGCAAATGAAAGTGAAGTAAACGTTTTCACTACACCTCAGGCGGTATTTAATATGGAAGTAGGTAAAGTATTTGAAATGGTTGATTACGATGATATTAGAAAATCATTTAGAATTACACTAGATTATTTTGATATTTACAGAGGAAGTGAAAAATTAGCTGTAAATAAGGAATGGAATGATAATCATACTGTTTTAGCAATCAAACCGATTGATATATTACCAGGTGAAGAAAAACTAATTGCTAAGGTGCAAATAAGTTTCGAAGAAAGAAGCGGATCTATATGGGAAAAGGTAACAGATGATGGAGAGTCAATTACTGAATATAAAGAAGTTGAGTTTACTACAGGAGTTGCTCCTACAAATATACCTTTAACAAATATTGAGTATTGTTACCCATTGTTTAACCAATATAATTTTTATCAAGATGAATATCAATATGGATATATTCAATTAATTCAGGGTCAGGATTATTTATTTGATCAGGATGCTTGGAAACAAATTGGTAGAATAACAAATTATAGCGGTTCTGTGATTGACTTTGATTTAACATATAAAACTGAGAAAAACGAGGTAGAGTATGTAATTCCTAACGGTATTCCTAATAATAAGATTCATAAATTCGAAATTGTAAATATTCCACTTGGAGAAACTGCAGCTGTTGATGCTAATGTATCTTCTACTTCAATTGATGTTGATACAGGTACAGAAAGTGAATCTACTATTTCGGTTACAACTCAATCGGTTGAAGGAGTAATAGAAAATGAATTAGAGAATCGGATACTTACTACATACTTTCGAACAAGTCAATACAATACATTTAAGGCAAAGCTTAATGCAATTACCATTTCAGAGGGATGGACGAGATATTTACGTGCTGGTATTCACGAGCTTGGAGTTACAGTCAGAGGTAATGAATTGTTCGATGAGCATGAAATGAAATGGACGTATGATTATAAACCATTAATCAGGTTTGAGGCTGAGCTTAGCGAAACAAAATGGTTTAATGACGAAATTAATCCATTGTTATATGCTAATTATCCATTGATGAATAAATATAGAATTAGATGGAGACAAGCAGATATTTTGGGTGTTCCACCAACGAAGGCT
Organism: Bacteroidales bacterium; assembly: GCA_027859205.1. Taxonomy (GTDB): domain Bacteria; phylum Bacteroidota; class Bacteroidia; order Bacteroidales; family UBA12077; genus UBA12077. Next base: position 2,052 of record JAQIBH010000085.1, on the reverse strand, counting down.
TTATATATTCGTCAGGTACCATATAATATTAAGTTAACCGACGATGATATAAATTCTAATTCGTTTACGCCTACACCAAATGTTGGAGGTTTTATGTATAATTTAGTACATTTCTTTGAGTACGATTTTGTCGATATTCAAACAGATATTGCTAATGATTATACTTCGTCTACACCACCGGACTCGAATGCAGCAGCTCTTTTAACCTGGGTGTTCCCGCGTATTAAGCAAGGCGATTACCCAATAGATATTCAATATGTAGTACCAGGAAGGGATATAACTACTACAAATTTCAATTTAAATATATATAATCCGGTAAAATAAAATGAAACAATACTTAAGGTATATAACATTACTTTTTTTAACATTATGTTTAGCTAAGATCTCATCTGCACAAGATGAGATAGAAGAACCTATTCATGCTGTAAAAGTTATTGGAAGAGCTTATAAAGATTCAATTAAATTGAGATGGGCACCTGCAAGTTCGGTTTCCTGGCATTATGCAAATAAATATGGATATAAAATTGAAAGATTTCTTTTAGTTAAAGATGGGCAACTATTAGATAATCCTGTAAAAAGAATAATGCTCAGCGAACCATTAAAACCAGCACCTTTAAACGAATGGGAACCCTTTGCCGAAACCGATTATTATGTTCCTGTTGCGGCACAAGCAATCTTCGGAGAATCCTTCGAAGTAAGCACAAATTCCGGAGGCGATATTTTACAAATGATCAATAAATCCAGAGAATTAGAATCGCGTTTTTCGTTTGCATTATTTTCGGCCGATATTTCTCCAAAAGTTGCTCAATTATCGGGATTAGTATTTGTTGATGAATCTGTAAAAAAAGGAGAAAAATATTTATATAAAGTAATTGCGGATGTCCCATCCGATGTTATTGCAATTGATACGGGTTACGTTTTTATTGGAGTAGATGATATTAAGCCTTTGCCACAACCCCGAGAAATGAAAGCTGTTTTTAGCGATAAAAGCGTAATGCTTAGTTGGGAGCATAGGTTTAACGATCGATATTATATTGCATATCAGGTGGAACGAAGCGATGATGGTACGAATTTTAATTTGCTCGATAAATTACCTATGATAAATACCCGAAAAGATGCCGGAGTATTGCAGGATCTTATGTTTAAACTCGATAGCTTACCCGAAAATAATATAGAGTATTTCTTTAGAGTAAGGGGGATTAACTCGTTTGGTGAATATGGACCTTATTCCGATACTGTTTCTGGAATGGGATTTGAATTATTTGCAGCTAACCCAGCAATTACTTCTTCTAAGGTAATGATGAATCAATTTGTTCAGTTAAATTGGCAGTTTCCCGATTCACTAAATTATCTTATTAAGGGATTCGAGATACAACATGCGACCGATGATACAGGCCCGTTTATAAATCTTACAGATACCTTATTATCAGTTACTGAACGTACATTTACCGATCAGGCAATTCAAACAAGTAATTATTATAAAGTAGTTGCTGTTGATCATGGAGATGAACCTCATCCTTCGTTCCCATACATGGTTTTGCTTATCGATAGTATTCCACCCGATGCACCAATTCGCTTAAATGGGAATATTGATACTCTGGGTGTAGTAACTTTAAATTGGGATAATAATATAGAGCCCGATTTATTGGGTTATCGTGTTTTTAGGGCAAATCATAAAAGCGATGAGTTTAGCCAAATTACAAAAGATCCGATTAATAAAAATCAGTTTATCGATACAATAAATGTAAAAACCCTAACGCGAAAAGTATATTATAAGATCCTGGCTCTCGATCAGCATTTTAATCCAAGTGAATTTTCCGATATCTTAGAACTTAAACGACCAGATAAAATACCACCTGTTCAAGCTGTTTTTACAGAGGTAATTACAAACGAAGGAGGAATTCAACTTTCGTGGGTTTGTAGCTCAAGCGACGATGTGGTAAAACATGTTTTATATCGTAAATCAGAAAAAAGTAATTTATGGAATGTTATCCGTGTTTTTGAGATGAGCGATAGTATAACTTCTTTTAACGATACAATTGCTACACCGGG
>JAQIBH010000035.1 GCA_027859205.1 Bacteroidales bacterium | reverse complement strand
CAAAACATGCTTAAATCTGTTGTAAGTGTTTTTAGTGAAACCGTTGTGGGTTTAACACATGAAGATCGCAAATTACTTAAAAATGTTTGCAAAGAAGTCGACAAACTTAACATAGATGCAAAAAACCTTAAAACTAATGTGCACAATACACTTCTCAAATTGCAAGAAGAGGAAGGTGAAACCGGTCACTTTTATGTTCAAGTAATTGATTATTTAAGAGAAATGGCTCATTCTCTTACATTTATTTCACACCCAAGTTACGAACATATTGATAATAATCACAAACCATTATTACAAGTTCAGATTGATGAATTAAATGTCCTAAAGGATAGTGGTACTGAATTATTTGAAGATATAATAATTGCAATCAACAAAAATGAATTTGGAAACATACCAAATATAATTGAGAAACAGCAGATTATTCTTGATAGCTTAAGAGATGGCCGTAAAAAACAAATTAAGCGAATTAAGGATGATGAAGCCGGAACGAGAAATAGTATATTATATTTGGGTATATTAAATGAAGTTAAGAATTTCTTATTACATTCAATTAATTTGATAAAAGCTCAAAGAGACTTTATAGATTTTCAATTGAACAATAACCATTAAATAATATATTGCTTATTAAACATAAAAACCCGTCCAATTAAAGACGGGTTTTTCATTTAAATACACTTATTAAATCTATAATTAGTTTTAAAATATTTTTTCAAGACATTCATCAAGGATTAATAAAAACATGCTTTTATAACTCACATTAATTTTCATTTACTTTCAGATAAAATAAAGTTAATCGTAAAGATTTTGTAATATTCTCTTAACATTCCAGTAACATAAGTACACCATCTTTGCACTAATTATTTACAAAGAAAACTAAAAAAATGAAAAGACTGAAATTATCTATTATTACACTAGTATTGTTGGTATCTGGAATTAAAGCACAGGAATCAAACACTGACATAGAGTTTAAACCTTCGGGAAAACCTTATGTAAAAATATTTTCTAATGCTCATACAACATTTATTAATGAAGATAATACATCTGCATTTGAAATTAAAAGAGCATATTTTGGTTATAATTATACTTTTAGTGAAAACTTCTCGACAAAAATTACTTTAGATGTTGGTGACCCCGATGCGGGGAACTTTCAAATGACTGTCTATTTAAAGAAAGCTTCATTAATTTATAAGAAAAATAATTTTACTGCAAACTTTGGATTAATTGGCCTTTATGGTTTTAAAACGCAAGAGAAACATTGGGGGTACAGATACCTATACAAATCGTTTCAAGATGAACATAAATTTGGATCAAGTGCAGACTTAGGAGCAAGTTTTTCATATAAATTCTCTGACTTTATAAGTGCTGATGCAATGATTTTAAACGGAGAAGGTTATAAAAATTTACAATCAGACAATACATATAAAGGAGCCCTAGGCATAACAATAACTCCAATTAAAAACTTAAATATTAGAGCTTATTACGATTTAATGAGTACTGATGTAGCTCAGCAAACAATTGCCTTCTTTGCAGGATATAAAGCAGACAAATTTAAGGTAGGTGCTGAATATAATATTCAAAACAATAATAAAATGATTGAAGATCAAGATTTAACAGGGATCTCATTATATACATCCGTATCTGTAATTAAAAAACTAAATATGTTTGGAAGATTAGACAATTTAAGGTCAAACAAAGTTGACGGAGAAAGTGATACTTGGAATATTTTGAAAGATGGACAAGCTTATATATTGGGTGTGGAATATAAACCAACAAAAGGAATTAAAATTTCTCCAAATTATCAAGGATGGAGTTCAAGTAATGAAAATACGCCCTTTGAATCAAGTGTTTATTTAAACTTTGAAATAAACTTTTAATTGAAAAACAAATTTTTAAAATAAAACTATGAAAAATTTACTAATCGTTTTAATTACAGTCGCTGTTTTAGCATCGTGTGGTGGTAACAAAACAGAAAAAAATACCTCAACAAAAAAAGTAACTCTAACAGCTGCGGGAGCAACATTCCCTATGCCTTTTTACAATCTTGCATTTAAGAAATATACAAAAGAAACAGGCTTACTTTTAACTTACGGAGGAATAGGCTCTGGAGGAGGAATCAGAAGTTTAAAAGATCAAATCGTTGATTTTGGTGCAACAGATGCTTTTTTATCTGATAAAGATATTTCAGAGATTCCTTTAAAAGTTGTGCATATACCAACATGTATTGGAGCTGTTGTGATAGCTTATAATTTACCAGGAGTTGAAGAAATTAAGCTTTCAAATCAACTTCTGGAAGATATATTTATGGGTAAAATTACAGATTGGAACGATCCTAAAATTAAAGAAGCAAATCCTAAGTTAACTCTTCCTAATTTAACAATAACAGTTGTCCATCGTTCTGATGGAAGCGGTACAACATATATTTTTAGCGATTATATGAGTAAAATAAGTAACGAATGGAATGAGAAAGTAGGAAAAGGTAAATCATTACAATGGCCAACAGGAATTGGTGCAAAAGGGAATCCTGGTGTTGCAGGTACAATTTCTCAAACTGCAGGTTCTATTGGTTATATTGGATCAGAATATGCATTTGCTCAAAAAATTTCATTTGCACAAGTACAAAATCAGTCTGGCAATTATATAAAACCAACAATCGAATCAATTAGTGCATCAGCGCAAGGAGAAATTCCAACTGATACAAGAATTATGCTAACAAATTCTTCTGATCCCAATGCTTATCCTATAAGTGGATTTACATGGGTTATTCTTTATCGTGAGCAAGCGTACAACGGTCGCTCAAAAGCACAAGCCGAAGAAACAATTAAATTTCTTAATTGGATAATTGGATCAAATGCGCAAAGTGTTGCGCAAAGTGTTAATTATGCTCCATTACCTGAAAAAGCTATTGAGTTATCAAAAGAAATATTAAAATCTATTACATACGAAGGTAGAGCAGTCCTTAAATAGTATCAAATTAAATGAACAGCGAAAAAATAACTAAACATGTATTATTTACTGTATCATTAATTATTTTAATAATTTCTACAGGCATACTAGCTTCCTTAATAAAGGGAGCTATGCCTGCATTTAAGGAATTTGGTTTAAAATTTATAATAGCTCCTGATTGGAATCCTACTGAAGGAAGAGAATCGTACGGAGCTTTAGTATTTATTTTTGGAACAATAACAAGTTCTCTTTTAGCTTTAATTTTATGCATTCCTTTAGCATTTTCTACATCTCTATTTATAGCGGAATACTTTAAAAAAACAAGAATCGCATCAATATTAAAAACATTGGTCGATTTGTTAGCAGGTGTACCATCAATTGTTTATGGATTATGGGGTTTTTATGTTTTAAGACCCGCAATAATATCTCTTGGAATCAATGATCAAGGATTTGGAATTTTTACGTCATCTCTTATATTGGCAATAATGATTATACCTTATGCTACATCATTAAGTAATGAGGTTATTGCTATGGTTCCTGATGAATTAAAGGAAGCTGCATATTCACTTGGTGCAACCAGATTAGAAGTTATTTTTAGGGTAATAATACCAAATGCACGCTCGGGAATTGTAGCAAGTTATATTTTAGCTCTAGGACGAGCCTTGGGAGAAACTATGGCTGTAACAATGTTAATTGGTAATGCCAATGTTATTCCAAAGAGTATATTTAGCACAGGGAATTCAATGGCTAGTATTATAGCAAATCAATTTGGAGAAGCAGACGGTTTAAAACTCAGCTCACTTATAGCAATCGGTTTATTATTATTTGCAATTACTGCGATAGTTAATGCATTTGGGAAATTCGTTATAAATAAATTATCGTAATGATTAGTATTACTATAAATAGAAATATTAGTCCTAGTATTAAATTTAAGGACAACTCTAATTTACGCAAACTCAAGAACCGTATATTTAAAATCATTATTATTATATTATCGATTATTACGATTTCTCCAATTGTATTAATACTTTCCAAATTAGTTATAAAAGGCTTTCGTCAAATAAATATTGATTTTTTTACACAAGTTGCCCCAGATACATTTGAAGCCATGATGGCAATTGCTTCCGGAGATGTTATTCCGGGAGGTATTGCAAACGGAATAACAGGAACATTACTAATTGTAATAATTGCATCGGTAATTGCTATTCCCATTGGCGTAATTACCGGAGTTTATTTATACGAAAATCAAGGGAAAAAATACGCTAATCTAATACGAAATTTATCTGATATATTACAGGGAGTTCCATCAATTGTTCTGGGTATTATAGGCTATTTATGGGTTGTTTTACGAGTTACAAATGGGTTTTCGGCGTTTGCAGGAAGTGTTGCTCTTTCTATTATGATGTTACCATTAATAGTTCGATCAACTGAAGAAACAATGAAAATGGTTCCTGAAAATATTAAGGAGGCAGCAGCAGCTCTTGGCGTTCCATATCACAAAATAATATTACGAGTAATGATTCCATCCAGTTTTAGCGGATTGCTTACAGGCATTCTTCTTGCAATATCCAGAGTTTTAGGGGAAACAGCACCCCTTTTATTGACAACTTTAGGAAGCTCATTTATTAATTTAAATATATCAAAACCTACTAGTGCTGTTCCATTGCTAATTTGGAACTTTTATAATGATCCAAATATGATTAATTTAATTTGGAGTTCATCCCTTTTCCTAATTGGATTAGTTTTAGCACTTAATTTAATTGCAAAAAGAATAATTGCGAGAAGAGAAAAATAGAATATTAAAGATGAAAGAAAATAATTTAGATATTCAAAATCCTATTCTAAGCATAAAAGATTTATCGATTGCATATGTTCAGGATAAGTATGCAGTAAAAAATGTAAATGCTGAAATTGAAAGGAATGCAATAACTGCGATAATGGGTCCTTCTGGTTGTGGGAAAAGTACATTGCTAAGGGCTATTAATCGTATGCACGAACTTTATCCAAATATTAATACAAAAGGTGAAATTCTTTTACACCAAGAGAATATCTACAAGATGGATACAATTAAACTCAGACGTAAAATTGGAATGGTTTTTCAAAGACCAAACCCTTTCCCTACCATGAGTATTTATGATAATGTAATAGCTGGTTATAAATTAAATGGTGTTAAGCTAAAAAAACAACAGCGTGATGAAATTGTAGAAAAATCTTTACAAGATGTTACTCTTTGGAGCGAAGTTAAAGATTCATTATTTAAAAAAGGTACATTCCTTTCCGGTGGGCAACAACAGCGTTTATGTATTGCAAGAGCTTTGGCTTATAATCCTGAAGTAATTTTGCTTGATGAACCTACATCTGCTCTTGATCCTATAGCAACCGCAAGAGTAGAGGAACTTCTAGTTGAATTAAAAAAGAAATATACTATTGTTTTAGTAACACATAACATGTCGCAAGCTGCACGTATTTCAGATAATAGTTTATTTATGTATTTAGGTGAACTTGTGGAATATGGTAAAACTAATGTAATGTTTACAAATCCTATAGATTCAAGAACAGAAGCATATTTAACAGGACAGTTTGGGTAAAGTTTTATTCAATTTGAATTTTGTAATTTAGTAATCGATAATTCTTAAGAAATGAATGTAAAAAATAAGGCCATAGAAAATATACAATCAAGTTTCAGACAATTTGCAAACTTGATTCTTAATCAACTTGAATTGCTCGAGAAGATAATGAATTGTAAAGAACCTCAGATTTCTGATGAGTTATTAGTACAATTAAACTCTAATGAAAAAACATTTGATCAGTACGAGATTGAAATGAGTGAAAAGTTTATAAACTCAATTGTTCTTTATAAACCTGTTGCTTCGGATCTTAGAAAAATAATGGCAATTTACCGTATGTCAATTAATTTGGAACGTATTGGCGATTTAATAATGAATATTGTTCTTACTATTAGAAAACTAAAAGATCCCAAGATTTATGCCCAAATGTCTGATGTAATTTTTAACATGTTAGTTTCAAGTATAAATATGGTTGAAAAATCATTGCTGTCATTTTCAAATGTAGATAGAGAATTGGCAATTTGGACTATTAAAAATGATTCAGTTATTGATGAAATGAATCATAAACTTCTTAAAAAAACCATAAGTAAAAGTTCAGAGATGTCTGATGAAAGTAAAAATATTCTTTTAGGATTTATGGGTATTCGGAATATTATTACAAATATCGAACGTATTGCCGATAATGCAACAAATATTGCGGAAGCATCAATCTATTCTTTGGATGGAACTGATCTTCGCCATACAAAAATGGACGATGACAATAAACATACAAATAATAAATCCATAAATTAGTAAATTGCAAATATTGTAGATTACAAAAATTGGAAATTGAACTACAGTTAAAAAAATTATTATGATTAAAAGATATTCATACAAGCGAAAACTATTCTTTTATTTTTTCTCGCTATTCTTAATATTCACTGTTATTATACTTTTCTTTCAATATTCACGAGAAAAACAATACAGAGTTGATCAGTTAAATAATACATTGTACAGTATTGCCCAAACTACAGGAAATTATATTAAGATTAATTCTCTTCAAGCTAAAGGGAATTGGTATAATGTAGATTCAGTTGTAAGAATTCTTCCTCGACACGATGTTAGAATAACTATTGTTGATCTTGATGGAATTGTTCTTTATGATAGTTACATTGAAGATTATAAATCAATGGAAAATCATAAAACAAGACCCGAAATTCAAAAATCAATTTACTCGGAATATGGTGCAAACATAAGGAAGTCGGCGTCTACAGGTAAGAACTATTATTATTACTCGCGATATTTTGAAAACTATTTTGTTCGAGCAGCAGTAATTTATGATATTGAAGTTAAAAGTTTTTTAAAAGCTGAAAAAATATTTATTCTTTTTATAGTTTTTATATTCCTAATTATGTGGGTTGTTATTGTCTTTGTGACAAGTAAATTTGGGAAATCAGTAACTAAGCTAAAAGATTTTGCTATTAAAGTGAGTCAAAATAAACATTATGATCTTGATTTCAGATTTCCAAAAGATGAGCTAGGTGTAATAAGTAATCAGATTGTACAAATTTATAAAAATCTAAAAGAAGCAAAGGACTCTTTATCTCTGGAAAAAGAAAAACTTTTTAATCATTTATACATTCTTAATGAGGGTGTTGCTTTTTTTTCAAAAGATAAAAAAGAAACCTTAACAAATAGTCACTTTGTTCAGTATATGAATATTATTTCGGGTCAATTATCAATATCTGCCGCTGACTTTTTTAATTTAAAAGAATTTACTAAAATAGTTGAGTTTATTGATAATCCTCCCCAAAAAATCACTCCAAATGACTTGCCTAAGATAGAATATTTAATAAGTAAAAGTGGTCAGTATTTTAAAGTTCAATGTGTTGTATTTCATGATAAAAGTTTTGAACTTATTATTACGGATATTACGAAGCTTGAGAAAAACAGGATCATAAAACAGCAAATGACATCAAACATAGCTCATGAACTAAAAACACCTATCACTTCTATTCAAGGTTTTTTGGAAACCGTATTAGATAATCCGGACTTAGATCCTGGAAAACGACTTCATTTTATTGAAAGAGCTAATGCTCAAACAACAAGACTTGCGGACTTAATTAGTGATATTTCGATATTAAATAAAATTGAAGAAGCTGGAGAGCATTTTACTTTTGAGAATATTAAGTTATCGGAAATTGCACATGAGATAAAAGATGAATTTAAAGTAGCTATAGAAAAGAAAAAAATGAGTTTAGATATCCATATTAACGATAAAGCTGAATTAATAGCTAACAGACCTCTCCTATTATCTGTATTCAGAAACTTAACTGAAAACTCCATTAAATATGCTGGTGAAAATTCTTATATCTCTATAAATCTATATCATGAAGATGATAAGCATTATAATTTTTCATTCTCTGATAACGGAAAAGGAATCCCTGAGGAACATTTACCAAGGATTTTTGAGCGGTTTTATAGAATTGATTCTGATAGGTCTAGAAAATTAGGAGGAACAGGTTTAGGCTTAGCAATTGTTAAAAATGCTATTCTACTTCATAAAGGTGAGATCTCTGTTCGGAAAAAACAAGATGGTGGAATTGAATTTCTATTCACTTTACCCAAATCAATAATAGAATAAGATTCATTAGAATTTATACTAGTGAAAAATGAGGGCGTCCAAAAAGTCAATAAAATTGTCTATACTTCGACAGGCTCAGCATGACAACTTTTTGTTAATCAGTGTGTCACACTGAGCCTGTTGAAGTGTTTTTGCATTAAGACTAGCTTATTCAACAGCCTCTTTTATTATCTGAAAAAAAACTTCTAATCAATAAATTTATATCCTACACCTTTAATTGTCTTAATATGATTTTCACCAATTTTTTCTCTTAATTTTCTTATATGCACATCTATTGTCCTATCTCCAACAATTATATCATCGCCCCACACCGACCTAAAAATTTCATCACGAGTAAAAACTCTGTCAGGTTTAGAAATTAAAAGGATCAGTAATTCAAATTCCTTTTTAGGCAAAACCATTTCTTCCTCATCTTTCTTAACAATATACTTCTCTTTATCAATTTCAATATTTGATTGCTTTATTATTGAGTTGTTTTCATAACTGTCATCTACATAAGATTTATATCTTTTTAACAAAGCCTTTATTCTGCTAACCAAAACCCGAGGTTTAACAGGTTTTGAGATATAATCATCTCCCCCAGCTTCAAATCCGGCAATTTGAGAATAATCCTCTCCTCTTGCTGTTAAAAATGCAATAATTGTATTTTGCATTTCTTTGTCTTGCCTTAAGATTTCGCATGTTTCAATTCCATCCATTTCAGGCATCATAACATCCAAAATAATGAGGTGCGGTTTAATATCTTTTGCAATCTTCAATGCCTCTTTTCCATTTTGAGCAGTATGAACTTCAAATCCCTCCTTGATAATATTAAAACTTAGAAACTCAAGAATATCAGGTTCATCATCAACTAATAATATTTTAAAATCTTTGTTCTCCATTAGTATTTTAAGTCATTGAATAATTAGTTAATTTACAATATAAATTAATATCAAATTAAAAATTCCTATTAAGTTATTGTTAAATAATTTTACAAATCTCGTTTATTTAAGAAGATTCCGCATCAAGTGCGGAATGACAAAAGGTTTATTTCTTGCCCACTGTCATTCCTGCGAATGCAGGAATCTAATTTTAAAACCTTAATTAAATGATATTGAATATATTACTCAATAGTTAATTTAAAGTGCGGATTATAAATTATCCCAATAATATTTCCCCACGGATCTTTGACAGATGCAACAATTACACCAACATCATGAGGTTCTTCGTGAATTGTTGCACCCAATTCAATTAATTTTTCAAATCTTTCCTGTACATTTTCAACACCCCAATATGCAACGGCCGATTCAGATTTTTCATTTACAGGCTTTTCTTCCGGAAGTAATCCCAATTCATAACCACCAATATTAAATCCTACATAAAATGGTTCATCAAAATATGGTTTTACTTCGAATGCTTTTGTATACCATCCTTTTGCTTCTTGTAAATTTTCGACTTTATAAACTACAGTTCTAAGTCCTAAAAAAGGCGTTTTCATTGTATCTAATTTTATGGTTTCGTGCTTCGTATCTTGAGCCACACTCATCATGCTTAAACTCATAACCAAAACAAATACAGTAATAAATTTCATAATATTCTAATTTAAATCTGATTCAAGTAAAGAATAAATAATACTATCAACAAACTTTCCGTTAAAAAAATAGTTTTCTCTAAAATACGCTTCTTTTTTAAAGTTCAATTTCTCAAGAAGTTGAACGGATTTTTCATTCTTAGGATTAACATTAGCTTCGATACTGTGAATTCTCAAATCATTAAATCCAAAATCAATTAATATTTTAAGCGTTTCTGACATATATCCTCTGCCCCAAAACTCAGGTTTAAGCGCATATCCGATTTCTGCTCTACAGTGCTCTTTTATAATTCTCCAATAACCAAAATAACCTATAAATTCATTTGTTGAATTTTCAATAATAGCCCAATTAACTCCGGTTTGATTTTTATATGTTTCTTCAACACTGCTTATTACCTTTTCTGAATCTTGTAATGTTTTATGTGTAGGGGAATCCATAAAGTACATCACATCATCATTTGATCGAATCAAAAATAAATCATGAGCATCACTATTTTTGAAGGCTCTAAAAATAAGTCTTTCGCTCTCCAATACAGGGAATTTATTAAAAATTTTAGTGTTTATCTCCTTGTTCATTTTTACAGCAATAACAATTTAATTTATCAATTCCTCCATATCCGTTTCGTAATCGAATTGTAAATCTTGGTGCAATTTCGATATTGTTTTTTTTATTAATTCTACTTGTCGAATATACATATTTTGCAATGCAACACTTCCGTGCATAGATGGTTTGAATTTTTTAAGCTTTAAACAAAAATAGATTAGCAAATCTACTTCAGTTTCGTTATTCTGCGTATAACGAATATATTTTTTAGTAGATGATAAAATCTTTCGAACACTCTTTCTTATGTAGAAATAACTTTTTATGTTAATTTGTTCAAATTTATCATCAATATCCCCTTTAACACTTTTAATATAAGCCTGTTCATCGTATGATTCAAATAAGAGGTAGGTCAATAACTCCTTATTTTCTTTTTTAAATCTCGACAATCGAAGACATAATTCCAGCAATTCTTTTGGA
>JAQIBH010000011.1 GCA_027859205.1 Bacteroidales bacterium | reverse complement strand
GGAAGTTTTTCTCCAATGGTTTGTTCAATTACTCTACGTCCTGCAAATGCAATTAGTGCACCGGGTTCAGAAATATTTAAATCTCCCATCATAGCATAACTTGCTGAAACACCACCTGTTGTAGGATTGGTTAGAACGGATATATAAGGAATGTTTTTCTTATTTAATCGAGCAACGCCTGCACAAGTTTTAGCCATTTGCATTAGCGAAAGAGCTCCTTCTTGCATTCTTGCACCACCCGATGCAGAAAAAACAATATAAGGGAGATTATTATCATATGCATAATTTGCTGCTTGTAATATTTTTTCGCCGGTACCACTTCCCAAACTACCACCTAAAAAGCGAAAGTCCATAACTGCAATTACTGCTTGTAAACCATTGATTTTACCATGACCAGTAACAACGGCTTCTGAGATACCTGTTTTTTTAATAGCAGTATTGTATTTGTCTTCGTAAGTCCCTTTTAAATCAATAAATTTTAGTGAGTCAGTTGGGCTTATATTGTCGAATAACTCTTTGAAAGTATTTTTATCAAACAGAAGATTTATGCGTTCATAAGAAGTAATACTTCCGTGGTAGTTACAGTTTGGGCAAACATTCAGGTTGTCTTCCCATTCAGTTTTGTAAATATGCGATTGGCATTTTTTACACTTGATCCACAAATCCTTTTTTGATTTTTTCTTTTCTATTGTAGTTTCGCTATACCATGCCATTTCTCGGGTCTCCGTTATTTATGTTTTTAACTATATTGTAAAAACTTCCAGAACTTTATTTTGTTCAATTAAATTACAAAAATAATAAGTCCGCCAAAGTACTTAATTTTATAAAAAAAAGCTACTTTATTTTGAATTTTTATATGATTCAAGGCATGTGATCAACTATGATTTTAAAGGGAATGTTTAGTTACTCAGCATATTATACCAATTCTTCATTAAAATGTCGTATTTAAAATCTAATTTTGAAGTTTAGAATTGTTAATGCCGTTACATATTTAATTCATATTTGTTTTTACAAATACGACACATTAAATAGTAAACGGTATTAGGTTATAACTCTCTTCTTTGCATAAATACAGAGGCTAATTTCTTGTTGATTTTTATGAAAATATGAATGGGCAGTTGAAAATTTTATTTCAACTACCTCTAGTATAGAACTACAAGCGTATTGAAATATTTTTTTAAGAATTTCTGATATTTGTATACCTGCTTAATGTAAGTAATTAAAGATTTTAAAAATATGTATTAAAAATAGATCTTAATCTCTCAATTGAAATTGGTTTTGTTATATAATCGTTACATCCTGCTTCTAAAGCCTTTTTTTTATCTCCAGTTATTACAAACGCAGTTTGTGCAATAATTACTACGTCTTTATTAAATTGTCTAATTTGTTTAGTGGCTTCATAACCATTAAGTATAGGCATTTTTACATCCATCAAAACTAGATCTATAGTGTTGTCGTTTCTGCAAATATCGACAGCCTCTTTACCATTTATAGCACATAAAATTTTATTGCCGTGTATTTCAGTAAATTCAGTTAGAAGTATTTTCGAAGTTTTATCATCTTCAGCAATTAGTATTTTTAGGTTTTTTATATGTTTGTCTTCGGTATTTAATGATTCAAAATCACCGCTATTAATTTCTTGTTTTTCGGCAACATGATAAGGAAGCGTAAAGTAAAATACTGAACCTCCAACTTGGCCATTAGGGAGTTTCTCTTTGTTACTTTCTACCCATATTTTACCACCAAGCATTTCTACATATGCTTTGGTAATCGACAAGCCTAAACCAGCACCTTCATAAGCTCTTGATTCTGATATGTCAGCTTGCATAAAACGTTCAAAAATAAGCTCAAGTTTGTCGGGAGATATACCGACTCCTGTATCTTTTACAAAAAACTCAAGAAAAGCTCCCCTTTTTACATACCCAAAATTTATCGAGCCTTCTAAAGTAAATTTAATAGCATTTTTAACGAGATTACCTAGAATAGTTCGTAGTTTTTTCTCGTCAGTTATTAATTCAGCCTTTTTTGTTTCAAAACCCTTATGAAAGAAAAGTTTTAATCCTTTTTCTTCAGCTTCTGAATTGAAAAAATCATAAATATTTTCTATTTGAGAGTTAATATTTGTATTTGAATTATTAACTTCGGTCATGCCAGACTCAATTTTAGAAAGATTGACTATATCGTTAATGATATTGAGCATACGTTCACTGCTTTTCTGAATTAAATTAATAAATAATTCCTTTTTCTCACCAGTAAGATCAGGCTTTTTGAGTAAGTTTACAAAACCCTGTATACCATTCATTGGAGTTCTGATTTCATGACTCATATTAGCTAGGAATGCTGATTTTAATTTGTCAGATTGCTTTGCTTTTTGCAATGTTATTTCTAACTCTTCAACGTACTTTTTTCTTTCAATTAATCTGCTTAACTGATCTGAAATATACATTAAAACTTCCATGTCGTTACTGTTATACGTATCTTTCTTTTCGTAACTTTGAACAGCAAATAAACCGTATACTTCACCTTTAATTCTTAAGGGTACTCCAAGCCAATTTTCAGAAGTTGTCCCAACTAAATCAACTTCACCAGCTTCAGCCATTTTGTAAATTTCATCTTTTGTAATTAATAAAGGTTTTTCGTTTTTTACTACCCATGCTGATAATGATTTCCCTGCAGGCCATGAGGTGAAACTATCTTTTTTATCGGCAAAAAAAGGAGAATTGAACGTATCGGTTTGTTTATTGTAAAAAGCGATATAAAAGTTAGTAGTATCAATAATTTCCTGTAAATGTGTTTTGATAATTGATACAAATTCTTCAACGTCATTTGTATTCGCTGAAAATTGTGAGATGTCAAATATAATTTTCTTTAATTTTTCAGATAGTTTTCGTTCTGTAATGTCTCTACCTATTCCAACCAATGCTATTACTTTACCCTTTTCATTCATTATTTTTGAGGTCGTAAGCTCTATTGGGAAAACAGTGCCATCTTTTTTCTTATTCCATACTTCACCTGTCCATTGATCCTTTTTGGTATTCAAAAATATATTATTTGTTAGTCCATTTTCTTTATCGGCTCTTAAAATATCAGGCGTTTTACCAATTAATTCTTTCTCAGTATAACCATATTTATTAAGCAGGGATTTATTTACATAAATTATTTTATTATTAATATCGGTAATAGATACATTTTCTCTTATACTTTCGATTGTATGTGCCAGTCTTTTAATTTTTTCTTCTGTTTTTTTTCTTTCGGTAATATCACGCAAATAAGAAATAGTACCTGTGACTTCGTTATTTGATTTTATAATATCGCTTACCGAAATATCAATATAAATAGTATCCCCGTTCTTCTTAAGTCCTTTAAATTCATATTGTGCTATAGATTTTATATTGGCAAATCTTTTTTTATGTATTGAACTAACCCAGTCTATATCATCTGGATGAACAAGATCATTGTGTGTTAATTTTAGAATTTCTTCCGATGTATATCCGAATAATTCAGCAAACTGTTTATTAAAATATATTAAATTGCCATTTTTATTATCCCGGGCAACGGCAATATTAGCAAGCTCGACTATGTCCTTATATTTACTTTCACTTTTTCCCAGATTTAAAATATTGTTTTTGATTTCAGAAATATCGGTAATAATTACAACCAGATGTTTTAATTCATTTTCTTTTATAATAGGATCAACAGTAATTTTTAACCATTTATTATCAAATTGCCTTTCGGCAGATTCTCTTTTTTGTGTTTTAAGAACCGTTTTAATCAGACACTCCTTAGGTATTTCCGGAGTATAAGGGAGGAGTTCCTCAAATTTTTTCCCCAGAATATCATTTGATTTTATTTTAAAATATTTTAACGAAGCATTGTTACATTTAATGATAGCTCCTTCTAAATCAACAAGTAAAATAAATTCGTGTTGTGCATCAAAGGTTGATTGCCAATATTGTGCGGAATCTAAAAGAGCTTGTTCAATTTGTTTGCGATCTTCGATTTCATTAAAGAGTGATTTCCCCAAAGCTTTTTGTTGTTTAAGCAGGGCTATTCGTTTTTGGTTTATAAATGAGATTAAAGTACCAACAAAGAAAAACATGCACATTTTTAATATGTCAACTAAGAGAAAGCTTTCAGGTACACCTAAAAAATGCGTAATTAAAAGCGATAAACCTAAAATAACAGGGATAATAAGGCTTTTGTATCCCCACCATAAACTTCCTAAAATAATAGGAATATAAAATAGATGAGATTGTAAAATAAAATGACCGAGACAGCTAATAAATATACAAATAAGCACTAATATCCCAACACCAATTATTTTAGATAACTCAATTGTATTTCTTTTTTTCATTTTTTTATGCTGCCTAAATTTTCAAGAAAAAATACATTACTAAAATAGTAATTAAAAAGTTCATATTATTTATTATCGATATAATTTATCGAATATGTTTGTTGATATATATATACGAAATACTCTACAAAAATGTTTGCAGTTTTAATCTCTTTGCGATAGTGAAATAAAAAGGGGTTGCAAAAGGCAAAATTTGTAGTCACTAATTTATTTTCTGATCAGATGTAATGATTTGGTAAGCTTTACATTAAGTCAAATAAAAATAATGAAACAGATTCTATTTTGAGAAGATGATTCACACTTCCATAAAAAATTTCTATAAAAAAAAGACTTTTGGTTTCCTGGAAGTATCAAGACCACCAAATTTCTGTGGTCTTTTTAACTTCAAATCTTAAGGGAATAAAGGTGTATTATTAATGTTTGTGTAGGTGTGTTTTTGTTGTTTTAAGGCCAAAACCTAACCAAACATTAAAATTGAAATAATTTGACGTTTGTTGTGTGTTCGAGAAATAGTTTTAATGTCAGAATCCGAGCAGACGTTAAATCATCTGTTTTTTAATGTTTGTGTAGTAAAAATTCGTATATTTGATGTCAGAATTCAAGTAAACATTAAAAATTCGAGTAATTAATGCAAGAAATACTTTATCCAATCAATCCTAACAGAAATATTCCTTGGAATGATATTCCTTCGTTACCTATTAGAAAGGAGCTTTATCAAACAATAGAAATATTGGAGAAGCTTGGAGATGCAAAAGCGGCATTGGCAAGACTTTATGGTTGTAGTGCAATAATTCCAAATCAAGGATTATTGATTAATACAATAAGCTTACAGGAAGCAAAAATTTCTAGTGCTATTGAAAACATATTCACAACTGATGATGAGTTATATAAAGAATATAGCGATCAAAACACTGAAACAAAAGGAGCATCTAAAGAGGTATTAAGATATCGAGAAGCACTTTGGTCGGGTTACAACTATTTGCAAAAAACAGGACAATTTGATCAAAACTACTTTTTACAAGTATTTCAGGAAATAAAACAAACAAAGGACGGGACTCGCCCCGATTTTTTAAATACTACAATTAAACAAGGAGGCACAGGACCAAATGCAGGTCAGGTTATATATACTCCTCCAAAAGGAGTAACCATAATTAAAGATAAACTAGATAATCTTATAAATTTTTTGAATGATGACGAACGGTATAAAATTGATCATTTGCTAAAAATGGCAATTGCGCATTTTCAGTTTGAGGCTATTCACCCGTTCCGTGATGGAAACGGCAGGGCAGGGCGTGTATTCAATATTCATTATTTAACAAACAAAGGACTACTAGATTCTCCAATTTTATTCCTTAGTCGATACATCTTGGATAATAAAGATGATTATTACAACGGATTAATGGGTGTTTCTCAAAGGGGTGACTGGAAGAACTGGTTATTATTTATGATGAGAGCCATAGAAAATACTTCGAATATTACGTTTCATAAGATTAATGAGATTGTGTCTACAAAAGATTCAATTCTAGATTTTGTTAAGAAAGATAATCAAAAATTCCGGAATCCGGAGGTTCTTATTGAGTTCTTGTTTTCTCAGCCATTTACGAAGGTAAAACACTTTGTTGATTCAGGAATTTATGCTGAAAATACTGCAAGAGATTATTTAAATAAATTATCTGATATGCAAGTGTTAGAAAAGAAAGAAATAGAGGGACATCATTACTATCTAAATCTTGAATTATACCGGATACTTTCGGAGTAATACTTAATTTAATTAAAAATCCTTATTCAATGCCATATTTAAGCGAATTAAGTGCAAATTGTGTAAGAATTGCAAATAACTATAAATAAGGTCGTTACAAAAATGATTTCTGGGAACGAGGTTTGTCAATTTAAATTGGAATAGCAATAATTCATAAAATTAGAACCTTTTGTCACTTCAAATCATATAGAAGATATTTAGGTTTTATATAAGTGAGTTAATCCTTGATGTCTTATTTATGCCTTAAATAAGCATTTAATTATTGACGAGTAACGAAGTTGTTAAAGCAACATTTTTTTGAAATTTATTCATAACCATTTAGCTTTTAAATTTTGTATAATTAAATTACAAATTTCTTTAAACAATTTAATTAATTTTTCATTAATCTGGAAACATTTTCGGACACAATATAAAATAAGAGCCTTGTATATAGTTAATTTACATGGCTCTATAATATTAATACGTGGACCAATAAGGGCTAAGTATAGATCCTACATGTTAAAGACCAACTTTATATAAATTTGTTTAACTTTAGATGTCTTAGAAAAAACAAATCGCGTTTTTCTAGTGTTTTTTTATTTAAAGATAAATAAAATATGCAGCCACTTCTTGAATTAATTGAGTTTGAAAAACAAATACAGGATCTAAAAGTCAGTAAGGATATGAATACTGATATTTTACTTACCGATATAAGAACTGTACCATTTAAAATTTATAAAGATATTAATGATGTTGCTAGGTATATTAAACTAGGAGTAACTATTGACACTAATTATTATGAATGCAAATTTGATAGACAAATTATGCATCAAATTGGAAATAGGGTTTGGCCTAAAAAAGTGACATTTAGAGAGATTGCTGAAGAATGGTTTGAATTATTTAAAAAAGATTTTGAAAATATAAAGAATATAATTCTTAATGTTTTTAAAAGTTACGACATGACTATTAGGTATATTCCATCTAATAATCACATTTATGGTATTGTTTCTAATAATTATTGTCCATCAAATCAATTACATTTTAGAGAACGTTTTTTAGACTTAGCTAATAAAACCGGAATTATTAAGACTGAAACTTCTAGATTTAAGAAGCAAAAAAATTATTTTGTTGAAGAATATTTTGATTTTGATTCTGCAGATCATAAAATTAATGTCTTTTGTTCAATTATTTATGGAAAAAACAATGGTTATAGATCATATCATTTAAGATGGCATAGGAAGTGCAAAGAAAATTTATGGTTAACACCATTTGACAAAAAAGACGAGTATCAATGGAAAAATAATTCTTTTTCTAATTTAGATGAGTTTATTGATTTCATTATCCAAGAAGGAAAAGATCATCTATCTTTTCTAGACGAGAGAGTTAAAATTTCGCAAGAAACAGAAATGACGGACGATTTTTTAGATTTTTTTTTGGAGAAATTTTTAATTGCGTATGCTACAAAAGATAAAATTAGAGATCAGTATAAAGTATTTTCTGAGCGTTTTGGTAAAACAACTTGGGCTTTAAGCAGTAGTTTGAGATTTTTAGGAACAAATGACAAATATACTCAGTTAGCGACTAGATGGTTACTATTAGAAAAAGGAACCATAGCAATTGAAGAAGACTTTCATGAATATGTTAAAAATATAAAGAATATAGTATTAACAGGTCAATATGAAATATTTTAATTCCTTTTAACTAATTTTAGCTTTCATAAAACAAGGATAATAAAAACTATGTCAGAAGACCATAAAAAACAATTAGAACAACAACTTTGGAATATTGCCAATACATTACGGGGTAAGATGGATGCAGATGAATTCCGGGATTATATCCTGGGATTTATTTTTTACAAGTATCTGGCTGAAAAGATGGAGATGTATGCTAACTCCATTTTAAAAACCGATGGAATTAAATACAAAGAAATTAAAGAAGAAACAGCCAAGGGTAAGGAATATATTGAAGCCATAAAAGAAGAAGCGCTTGAAAAGTTAGGTTATTTTCTAAAACCATCTGAACTTTTTAGTGAAGTTGCCAGGCGTGGGAATAGTCTGGATATTGATTACAACGGAGCAGCAACTCTTGAAGAAGGTATTCAAAA
>JAQIBH010000153.1 GCA_027859205.1 Bacteroidales bacterium | reverse complement strand
TTTTTATATACTAAATTCTCTATCAATTGTTTGTTCAAGCGAAATAAAAGATTCTGTGCGTCCAACGCCCGATATATTTTGCATTTTATTTACTAGAACATCCATCAAATGATTATTATCAACACAGTATATTTTAACCAATAAAGCCCACGTTCCTGTAGTAAAATGACATTCAACAATCTCCGGAATTTTTCCTAATTCTTTTATTACATGAGTATATACATTTGGCTTATCAAGCAAAATTCCTACAAAAGCACAAATATCGAAACCTACAGCTTTAGGTTTAACAGTAAACTTTGAGCCACTAATTATACCTGCATCTTCTAACTTTTTTATACGTTGATGAATAGCTGCCCCAGATATACCACAAGCTCTAGCTATTTCTAGAAAAGGTGTTCGTGCATTTTTTATCAAATAGGATAAAATTGTTCTATCTGTTTCATCAATTTGGGCTTTCTTGCTCATTGTAAACTTTAAATTGTAATAAAATACAATATTAAGTAATAATTTAAAACTAAAAAAGCGAGATTATTAACAAAAAAAACATCCGCTACAAAATGCAGCGGATGTTCATTTATATCAGTTTAATTAATTAATTCAAAATCTGGACTTCCTGAACTATTTCAGTTCCGCGTTTTACGGCTTTTTCGTTAACAGGAATCATATGATGATAACGTTCCGGTAATGATTTTTTCAAACCAGCTATCACGTTTTCCATTTTAACAATTGGCTTTATTTTCAGGAATCCACCTAAAATTATCATGTTGAAAGTTTTGGTAGTTTCCATCTTAGCAGCTTCAGCAGCAGCCTCTACAAGATAAATATTGATATCTTTTCTCTCTGGATGACGAGTAATTCCGTTACTGTCATAAATTAATGTACCACCAGGCTTAACCATACTTTCAAATTTATCCATTGATTGTTGGTTAAGAATAATAGCTGTATCAAATTCATTAATGATCGGAGAACTAATTCTTTCATCACTAATAATCACTGTAACGTTAGCAGTACCACCTCTCATTTCAGGTCCGTATGAAGGCATCCACATTACTTCTTGTCCTTGAACAATTCCTGAGTAACACATAATTTTACCCATAGAAAGAACTCCTTGTCCACCAAATCCGGCTATAATTATTTCTTCAGTCATTTTCTTAATTTTTAAGTTTTAAATTGTCCCGATATCCCGAAAACTTTCGGGACGGGATGTGATGAAATTCAGAATTATTCCTCCGGTACTTTAATATCACCAAGTGGATAAGCTGGGAACATATTATCAACCATCCATTCATTAGATTTAAGTGGTGTCATTTTCCAACCTGAGTTACAATTCGAAACAATCTCAACAAAAGAAAGTCCTTTTTTCAGTTTTTGGTTTTCGAATGCTTTCTTAATAGCTTTTTTAGCTTTACGAACAGCTGAAGGAGTATGCACAGCCTGTCGAGTTACAAAGTAAGTTCCCGGTAATTGAGCAACTAACTCTGTCATTTTCATAGGAGCACCCATTGATTGTACATCACGACCATATGGCGAAGTAGAAGATTTCATCCCTGGTAAAGTAGTTGGAGCCATTTGACCACCTGTCATTCCATAAATTCCGTTATTTACAAAAATGATTGTGATATTTTCGCCACGGTTACATGCATGAATAGTTTCAGCAGTACCAATAGCAGCTAAATCACCATCGCCCTGGTAAGTAAATACATATTTTTCAGGGTATAGTCGCTTAATAGCAGTTGCTAAAGCAGGAGCTCTACCATGAGCAGCCTGTTGCATATCAATATCCATAAATTCATACGCAAGTACAGAACATCCAACAGGAGCTATACCAATAGTTTCTTCTTGAACATTAAGTTCCTCAACAACTTCCATTACCAAACGGTGTGCCGTACCATGACCGCAACCTGGACAATAACTAAGTGGTTTATCTGTAAGAAGGTCCGTTTTTTTATAAACTAAATTTTCTTCTTTAACTATATCCTTGTTTATTATTTTTTCAGCCATTTTTTATCCTCCTATAAAAATTTTTGTTCCAAAGCTTCAACAACTTCTCCAGGTGATGGAATTATACCGCCCATTCTTCCAAAATGCTCAACAGGAACGCTACATTCTACAGCTAATTTTACATCTTCGATCATTTGTCCGGCACTCATCTCAACAGTTAATATTCCTTTAACCTGTTTACTAAGTTCTAAAAGTCTTTTACTTGGGTAAGGGAATAATGTTATTGGCCTTAATAAACCAACTTTAATACCCTTCTCACGAGCTAATTGTATTGATTTTTGGCAAATACGAGAACTGGTTCCATAAGCAATAAATAAATATTCTGCGTCTTCAGTTTGTATTTCTTCAAAACGCACTTCATTTTCTTCAATTACTTTGTATTTTGCCTGAAGCTTCTGGTTAAATATTTCTTGCTTATTTGGATCAAGATCCAAAGAAGTTATAATATTTCTTTCACGATTAGCATCTTTACCTGTTGTTGCCCAAGGACATCTTTCTTTAACTTGTGCATCGGTCAATCGAACTTTTTGTTCACCTATTTCAACTTTTTCCATCATTTGACCAATAGCACCATCAGAAAGTATTAAAACAGGAGTTCTATATTTAAATGCAAGATCAAAACTTAACTCAACAAAATTGTACATTTCCTGAACAGAAGCAGGTGCTAAAACGATTAATTTATAATCACCATGACCTCCACCTTTAACAGATTGAAAATAGTCCGATTGTGCAGGTTGGATAGTACCTAACCCTGGTCCTGCCCTAACAACATTTAATATCATACAAGGTAGTTCCGCACCGGCTAGATAAGTAATACCTTCTTGTTTTAAGCTGATACCAGGACTTGAAGATGATGTCATAACCATTTTACCTGCACCAGAACCACCATAAACCATATTAATAGCAGCAACTTCACTTTCTGCTTGAAGAACAACCATTCCTGTTCTTTTTTCTGGCCTTTCATGCATAAGGTACTCAAGAACTTCTGATTGTGGTGTTATTGGATATCCAAAATACCCGTCGACTCCTGCACGAATAGCTGCTTCTGCTATCGCTTCGTTGCCTTTCATTAATCTTAATTCCTTCATTATAATAATTCTTTATAAATTTAATACTATTCTACTTTTTTTCTGTAAACAGTAATTACTCCATCAGGACAAACGATAGCACAATTAACACAACCTGTGCAATTATCTGGATTTTCCATATAGGCATAGTGATATCCTTTACCATTTACATCTTCGGCTAGTCGTATAACATCTGTGGGACATGCGGGAATACAAACTTCGCAGCCTTTGCATTTTTCAATGTCAACAACTATTGACCCTTTTACTTTTGCCATTATATTAAAATTTAAATTTATTGTATTTTTTGAACGCTCACAAAGATAAGAAATTTTGACCGTTATTTTGAGCAAATCTCTCTTTCGGCCGCCTGTTATTCAACAGGTTCAATTCAGTTTCCACTATGCGCTATTCCTTACCAGCAAACAGTTACCCAATAAGTAATAAAAAAGCTGATAATAATAATAATAATTGTTTTATGCTCTAACTATTATGCTCATTAAATGTTTTCAGTCTGAATTCTAAATCCTTTAGTTGGCTTCTTTTAATTTGCGAAACACAAGCTCGAAGTCCTTCGATCCTTTCACTTCCAGTTGTAGCTAAAGAAATGGCACTAATACCATAATAAAGCATTTTCTCTAATAATTCAACACCATCAATTCCTGGATAAGCAAAAGTAAAATAAAAACCATCTGCTAAAGGTTCATCTTCATCCATATCATAAACAATATGAAAGCCATTATCAGTGAAAATTTTCTTCATTAATTTGGCTCTTTCACCATATTCTTTAACACTTTCTACAAAATTAAAATCACCACTATTAGTAGCTTTAAGTATTGCAGCTAAACCGTATTGTGCTGAATGACTTGTTCCTGATGAAAGTGAATATAATGCACCATATATCATTGAATAACCAAATCCATCCGTATTAAAAAAACGTTTTAGGTCTGGATATTGACGCTTAAACAATTCATTTGAAATTACCATCATTCCTATCCTCTGACCAGCATAACTAAACGCTTTTGAACTCGAAATCAATAAAATATAATTATCTGTATATTTCGCAACTGATGCTTGATATGGAGCAACTCCAGGTTTTGATAAATCTTTACGGAAATCCATAGCAAAATATGCTAAATCTTCCATAACTATTACATCAAATTTAGTAGCTAATTCCCCGATAATCTGTAATTCTTTCTCAGTAAAACAAATCCAAGATGGATTATTCGGATTTGAATAAAGTATTGTCGAAATATTTCCCTTTTCAAGAAATGATTCAAGCTTTGCTTTTAATTTATCGCCACGATAATTATAAACATCGAAGGTCTCATATTTTAAACCAAGTACATCGTGTTGCATTTTCTGAACAGGAAATCCCGGATCAATAAATAAAGTTGTATCCTTTTTTACATCTCTTCTACAAGAAACAAGAAATGACGCAAACGCTCCTTGCATTGAACCAACTGTAGGTAAACAGTTATTTTCATCTACCTCAATATTTATAAAATTCTTTACAAATTGCGAAATTTCCTTTTTAAGAATATCAACGCCTTCAATCATTGGATATTGAGAAGCTACTCCGCTTTTTAAAGCATTAATTTCACCTTCGATTCCCACCTGAGCAGGCGGTAATCCAGGAACGCCCATTTCCATTCGTATATATTTATCTCCTGTTTCTTTCTCAACCTCATTAACTAATCTAACTAATTCGCGAATAGAAGCAAACCCTATTTTTTCTTTTCCACTTTGCTCAAGTTTGCTTTTTATAATTCTTTCAACTACAGAAGCGTCAATAGGCGTATTTATTAAAGCATTACTCATTATTAATTCCTATTTAAAGTCATTTTTTATTTTTTCTACCCAATTATTTACTCTTTCATCCGTTAACTCCGGCTCAAAATCTTCGTTTACAGGTAAACCTATGAATTCACCATCTATAATTGCATTAGATTCTCTACAATCGTAAGAATCGGTTTCAACTTTCCCAATTATCTCAGCTCCTTTGGGTAATATACTTTTAGCAACAACTCCCAAAGCATCAACAAAGTGCAAATCGTAAGTAATTTGATCACCCAAACCAAACATTGCTACTTTTTTATTAGAATAATCAGCTTTCTCAACTTCCGGAAGAAATATATCCCAATCGTTTGCGGATTTTTCTGCATCCCAGGTTTCTTTACCAATTGTTGACATACCAAAAATTATATTTTCGTATTTTTCAACATCAGAAACTTTTGAATCTTTTGCAAAAACTAAATCGACATTTTCATTCCCTAATGCAGTAGCTACTTTTTTAGCTACTCGCTCTGTTGATCCACCAAGTGGGCCGTAAAATAAACCTATCTTTTTCATTTTATATTTATTATTTTTTTTTATCGTTTCGTACAAATATACAATTATTTTGTTCTTTACAAATCAGCATTTACAATGATAATAGCTATTACTTTATGTTTATCAGTATCATATTATTACTTAGTAACTTTATTAGAAATATAACTAAATAATGGATTGATTGCTAAAGAAACAATCATACCAATAGTACCGGCTTGTGGTGATGATTTTGGTCCCCAAATAATAAATAATCCTACACAAACACTCAATCCAAGCATTGACGATGAAATTGCTCCAAATTTATTCATCTTTTTATTAAACAAACCCCAAACAAAAGGCCCTAAGAAAAATGAGCCGACTGCTCCCCATGAAACGCCTAATATTGCAACTATTGAATCGGGTTTTATTAAAGCAATAATAACAGAAATAAGTATAAATAAAAGACTTCCAACTCGCATTAATGATATGAGTCCTGTATCGCTTATATTCTTATTTATAAATCCAGCATAAAAATCTTTTACTACCGATGAACTAGAAATTAAAACTAAAGCAGCCAAGGTTGACATTGAGGCTGACAATATAAGAATTAGAATAATTATTGTTAATGATTCCGGTACAATCATATTAAGAAGTTCGGGCATTACAGCATCTGGATCAAAAACACTTGCATCGCCAGCGGGGAATGTTAATGGAGCATTCCCGGGATTTAGGAAAACTCGTGATGTTGAACCAATAAAATAAGCGATACCTCCTATTAATAAAGCAAAAAAAGCAGAAGCTACCATTCCTATTTTAATAGATTTTTTATCTTTTATTGCATAGAATTTTTGTATTAATTGAGGCATTGCAAATGGTGCAACACTTGTTAAAAATATTAATGAAAATAAAGGCCACCAACCTGGAGGACCTACAACCTCAGTTAATTTAGGATTAATATTGGATAAAGTTTCAGTAATAGAAACAATTCCACTTCCTTTATTTACAGTAAAGAATACTAAAACAATTACAATGGCGGTCATTATCATTCCAAATACAGTATCTATCATTGTCATTGATTTATAGCCACCAAGAACTAAATAAATAGATGTGAAAGTTCCCATTGCGATAACAATGTGCCAATATTCAATATCTGGGAAGGAAGCCTCAAATAGCTTCGACAAACCAATAAATACAGCAGCTGAATACGGTACTAAAAAAACAAATATTGCAACTGAGGAAGCAAGTTTTAGGAATTTACTATCGTATCTCTTTTCAAGAAATTCGCTTATAGTAGAAACACCATATTCGATTGACATTTTTTTTATTTTCCAACCCATTATGGCCCAAACTCCTAAAACTCCAATTAAAGCATTAAAGATACCTATCCATATTCCAGAAAAGCCAAATCCCCAACCTATTTTACCTGCAAATCCAATGAATACAACTGCAGAGAAATACGCTGTACCATAAGAGAATGCAGTCATCCAAGGACCAACATTTCCACCTCCTAGAAAGAAATCAGAGAATGATTTTGTTTTTCGCATCCCGATAATTCCTATAATAATTATCATCAATGCGTAAGCTGCTAATACAATAATTTTTATTGCCATTTTGTATTCTTTAAAAAAAATGAAACACTGAGAATAATACTCTGGTATTTGATACTTCATGTGATGTTACAAATTTTCCGTAATTATCTACATCATCACCATAAGTTGCTACAGAGTATTCCAATTCAAGTGCCACCATGAAATTTTTGATTTTATGCGATATAGTTGGTGTGATTCTATAAAAATAATCGATATCGAGTGCCAATCCATATGTATCTCCTACTATAATATCATCGGCGCCTAAATTTTTTGTATATCCTCCAAATAAACCAAATTTAGTTTTATCGCCATAAACAATATTAGCCCAAGTATAAAAATGATTAAATGGAGTGTACTTTTCGAAACCTGTTAAACTATCCAAAACACTTACACCATAACCTCCTGGCATTACACTTTCTGAAAGATTTTGTCCATAAATAGCTTTCCCCATAACAACAAACTTTGGTTTCTGATATTTAAAATATCCCATAAAAGCGTAAGAGTTAAGCTTTTCATCGGTTACATATGTCAAATCATTAATTAATAACGACTCAGTTGATAATCTTGGAATAATGCTTTTATAATCACCTGCAACACCAAATAAAAAATTACCTGGTTTAAACTGTAATTGTAAATGTAAGTTTGGAATACTCGAGTTTTTTAAATATTGAGCTGATTTTCCGTCAGGACCACTATTTACATAATCACTTTGTGAAATTGCGGCTCCAATAATTTTAAATTGTCCAAATTCATGAGATAATTGAAGCATCGGGCTTCGATTAAAAGGTTGAAAAGGGATTCCTGTATTAAGAGACATAACCGAAGGATAAACTTCTTTTACAAACATTGGATGCCATTCTCTACCAAATAATATTTCAGTTTTTTCCCAATTAAGCTTTGAATATGCATGACGTAAGCGAACTCTACTTGTTGAAAAGCCACCTGTAATACCTGTGAAATCAATTTCTAATAAACCTGTTAGCTTTGCACCAAAAACATCTGGCCCTGAAACATTTCCACGTATTCTTGAAGATATATCAACAATCCCAAGTGAGCTTTTCTCATTTATATCTTTTCCGTTTTCATCATAATTTACATCTTTTGGAAAAATATGGAGTAAACCTTCCAGAGCTTCCACATTCTGACGCGAATCATAATAAACATGACCTAATATAAAACCAGAAGCCTCAATTTTAATCTTTTTCTCTTCTGGTTCTTGTGCAAACGTCTGGCTAACAACCAAGGTTAACAACAATATCAAATATTTTGTATAAGTTCTCATTACTTAAATTATTCTACACTTTCAGTCTTAACATATCCAAACCGTGCCCAAGCTTTTACAAAACCTTCTTTAAATAAAGTCCATTTAAAAATAATACCTGTAATTAAGATTATTGCAGAAATTAATAATAATTTCTCAGTTAAGTTTAAGTTTTTAAATTTTCGCATTAATACTATTAAATCTTATTGTCATTCCTGCGTATGCAGGAATCTATTATTATAATAAGATTCCGGGACTATGCCCGGAATGACAAATATTAAGTTTACTTTTCTATTCTGATTCGTGCGTCAACAGCTACTACTCTATCGGCTTTTCCCAACAATGGATTCAAATCCATTTCAGCAATTTCCGGAGCAGCTTTTATTAAAGCAGAAACACGAGTAACTATTTCAGCAAACATTTCCTCATTAACTCCTTCTTGTCCACGTACACCTTTAATTATTCCATAGCTACGTAAATTTTTAATCATTTTACTTGCCTCATCCATAGCTATTGGAGCTATACCGGCACTTACATCCTTTAATACCTCAATAAAAATTCCCCCTAAACCACAAAGAACCATGTGACCAAATTTAGGCTCTGCTTTTGCGCCAACAAATAATTCAGTTCCAGAAAGCATTGGTTGTAATAAAATAGCTGTAGTATCTTTAATTTGAATCATTCTGTTGAATTCTTTTGCAACAGTTTTAGTATCTTTTACATTAAGAACTACTCCACCAACATCAGATTTATGAACAGGTCCAACCACTTTCATTACAACAGGCAAACCTAATTCCTCTGCAGCTTTTACAGCATCTTCCATAGAAGTAACTACAGCCTCACCAGCTCTTGATATTCCTGCAGCATCCAATAAGGTCTGAACTTTCTCAGGAGATATGTATCCATCTTCTGAACTGTCTATTATATTTCTTATTGCTATATGATCTATTTCTGGAAATTCAATATTCTCTGGTGTAGGTGATTCTGTATTGTAAATTTTCGCCAATGCGTTTCCAAAAATAACCTCATCAGGGAAGTTAATTCGTCCTTTTGCAATAAATGCATCAATCTCATCTTTTACATTAATAACTGAAGGTAAAATTGGATAAATTGGTTTTTTACAAGTTTTCATTTTTTCATCCAACAAATCATATACATCGTAAACCGGGAATAATCCGGGACTACCAAATATTACAGCCATTGCATCTATGTTTTCAAAATCTTTATCGCAAGCATCAATTATATCGCCGAGTTGTTTTGCTGTTCCTGTAGCCAGGAAATCAATTGGATTTGCTACAGATGAACCAGGATAAAGTTTTTCCAGTAAAGCATCAGCTTTCGGTCCATCAATATGAGGAATTTCTAGATTATTATTTGATAATGCATCGGTCAGCATTACAGCTGGACCTCCTGCATGAGTTATGATTGCAATATTTTTACCTTTTAGCTCAGGATGCATAAAAATTGATGCTACAGTTGCTAATTCATCACGCCCAGCACAACGAACAATTCCTGCTTTGCGGAATAATGCATCAACAGCAACATCTGAACTTGCTAAAGCACCAGTATGCGACGAAGCAGCACGACTTCCAGCCTCAGAACTTCCAGATTTAATTGCTGCTATTTTACATCCTTTTCTAATTAAAGATGAAGCATGTTTAAGCAGCATCTCAGGTTTATCAATACTTTCAATATATAACAACTTAACTTTTGAACTTGTTTTAGGATCGAAACTTTCGTCCATATATTTCACAATCTCCTCAACACCTATCTGAGCACTATTCCCAACTGAATACATACTCGAAAACGTTAAACCTTTTGGCATTGCAGATTCCATAATAAATACCGCTGTTGCACCTGATCCTGAAATAAAATCAACTCCTTTAGGGTCAAGTGTTGGAATTGGAGTTGTAAATATCCCGTTATGATTTTGATTTAATACCCCAACACAGTTTGGTCCAATTAGACAAGAACCATTTTCATTTACAATATCAACAAGTTCCTGCTCTAGCTTTGCACCTTCTTCATTTTCTTCGCTAAATCCTGCCGAAAGAATAATAAATGCTTTAGTTCCTTTTTTCTCTGCCAATAATCTTACTGTTTCAGGACAAAACTTAGCAGCAATAGCAAGAATGGCCATATCAACTTGTGGTAAATCATGTGGGTTTTTAAAACTTTTTATACCTTGAACTTTATCTTCCTTTGGATTTGCAACATATAAATCACCTTTAAAATTTCCATCAATCAGGTTTTTTAATACTTTCCCACCAGGCTTTTGAATATTATCTGAACCACCTACAACCACAATACTTTTAGGATCAAGAAGCTGTTTTGTTATCATGATTATAACTTTTTATTTTTTTCTAATTTCACACAAATATACTAAAAAGAAAACAGCATTTTAGTTACAATATGTAAGCTTAAGGACAAATATAATTAGAATCTAAAACAAACATTCAAGAATATTAACATGTTTGACAACTTACATAATTAAACATATTGTGCAACATGTTATTCTAAAAATATGTTATACAAAATAAAAGATAAATAAGTCTTTTATTAAACATTTATATTAAAAGTATGTTATTAACTTTGTGAACGAATTAACAATAGTTTTTTTATGAACAATACGATCGACCAATTATTAAAACAAGGAAGTTTTTCAAAAGAAAATATTATAGCCCTTTTGCAAACAGATAAGGTTGATAGAAATAAAATTTTTACGCATGCAGCCAAAGTAAAAGCAGACCATGTAGGTAAAAAAGTTTATTATCGCGGACTTATTGAAATGTCGAATATATGTAGTAAAAACTGCTATTATTGTGGAATCCGAATGGACAATAAAAATGCGGTTCGATATGACATTACTGATGCTGAGATTCTGGATGCTGTTAAATTTGCTTATGAAAGTAATTACGGCTCTGTTGTGCTCCAGGCCGGAGAAATATCATCACCAAGCTTTACAAAGCGGATTTCCAATTTACTGAAACAAATCAAAGAAATATCTAACAACGAGTTAGGTGTAACTATATCCCTTGGCGAACAACCAGATGAAGTATATCAGGAATGGTTCGAAAGTGGAGCTCATAGATATCTATTACGAATTGAATCATCAAATCCTGAATTATATTATAAGCTACATCCTAAAAACGAAAAACACAATTTTGAAACACGTGTTGCTTGTTTAAAATCGCTCCAAAATATAGGTTATCAAACAGGAACAGGTGTTATGGTTGGATTACCATTCCAAACCTACGATGATTTAGCAAATGATCTTTTCTTTATGAAAGATTTTGATATTGATATGTGTGGAATGGGGCCTTACATTGAGCATAAGGACACTCCATTATACGAGTATAAAGATTTACTATTGCCTATTGAAGATCGTTTCACATTAACTTTAAAGATGATCGCTTTATTAAGAATATTAATGAAGGATATAAATATTGCTGCAGCAACGGCTTTACAAGCTATAGATCCTATTGGTAGAGAAAAAGCAATAAAAGTTGGAGCAAATATAATTATGCCAAATGTTACTCCCGGTATGTATCGCGACAGCTACAAATTATACGAAAACAAACCTTGCACCGATGAAGAAGCGGCAGATTGCACCAACTGCATGGAAATGCGAATAGGTATTACAGGCGACGATATTGGTTATGGTGAGTGGGGTGATTCTAAGCACTATGCAAAACGAAGACAAAACCAATCTTAAACTTTTTAATTTATCCTTACAAAAACTACATTCTATTTAAAATCACTAGATTACACGTCTGCTTAGCTACAAGTATTTATCTGTTAATTAGTTAACAGTGAGTACTATTGGTATTGAACTATTTTAATTGTATATTGTTATTCGCAAAAACAACAATATTTTGAAAAGAATAGTATCTCAGGTTAAAACTTCGTCTGCGGAGTTTAAGGAAAATAAAACAGCCTTTTTGGAAATACTCTCTGAATACAGAGAAAATTTAGAAAACGTAGCAGAAAAACGTTCTGAATCATCTTTAAAAAAGCATCGTTCCCGGGGAAAACTTTTAGCTCGTGAACGGATAGATTTATTAATTGATCCAAATACTCCTTTTTTGGAATTATCTGCTTTAGCTGCATTTAACATGTATGAAAATGAATTCCCTTCTGCAGGTATAATAACTGGAATTGGTGTAATACATGGGAATGAGGTTATTATTATTGCTAATGATGCTACTGTAAAAGGTGGAACCTACATAAAAGAATCAATAAAAAAGCATATTCGCGCCCAGAAAATAGCTTTTGACAATCGTTTGCCGTGCATATATCTTGTAGATTCTGGTGGTATATTTTTACCAGAACAATCCAATGTTTTCCCTGACAGATTTGATTTTGGCCGCTTCTTTTACAATCAGGCAAGATTATCCGGTTTAAGAATACCTCAAATTGCTATTGTTATGGGATCGTGTACGGCAGGTGGTGCTTATGTTCCTGCTATGAGCGATGAAACAATTATTGTGCGGGATCAAGGAACAATATTTATCGGTGGACCACCGCTAGTGAAAGCAGCTACAGGAGAAGAAGTGACTGCCGAAGAATTAGGTGGAGCATTTGTTCATACACATAAATCAGGTGTAGCGGATCATTTAGCTGAAAACGATCAACATGCACTTCAGATTTGCAGAAATATTTTTGAGAACTATAATCCAGAGCAAAAACAGAAGTTAAAAAAATTTTCGAGCGAAGAACCTTTTTATAGTCCTGAAGAATTGTATGGGCTTGCTCCTATTGACTATAGAAAATCAGTAGATTCAAAAGAGATTATTGCTAGAATGGTTGATGGAAGTTTATTTCATGAATTTAAAGAAAATTATGCCCCTACATTGATAACAGGTTTTGCTAGAATAATGGGATATCCTGTGGGTATTCTTGCAAACAATGGAGTAATTTATTCAGAAACTTCGTTAAAAGGAGCTCATTTTATTGAATTATGTGGACAAAGAAAAATTCCTATTTTATTTCTTCAAAATATTACTGGATTTATTATTGGAAAGCAATACGAACATAACGGAATTGTTCGAGATGGGGCGAAGTTCGTACATGCAGTTGCAAATGCAAACGTTCCGAAATTTACAGTTATTTTCGGTGGTTCTTTTGGTGCTGGTAATTATGCAATGGCTGGTAGAGCTTATGATCCAAAACTACTATTTATGTGGCCAAATTCTAAAATATCTGTAATGGGAGGCGAACAAGCCGCGGATGTTTTAATTACCGTTAAACAGGATCAATTTAAAGCTAAAGGGGAAGAATTATCCATAGAAGAGAAAGAAAAAATAAAATCAGAAATCTTAAACAAATATAATAATGAAGGATCTGCTTATTACAGTACTGCCAGATTATGGGATGATGGAATTATTGATCCTATCGATACCAGAAAAATTATTGCTATGGGAATTGCAGCATCGCTAAATAAGGAATATCCAGATCCAAATTATGGTGTTTTTAGAATGTAGGTTTTAGCAAAGTTTAAATTAATATAAGCATTTAACTCTATGAATAAATATTTAACAATTGAAATTGAAAAGAGAGACCAAATAAGTACAATTTGGTTAAATCGACCAGAAATTCATAACGCATTTAATGAAATTATGATATCTGAAATTATTGAGGCCTTTAAAATTCTTAATGCTGATGTAAAAACACGAATAATTGTTATTCGCGGAAAAGGGAAATCATTTTGTGCAGGTGCTGATTTAAATTGGATGAAAGATGTTGCTAATTATACTTATAAAGAAAATTATAACGAAAGTTTTAAATTATCAGTTTGTTTTAATACAATATATACATGCAAAAAAGTAACAATGGCTGTTGTTCATGGATCAGCAATTGGTGGTGCGAATGGCTTATTAGCTGCATGTGATTTTGTGTATGCAGAAGCGAACACTGTTTTTTCACTAAGTGAAGTAAAAATTGGACTGATACCAGCATGTATTGGGCCTTATATCATAAAACGTATTGGAGAGTTTCCAGCTAAAGAATTTATGTTATCAGGTGTGCGATTTAATGGAGACATTGCTGAAAATAAAGGTTTAATAAATAAATCATTAGATCAAGAAAATTTAGAAGATTATTATCAAAAATCGATTAAGCTAATATTAACAAGTGGGCCAAATGCAGTTTCACAATGTAAAGAGGTGATTCACAATATATGTAATGAAATAGATTATGATGAATCGTTAATATATACTGCGAAAATGATTGCTGAAACTAGGTCGTCTGAAGAAGGACAAGAGGGAATGACAGCTTTTCTTGAAAAGAGGAAACCTAATTGGATTTCTAAATTGGATTAAATTATATGTTTGATGATAAGAATTAAAAAAATATTAATTGCAAACCGAGGAGAAATTGCTATTAGAATTGAGAAGACTGCTCGAAGAATGGGAATTATGACTGTTGCCATTTTTTCAGAAAAAGATTCAAAATCATTGCATGTATTAAAATGTGACGAAGCATATAAAATTGACGGTGAAAGTCTAAGCGATACCTATTTAAATATTCAAAAAATAATTCAAATAGCTCAAGCAACAAATTGTGATGCCATTCATCCTGGATATGGTTTTCTTGCAGAAGACCCAAATTTTGCAAAAGCATGTGAGGAAGAAAATATTTTATTTATTGGTCCTAAATCTGAAGTAATCTCAGTTATGGGAAATAAGTTACAAGCACGCAAATTAGTAGAGGAAATTGGAATTCCGATTACGAAAGGACATAGCGGTTGCATAGAAGAAATCGTTTCGAAAAAGAATTCTCTCAAATTTCCAATTTTAGTAAAAGCAGCAGCTGGCGGTGGCGGAAAAGGAATGAGAATAGTTCATTCAATCGATGAATTAGAAGAATCGTTAAATGCTACATCACGCGAAGCAGAAAATTATTTTGGTGATGGAACTGTATATATTGAAAAATACTTGGAATCGCCAAGACATATTGAAGTACAAATTTTAGGAGACAATTATGGAAACATAATTCATTTGTTTGAAAGGGAATGCAGCCTACAGCGACGTTATCAGAAAATTATTGAAGAAGCACCTTCCATTTCATTGGACGATAAAAAACGAAAAGAAATTACTAATGCTGCAGTTCAAATTGCAAAAAAGATTGCTTATTCAAGTGCCGGAACAATTGAGTTTATGCTTGATAAAAATCTGGATTTTTATTTTCTAGAGATGAATACAAGAATACAGGTAGAACATCCGGTAACAGAATTGATTACAGGTATTGATATTGTTGAACAACAACTTAAAATTTGTGATGGAGAACAACTCTCATTAAATCAACAAGATATTAAAATTAGCGGTCATGCAATAGAAACAAGAATTTATGCCGAAAATCCTGAAGATAATTTCTTCCCATCTTCGGGAAAAATGAGCTATTATTCATCTCCGCAAAATGAAAATATTCGAATCGATTCTGCTTATTCAATTGCTTCTGAAGTTTATTCCGATTTTGATCCAATGATTTCAAAACTTATTTCATACGGAAAAAACAGAGAAGAGGCGATAAATCATCTTGAAAGTGCACTTGAAAATTATTATGTACATGGAATAAATTCAAATATTCAATTTCTTAAACATCTAATTAATAATAGTAATTATAAAGAGAATAATATATCTACTAGTTTTATTGAGGATAATTTAAATAAACTACTAATCTACAAAGACTTAAAAGACACATTGACTACCAAAGTAATTTGTACTGCATTGCTTATTACATTAAAACCTAGAGAAGAATCACAATCTGTTTGGCAAAGCATAGGTTATTGGAGAATTCATCAAAAACTAAAGTTTGAATTAGAAGGGAAAAAGCATGAAATAAAATATACTAAAGTGGATTTAGATATAAATGTTTTGATAAATAATTCCGCATTTGTAATTAGTGAAGTTAATTATAGTAAGAACAAAATTAGTTTTAACCTAAATGGAGAATATATAAAATGTGTTTATTCTCTTACCCAAGAATTGGCAATTTACATTTCCCTGAACGGATTTCAATATAAAGTAAATAGACTTGATATTTTAGATGAATCACGAAATTGGGAAAGAGAGAGAAGCGAACAGAATATAAAGAAGAACTTGTTCTCTCCTATGCCAGGCAAAGTTGTTAAAATAAATGTAAATGAAGGTCAGGAAGTAAAGAAAGATCAAAGTTTGATAATTATTGAAGCCATGAAAATGGAAAATAAATTATTAGCGACACATGATACAATTATAGAAAAAATCAATGTAATCATTGGACAACAAGTTGATCCCGAAATAGCTTTAATTGAATTTGCAGAAAATAGTAGTACTGCTAACAATGAAAAAATAATTGATATAAAGAATTAATAATATCAGAATAGAATTGAAATCGATTTTTTACATACAGCCACAATAAAAAAATGAAAAAATGAAAACTAAAATTAGAATTGGAAATGCTGGAGGTTTTTGGGGAGATGATTTAAACGCTTTTAATCGGCAACTTATAGGAGGAGAACTGGATTATATTGTTGCTGATTATCTTGCTGAGATTACAATGAGTATTTTAAGAAAGCAGAATATTAAAAATCCTGAGTTAGGTTATGTAACCGATTTTGTTGATCAAATATTGGATAATGCGGAATTAATCGTTGAAAAAAACGTAAAAATAATTTCAAATGCAGGGGGAATAAATCCATATGAGTGTGCTAAAAAAATTATTCAAGGTTTACATGAGAAGAATATTAATTTAAAAATATGTATTGTCGATGGAGATAATATTTATGATAAAATCGATGAGTTTTACCCCAAATTAACATCATTTAAAAATCTTGAGACTAAAGAAGATTTTAAGAATATAAAAGAGCTCGTAGAAAGTGCAAATGTATATTTAGGTTTACTTCCAATTGTAAAAGCGTTAGAAAACGGTGCTGATATTATTATTGCCGGTAGGATTACGGATACCACATTAACCATGGCTCCTGCATTTTTTGAATTTGGATGGAAAATAAACGATTGGAATAAAATAGCAACATCGCTTATTGCGGGTCATATAATTGAATGTGGTGCGCAAGCATCAGGTGGAAATTATACCGATTGGCATAAGGTTAAAAAGTGGGATAATTTTGGTTACCCTATAATTAATATGTTTAACGATGGAACCTTTGAAGTTACAAAACACGAAGGTACTGGAGGATTAATAAATACCGATGTTGTAAAGGAACAATTGCTTTACGAAATGGGTGATCCTTGCAATTATATTAGTCCAGATGTTGTAGTTGATTTTACAACTATACAACTTGAAGCAAATGGCCCCGATTGTGTTAAAGTTTATGGAATAAAAGGTAAACCATCAACTTCTTCTTATAAAGTATCTATGTCCTATAGAGATGGTTATAAAGCATCTGGTTCAATTATTATTTCCGGAAATAATGCTTTAGATAAAGCAAAAACCATGAAATCTCTTTTTTGGAAAAGATTGAACTTAGATTTTGAAAAAACGAATACAGAATATGTTGGATATAATGCTTGTCATAAAAATTTAGCGCCCGTAATAGAACCAAATGAAATTTTACTAAAGTTTAGTGTATACGATTACGACAAAACTAAAATTGAAGATTTTTCGAAAAGCATTGCACCAATAATTTTAAGCAGCCCTTTAGGAGTTTCTGTTATAGGAGGCAGACCTGCAATTCAGAGTGTTATGGCTTATTGGCCTGCATTAATTGATAAAAAGAATTTGAATTCCTTTGTTAAGATTCTTGATAATAAAGGAGAAATAGAGAAAACAATTGAAGTTTCATCTGTCACTGGATTTGAAAATAATGCTCCACAAAGCATATCATCATCTAAACAAATTAGCTCAGATAATTATCATAATACAAAAATAGAATTACCAGATCAAAATACAATCAAAGTGAAACTGAACAAAATTTGTTTAGCAAGATCAGGTGATAAAGGGAATATGGTTAATATTGGAGTAATTGCCAGAAGTAAAGAAATCTATGATTTTATAAATAAACATATAACCGCAGATTTTATTAAAGATATGTTTAAAGAGATGTGTAAAGGTAAAGTCACAAGATTTGAACTTGATAATTTACTAGCAATGAACTTTTTGCTTGATGAATCTCTGGATGGTGGAGGAACAAAATCTTTGATGATAGATGCACAAGGTAAAACATTTGCATCAGCTTTTTTAAATCAAGATATTGAAATTGATCCAAAACTACTGGATAGTATATAAAAATATAATTCTCTAATTGAAATCAACGAATAATAAAATCTTAACCTATGTATATTACTGATGAACAAAAAATGGTTCGCAAAACCGCAAGAGATTTTGCCGAAAGAGTAATTAAACCTGTTGCTCAAAAACTGGATGAAGAAGAGAGATTTGATGTTGATATAATCAAAAAAATGGGAGAGTTAGGCTTTTTCGGAATGGTAATTCCTGAAAAATATGGAGGAAAAGACATGTCATCTCTTTCATACATTATAGCGGTTGAAGAAATAGCGCGAGTAGACGCATCACACGCAGCAACCTTAGCTGCTCACAACTCCTTAGGGATTCGTCCAATTTATACTTTTGGCACTGAAGAACAAAAAGAAAAGTACTTACTACAATTATGCACAGGAGAAGGATTATGGGCATTTGGTCTTACTGAATCAGAAGCAGGATCAGATTCACGAGGAACAAAGACAACAGCAAAATTGGAAAATGGAAAATGGATTCTAAATGGCACTAAAATCTTCATTACAAATGGGTCAACACCAATAACAAAAGGAATAACTGTTCAGGCGGTTACAAGTAAAGATAATGAAGGAAATAAAGTTTTTTCTACTTTTCTTCTTGAATCGGGAACACCTGGCTTTCAAGCTAAACAAATGAAGAATAAACTAATGTGGAGAGCTTCAGATACATCAAAACTATATTTTGATGATTGTGAGATTCCTGAAGAAAACCTACTTGGAGAAATAGGTCAAGGTTCAAAAATTATGCTTCGAACATTAGATTCTGGAAGATTATCAATTGCAGCGATGGGCTTAGGATGTGCTCAGGGGGCATACGAAGAAGCTCTGAAATATGCAAAAATGAGAAAGCAATTTGGAAAACCAATTTCAAAATTTCAAACAAATGCTTTTAAACTTGCTGATATGTACGTGAAAATCGAATTAGCACGAAGTTATTTATATAGAGCTTGTTGGTTAAAAGATAATAAGCAATCCTTTAGTATAGAATCAGCTATTGCTAAGCTATATTGCTCAGAAGTAGCAAAGGAAGTTACTGATGAAGCAGTTCAGATCCATGGTGGTTACGGTTTAATGAAAGACTATCCTGTAGAAAGATTTTTTAGAGATCAAAGATTATTAAGAATTGGAGAAGGTACATCAGAAATACAACGCTTGGTTATATCAAGACATATTGGTTGTTAAAAATAAATTGTGTTTTTTAGAAAAAAACCATACTTATTTTTGCATCTTATGATTTGTACCATAACAAAATGCTGATATATATCATTGGGATTTATCTTTCTAATATGCTATATTTGTAACAATTAAGTTTGATATGAATCCATTCAATTCAAATAATTTATACCACAATTTTGGAAAAGGCCTCTTCGAGTGCTGGATCTGCTGATACATATTATTTTATTCTCCAATTAATATTTTCTTAGGATTAATACGTCCAAATTAGAAATCATTTTTAATTCTTATTACCAATATTAATTTGTAAAGATGGAAGGAACAATCTTCGATATCAAACACTTTGCTATACACGATGGTCCAGGAATTCGACAAACTGTATTCTTAAAAGGATGCCCATTAAACTGTTGGTGGTGTCACAATCCAGAAAGTCATGATATTAATCCTGAAAAATTCATTAGAGTTAATAAGCTTGATGGAAAAGAATTTGAAAAAGAACTAACTGTTGGGTATAATATTTCTGTTGATGAGCTTTTTAAAAATATTTCAGGAGATAAAATATTTTTTGAGGAATCTGACGGTGGCGTAACTTTTTCTGGTGGCGAACCTTTAATGCAAACCGAATTTCTTTTTGAAA
Source organism: Bacteroidales bacterium (assembly GCA_027859205.1). GTDB lineage: Bacteria > Bacteroidota > Bacteroidia > Bacteroidales > UBA12077 > UBA12077. The sequence goes on along the minus strand of JAQIBH010000153.1, from coordinate 488 downwards.
TCATTAAAAAGTGTAAACAAAATGGAATCCATACTTGTGTTGATACCACAGGGTTTGCATCTGAAAAATCTATTAAAAAAATAGCTGAAGTTGCAGATTTATTTCTTTTTGACATTAAGTTAATTGATAATGAATTGCACCAAAAATATACGGGTGTACCAATTGATGAAATTCTAAGAAATCTTAAATGGCTTGATGAGAATAATAAAAATGTCATTTTAAGATTCCCTGTGATTCCTGAAATCACTAATACCAAAAAGAATCTCTCTGAAATAAAATCTTTTATTAAATCGTTAAAAAATATCAATCAGATTGATTTATTGCCTTATCACAATATTTCAAACGGTAAATACGAACGATTTAAGAAGTTTAATAAAATGAAAGGCGTCAAACCATCATCTGATGACGACATGTTACAACTGAAATCAGAATTTGAATCCATTGGATTTAAAGTTGGAATTGGGGGATAAAATTATGATTATAATTGT
>JAQIBH010000088.1 GCA_027859205.1 Bacteroidales bacterium | reverse complement strand
CCTTTTAAACATAAAATAAACTATAAAAATGGGAAAAAATACTTAGATTCCCCAAGGGGAATTGTGTTTTAATGCCATATAAAAATTAAAATATTATTCTTAGCTTGACGGCTATGGACGGCAGTCTGGCTTGTCGAAGAATCTACTTGATTAATAATGAGATATTTCGACGGGCTCAATATGAAATTTTTCATTGAAAGCTTACTTTTTGGACACCCTCTTTTAGATATATATTAGAATTTTGAGATTTCTTTAAGGTTTTCGTTATTTTTAATTTCTTTAGCATCAGGCGTGAATAAATATTCTAGCTTGTTACTGTAATATTCAACAATTTTCCCTCGAACCATTTTTAGTGTTGAATTCATGAGTTTATTCTCCTCAGAGAACGGTTCTGATATAATTGCAATAGCAGCAGGTAACCAACGTTCAGGAAACGAACCTTCGAATTTACCCCCTTTTTTATATTCATCAATTTCTTGTTGAATTTTTTCTAATGCTAATTTTTGTCCTTCTTCTGATGTAATTTCTAAATTCTTTTCTGACACATATTTTCTTAATGCTTCTTTTCGCGGAACAATAAGTCCTACAGTATAAGGATTTTGTTCATTATAAAGCATTACCTGATCTATAAATTTTGATTGTTCCACTAAAGCTTCTTCAATAGATTCCGGACTATATTTTTCACCATCATTACCAATTAGTAAACTTTTAAACCGACCTAAAACATACAAGAAACCATCTTTATCCATATAACCTAAATCGCCTGTATATAACCAACCATCTTTAAGTGTTTCACTTGTTGCTGTTTCATTTTTCCAATAACCAATCATAATGTTTTCACCACGAACAATTATTTCTCCTTTTTCACCAATTGGAACTTCATTGCCGTCATCATCACAAATTTTAAGATCAAGATTTGATACTAAATACCCTGAAGATCCAAGTTTATGTTTTTTCATTGAGTTAGATGAAATAATTGGCGCTGATTCTGAAAGACCATATCCTTGAAACATTGGCATTCCAATAGCATAAAAAAACCGTTGTAATTCAATATCCAATAATGCACCTCCACCAATAAAGAATTCTAGTTCTCCTCCAAATCCGTCACGAATTTTGCTAAATAAAATTTTGTCGAATAAATTTAGCAATGGTTTTTTCCATAAATGAAAGATGCCACCTTTATCAAATCCATTTTTATTATAACTGTAAGCAAGGCTTAATGCGAAATTGAACAACTTTTCTGCTGTAGCTCCTTTGTCTTGAATTCCTTTTTCGATATTCTTTTTAAAGTTCTTCGCAAGAGCAGGAACGCTTAATAAGATGTTTGGCTTTGTTTCTTTAATATTTAAAGGAATATTTTTTATAGTTTCCATTGCAGATTTACCCGATTGTATAAATGCAAGACTAGCCCCGTAAGCCATAAAACTATATATTCCTGCAGTATGCGCAAATGAGTGATCTAATGGAAGGATTAATAATGTTTTATAAGTTTCTGGAATATCCATTAAACTACAAGCTTGTTCGACATTGGCGGTGTAGTTTCTGTGTGTTAGCATAATCCCTTTTGGATCGGCAGTAGTTCCTGATGTATAACTAATGTTTGCTAGATCATTAGGTTTTATTTCTGATTTAACTTTTTCAAAATTATTTTTATTTGATTTTAAATATTCAACACCAGACTTTAAAACATCTTCAATGAATATTTCGTTTTCTTCATATGATTCTTGAGGATCAAGGTAGATAACTTTTTTTAGATTTGGTAAATCATTTTTAATTTGGTTTATCTTATGTGCTTGTGCATTTGATACAATTATCATTTTTGTTCCCGAATGTTCTAATCTGAATTTTAGATCGGTACCGGCATCTAATTTTACCGACAAAGGAACATTTACCGCACCAGCGTATAAAATAGATAGTTCACTAATTACCCAATAATTTCTACCTTCTGATAACAGTGCTATTCTGTCTTCTTTTTGTATCTTAAGGTTCATTAACCCAGCCGCTAATATTTGAGTTTGCTCAAGGACTTCCTTATATGTTAATGATTCATATTTATTCGTTTTCTTTTCACGTAAAAACGGATTATTAGAAAACTTACTAACGCTATTTTCAAAAAGATCAATAATAGTTGTCATATATGCATGTTTTGTGTTTACTCTCACAAGATAGAAAAAATCGTTCAAATATAATGTTTCCTGTTTTGTATAATTAACACACGTTTTTCTAATGCTTTATTAAACAAGTTGTTATGTTGAGTTAAATTAATACTATTTGTAGTATTCAATTATAAATGTTTTAATTTCAGATTTTTAAGCTAATTTTTCTTGAATCTCATTAATATTTTTACATATCTTTGTGTTAGAAATTCAAAATCAAAATTTAATAGGAATAGTATGAGAAATTTAGTTATAGTTTTAAGTTTGTTTATTGTTCTTAGTTCAGGATGTGAAATGTTTGGCAAGAAAAAACGTGCTGAACAAGCAGCCATAGAACTAAAAGCAAAACAGGATAGCACTGCTAAGGCTAACAAAGCTGCTAAAGTGGCAAAATTAAAAAAGCAAAAAGAAGAAAAAGCAAAACAAGATGCTATTAGAAAAGCAGAGGAAGAAAGAAAGAAATTATATAAGTTTCATATCATAGTTGGAAGTTTTAAAACTCCAAAATACGCAACTTCATATAACGATTATATTGGAGCAAAAGGTTATCAAACAGAATTGATGACAAATAATTATAATTTCCAAATGGTTAGTATCGGAGCTTTTAAATCGTGGAGAGATGCTGTAGTTGAGTTGAAAAAAGCTCGAGAAGCAATTGAACAAACATCATGGATATATATTAGAGAATAATATTTTAAATTTTATATATATAAAGAGCTAGCTAATTTGTTAGCTCTTTTTTTTTGTTGTCAGTGATAAATTTTTTTTTAAGATAATTTAATAATAGATTTGATCTTCAAAAAAAATATAAAAAAATAGAAATGGTACAAGTTAAAAGAATGTTAAATGAATCCGGAATAATGAGATGGGGAGCTTTGCTTCTTATAAGTGTTGTAATGTTTTCAAGTTATTATTTTTATGATGTTTATTCAGGAATTAAAAGCACACTACAAGCCGAAACAGGTTTGTCTAATGCCGATTATGGAATTATGTATGGTGCGTATTCTTTTACAAATGCGTTTCTTTTAATGGCATTCTTTGGAGGAATTCTACTTGATAAATGGGGAATTAGAAAAACAGGTTCTTTATTTATTACTTTTTTAACAGTAGGAGTTATACTTACAGCTTATGGAGCTAGTTATATATATCAAGGCAGTTCTGTTTACGGTTTTATGAATTCATTTTTAACAAATTACTCAGCAGAGCTTAAAATGATGATACTTGGTCGGGTATTATTTGGACTAGGAGCTGAAACATTTTACGTGGTAATAAATAAAGTAATAGCCAAATGGTTTAAAGGTAAAGAACTTGCCTTAGCATTTTCTATTAGTTTGGCTTTTGGACGATTTGGAACTGCAGCTGTATTCATGTTATCGCCTCGTTTAATTGATAATGGTGCAAGGTGGACTAATGCAGGTTGGTTTGGAGTAATGCTCGGTTTAATTGCTTTTATAACTTTCTTTATATATATGATATTTGATGTAAAATTTGATAAAGTTGCAGGCGATCAAAGTGTTGATAATGAAGAACCAGAGGTTTTCAGAGTAAAAGATTTTGTTTTACTTATGAAAAATAGATCTTTTATTTATATCACTTTGTTATGTATATTATTTTATTCTGCAGTATTTCCATTTTTAGGATTTGCAGCTGATTTTTTACAAAATAAATTTGGGTTTTCAGAAAAACTTGCCGGTGATGTTACAGCGATATTACCTTATGGCACAATAATATTTACACCGTTGTTCGGTTGGTTTACTGATTTTAAGGGAAAAAATGCATCTGTAATGATCGTTGGATCAATTTTATTAATTATCGTGCATTTAACGTTTTCTTTAACGAGTGTTTCGCCTTATGTTCCATTGTTTGTATTGGGTGTAGCATTTTCACTTGTGCCTGCAGCAATGTGGCCTTCTGTGGCGCGCATAGTTGAAGAAAAAAGACTTGGTACAGCTTATGGATTTATGTTTACAGTGCAAAATTTTGGTTTAATGGGAATTCCAATTATTATGGGAAAGGTGCTTGATGCAACAAATGTAGGTGTTACAGCTCAAATGGTGAAAGATGGTGTAGCTAGGTATGATTATAAATACACTATTTTAATGCTAGCATCAATAGGTTTATTTGGAATTTTATTTGCTATATTATTAAAAAGAGAAGATAAAGTTTCAGGATTTGGACTTGAACTTCCTAATAAATCAGATGTTAAAAACTAAATATTTTTATTTTATTTGATAAGATATTTGATTTATTAAATTTATAAAAAAGATACAGTCTTTAGTTAAATCTTTTTTATAAACCATTAATTATTTTAATTTCGCAAAGGAATATTTTAAAATATAGTTTAATTAATATAAAATCATGACAGAAACAATTAAAAAAACAATCAAAGATTCGGCTGCAATGCGGTGGTTGGTTTTAATATTAATTAGTGGATTAATATTTAGTACATATTGGTTCCAAGATTTTTATGGTGGTCTGAAAGGCTTAATGGAAAGCGAATTAGGCTTCACAAGTGAAGAGTTTGGAAGAATGCTTGCCTTAACTACTATTGCCAATATGTTTGGAATGATAATAGTTGGTGGTATAATTCTCGATAAATGGGGAGTTAGAATTGCAGGGCTTGTTTTTGGAGGTGTTGCCGTTTTAGGTGGTGCGATATCTGCACTTGCTTCAGCCGGCGTTTTTGGTAGCGATCATGGTACAATGTTAAATATGATGATTGTTGGTAGAGTATTTTTTGGATCAGGATTAGAAGTTGTTTGTGTTGTTGCAACACGAACAGTTGTAAAATGGTTTAAAGGCTACGAACTTGCTCTAGCAATGGCTATTAATATGGGTTTTGGTCGATTAGGTAGTGCAATGGGTATTGCTCTTTCTGGTGATATAGCTGGTGGACAGGTTTCTACTGCTGTTGCTTTTGCTGCAACACTAATTGCGATTACTTTATTACTTTTTGTAATGTATCTATTTTTTGATATTAAACTAGATAAACAATTGAAATCTGATGAAGAAAAATCTGCTGATGAGGAGTTTAAATTTTCAGATCTTATTAAACTGATCTCAAATAAATCTTTTTTATATATTGCTTTATTATGCGTAACCTTTTATGCTGCAGTATTTCCATTTATAAATTATGCTCCTGATTTATTAATTAATAAATTTAATTTTACAGGTGTATTAGCTGCAGAAGGAAATATTATTTTATTCGGTAGTACAACATTGGGTAATGCTAGTGTTTATCTTATATTCTTTATTTTTGCAATTTTATTTTCTGTAATACCAGGTAAAATAGCGAATAAGTCTCAAAGAATGGTATTTCTAGCAATAGTATTTACTTCATTTATTGCATATCTATATGGGATACACACACAATTATCATTATGGTTTCAGAACGGGCAAAAAACGGCCAGTTTAATACCGGTTGGTACAATATTATTTACTCCTATATTTGGTAATTTTGTAGATAAAAGAGGGAAAGCAGCTTCTCTAATGATTTTAGGAGCTTTGTTATTAATATTTGCACATGTATCATTATCAGTCTTTAATAATGTTTATATGGCATATGCCGGATTAATTAGTCTTGGTGTTGCATTTTCATTAGTTCCTGCTGCAATGTGGCCATCAGTTGCAAAAATTGTTCCTGAAAAACGTCTTGGTACTGCTTATGCTACTATGTTTACAATTCAAAATTGGGGATTAGCTGCATTTTTCTGGGGAATTGGAGCTGTACTTGATTTTGTAAATAAAAATGATCTTGAAGCAATACGCGCAGGAGAAGCTAATTACAATTATACAATTCCTATTTTAATGCTTGTAGTTAGTGGTATTGTGGCTATATTCTTAGCATTTGCTTTAAAACGTGCAGATTTAAGACAAGGATACGGATTAGAATTACCTTCTAGTGCAGTTGCTCCAAATGGAGAAGATAAGTAAAAATAATTATTAGCTTATATATTTTAAAAGCTGTCTGTTTAGGCAGCTTTTTTTATTTTTATTTGTATAATTGTGTCTCAAATAAAATTATAATATGGAAACATTAAAGAAAAATCTTAACGATTCTAAATATTTGAAATGGATCATACTATTATTAGTTGGTTTTGTTTTATTTACTAATTATTATTTTTATGATGCGTTTTCACCTTTATTTTCACTTCTGAGAAGCGAACTTGGATTTACAAATACCCAATATGGTTTTTTTAGTTCGGCATATAGTATACCTAACACGTTTCTTGCCATGGCTGTTATTGGAGGAATAATTCTTGATAGATTTGGAGTTCGACCAACTGGTTTAATGTTTATTTCATTTATGACATTTGGCGCATTGCTCACGGCATATGGTGCTTCAGACATGTTTAGAGCAGGGGGATTAGGATATTCTACATTAAGTAATGTTTTCCCGCAATACTCTCCAGAATTAAAAATGATGCTAATAGGAAGATTCTTTTATGGGTTGGGTGCAGAAACAAGTATTGTAGTTATTAGTAAAGTTTTGGTTAAATGGTTTAAAGGTCAAAATTTAGCCCTGGCATTTGGTCTTAAAGTTGGTTTCGGACGTTTAGGTACGTTTTTGGCATTACGTATCCAACCTTCATTAATTAATGCGGAAAGTGGATTAAATATAGCAGTATGGTTTGCTGCAATGTTAGTGCTAATTGGGTTGTTAGTATTTATAATTTATATGGTTTTTGATTTAAAACTGGATAAACAAATTTTACAAAAAAATGAAATTGTAGAAAAAGATAGATTTAAATTTTCTGATATTGTTGAATTACTTTCAAATAAAGGATATTTATATATAGCACTTTTATGTCTTACATTTTATTCTGCAGTGTTTCCTTTTAATCAATTTGCACCTGATTTTTTTCTAAATAAATTTGGTGTGTCAATCGAAAGTAGCGGTAAAATTGCTTCATGGATGCCTGCAGCAACAGCAGCAATGACACCATTGATAGGAATGTTTATAGATAAGATAGGAAAAGGCGTTACTCTAATGATTTATGGTTCACTTATACTGTTAGTGGTTCATTTATCTTTTGCATTTACAATGTTTTCCCCTTATGTCCTTATGATCTTATTGGGAGTAGCATTTTCATTAGTTCCCGCTTCTATGTGGCCCACAATGGTAAGCATGGTAAAAGATACGCAAATTGGTACAGCGTATGGACTTATGTATTCAATTCAAAATTTGGGATTGTGGGGATTTCCAATTCTAGCAGGAGTAATTCTTGATGCTACAAACCCAGGAAATCCGGAAGTATTAAATTACACTTATGTAATATTGATGTTTGCAAGTTTAGGATTACTTGGCCTTTTCTTTGGATTAATGCTTAAAAGAAACGATAAAAAATATAATTTGGGAATAGATCAACCTTTGAATAAAAAATAAGAATAAAATAATTTTGTAATAAAAAAGAGGGTGTCCAAGAATGGCATCCTCTTTTTTTATTAATTAGTTTAGATTATGTTTTTTTTAAGTTAAAACTTAAGGAATAAATTTTCAGTCCAAAAAGCCTTAAAAACAAGTCTATTAAAAGATAAATTTTCAATAACAATTCGGATTTAGCC
>JAQIBH010000086.1 GCA_027859205.1 Bacteroidales bacterium | reverse complement strand
CCTATAATCATCGAATTTCCATCGGTGAAATCATAACTTCCGGCTACCATATTTGATAATAAGAAGAAACCATTGTAAGAGCCTCCCCAGCCCCAGTTAATGTGAACGTTATCACTGTCATCATATCCATCGCAAACCCAGGCATGACCACCTCCATCTCCATCTCCATCGTAATAAATAGGTCTGTTATTATCAATTTCGGTTTTAATTTTATTTAAATATGATGCTTCATCATCAATATTATAAGTAACTAATTCTATTGTTGTTGGGTCATATTTGAAATATGAAGATAATGCAAACATTACATCGTTTGTTGAAGCACCAGAACCTTCTGGATCGTAATTCATATTTACGGCTACACCGGCATGATAACATAATGTAGCAGTTGCATCTATTTGGGTAGTTGTATTAGATGCACTTAAAGCGATTGGCATATTTGCCCAATCATAAGTTTCGGATCCAAAGTCAGTATATTGTTCACCATATTCTGGATGATCAGCAGGGATGTATTTGTTCCAGCCATTGCCTGATAAAGGCCATTCATGATAATTCATAATTTGTGACATTGCTGTTGCTACACAACCCACAGGACTTCCACCCGGGCAGTATTGATTATAAACAGGATTTTGATTCCAGGTAGTAGTTAATAAAGGACCAGCTGCTTTGGTTTCACCAGATAATTTAGCATTTTTTAATTTGTCCCAATTTATTTTTAGATCATCATTTTGAACTTTTAATTCTTTTGTTTCAGCAATTTCCATATTATAGCGATCAAATAAATATCTAATATTTGATCCTAAATTTTCAGTAATTGTACTAGTAAAAGAGTAGCCTAAAATTGGAACTGCATAGTCATCAGCCGAAACTATAACAAACCCTCCTTTATCAAAACCAAAAATATAAAAAGATTCTACATCTTGATATTTTTCTGTAATCAATTGATTAATTGAAGATTCCGCTTTAGAAAATGGTGAGTAAGCATTATAGAAATTTTCTGCAATTTGCTTAGCTTCTTTCTCATTTACCGGGTCAGAAATTACATTAAAGCAAACAAAAAGCACTGCTATAAATGTTGTAAAGATTTTTTTCATGATTTTTTTTAAGGTTTATAAATTAGATTATTGTGGCTTAAAATTAGTTAGTTAATAAGATTTTACCAATGAAATAAATACAGTTATTTTCGTTATTTCGTAGGACAAATATAAAAGGTTTATTTACTTTGAAATCAACATTTTCAAGCAATACTAATGTTTTTCTCATTATGACTGCTGTAGAAGCAGATGCTTCTGTTCCTTCTTCATCAACAGTAATATTAGCTTTATGAACTACTTGGCTAATATAAAGTTTTTCAGCTTTTGTTATTCCCGTAAAATCAGCTGCACTTGTAAATGCATCTTTGATACCTAAATCATTTAAAGTTTTATTTAAATTAAATTCCGATTCCACTTTAAATTTGGGAAGTGATAAGAATATTCGTCTCTTTTCTTTATTTTGTATATATGAATTATAGTATTCGTAATTTAGTTTCTTTTCAATTTTCATTAATTTTTTATAAGATTTTGGAAGTATTATCATTAAGGATATATTTTCATCTGAGTATGGAATATCAATTATTTGTGCATATTTATCTTCATAATACCATGAATTAATATACGCATTCATGAAAACAGCTTTTACGAATTCCTTTTTATCAATTTGAAAATTTTCACTAGTATTATCTTCTTCACGGAACTTATTTAACCATGCTCCCTTAAAATATAATGCGTTTACCAAAACAAGCCTTGTTGTGTGATCTATAGTATTAGGTTGTAATAGATCTTTGATTTTGTTATTTGTATTATCTTCTACCCACTTATTAATTTTTAATCTCGATTGATCAGAATCATTAATAAAATCCGTAAAATGTAATGATGATAAAAAATATTTTTTATTAAAATTTAAAAAATCCTTATTTATTAATAATTCATTCTGAATCCATAATGAATTTGCATTATACAAGCTTAATTTGCTTTTATCATTTTCTTTAAAAATTATAAGATTTTTATAATCATTACTAAAAGTATTTATATCTGAATTAAAATAAAATGTTTTGCCTATTTCACTGAAAGTATTATTCTTAGCACCAATATATGTCATAGCAATAGCCGATGTTATACTGGCTGGTGAGAATATAATATTTTTATCATGTTTTTTTAATTTCTGATAAATGTCGAATGAAAATCTATTATTACTTTCAATTATTGAAGTTTCCTCTTGGGCAAAGGTATATTGAAAAAGAAAAATCAATGATAATGCTGTAATTAATGTTTTCATTGGTTTAAGTATTAAATAACTAATGTTTGCAATATAAATTTTTTTCGCTATAAAAATTTTCGAAGAGCAATAAAATTAGCTTTTCTAAGACAAAAGTATTTCTATTTATTTGAAATTAAAAATAGAATATCGTATATTTATGAATTGATTATACTAAAAACACATACCATGAAAAAGTATTATATTTTATTTTTAGCTGTTTTTTTTGGATTGTATGTATCCGGTCAAAGTATTTCTTCTTATGTGGTTGCATCTGCAGGAGAATCGGTTGAGGCAGGTGGACTAAATGTAAGTTGGACATTAGGTGAAATTGCTATTGAAACTTTAGAAGATGATGGTAATACTCTAATTTTAACTCAGGGTTTTCAGCAAGCTTATTTTGATATAACTTCTATTGAAGATCCTTTATTATCAGGCAATTTTAATTTAAAAGTATATCCTAATCCGGCAAGTGATTTTGTGTGGGTAGAATTAGAATCTGAAGAAATTAATGAAGCTATAGTTGAACTCTATGATTTGAATGGTAAGCTTGTTTATAATAGTAAATTAAATATTACTGAGGTAAGAACACAAATTTCATTAACTAATCTAAGTTCTTCTCAATATATATTAAAAATTTCTGATTCTTCAGGAGAGGTTTTGCATACTTATAAATTAATAAAACGTTAATAAATAAAAACTATATTCTTTGCCTAAGAGTCCTTTATTGTTATTTTTGCTACAGGTTTTTTATTAATCGATAGTAATAATTTGAAAGGACTATAAAATATCATAAAACTTTATTAAGGAATTACTTAATAAAGTTTTTTTATTATATATACAATGATAACGTTTGATTTAATAGTAGTTTTTATAGTAATCTTGTTTATTCTTATTTCCTTATATAAGGAGTTAATAGGAGCTACATTTGCATTTGTTATTGCGGTTGTTACACTAGGTTTTTTTGGGATACTAACTCCCCGTGAAATACTAAATGGTTTTGCAAACGAACAATTGGCTGTAATTCTGTTATTACTGTTGTTAGGTGACATTATTAGACAAACTGCAATTGTTGAGCTTTTATTTGATAGGTTTTTTAAGTCAGCTAAGAGCTATAAGGGATTTTTAAGTAGAATGACATTGATTATTGCTAGTTTTTCTGCTTTTTTGAATAATACCCCCTTAGTAGCTGTTATGATGCCATATGTTAATAGTTGGTGTAAACGTAATGATATATCACCATCAAAATTTTTAATGCCCTTATCTTATGCAGCTATACTAGGGGGCTGCGCAACTTTAATAGGGACATCTACAAACCTTATTGTCAATGGTTTGGTTGTAGATCAAACTATTATTCCAGGTTTAAAGTCATTAAATATTTTTGATTTTGCTTTTGTTGGAGTTCCAATGATAATTATTGGATTTTTTTATTTGCTATTTTTTGGTGAAAAGTTATTACCAGCTAAAGAGGATATTTTGGATGAATTTACTCAAAATACGCGTGAATATTTAGTTGAAGCTGAAATTAGAAGAGATTCACAGTTAATTGGTAAAACAATTGAAGAGGCTGGTCTAAGAAATTTAAAAGGTTTATTTTTAGTGGAAATAATCAGAAGATCCTTTAAAATACCATCAGTAAAACCAAATATAATTTTACAACAAGATGATTTATTGATATTTGCTGGAGATACAGAAACAATAGCTGAAATGGTTGATTCTGATTTAGGATTAAGGTTACCGTCCGTAGGAATGTTGTTTAAGAAGAAGCAAACAGAGGTTGTTGAAATAGTTATTTCACATAACTCATCGATGATTAATAAAACAGTTAAAGAGATACGTTTTAGGGCAAAATTTGATGCAGCTGTTATAGCGGTACACAGAAATGGAGAAAAAATATCAGGTAAAATAGGTGAAATTATTATTAAACCCGGAGATGTATTATTGTTATTTGCAGGTGCTGATTTGGTAAGTAGATCAAACCACGTATTAGATTTTTATTTTATTTCTAAAGTGAAAGAATTTCAGAAACTTGAACCGTATAAGATTTGGACACTTTTAGGAGGAACAGTTTTGGTAATTTTGCTCGCAGCATTTAAAATTGTTTCTCTTTTTATGGGATTAATTGTCTTGATTATGGTTGTTTTAGCTATGAAAATAGCTAATCCTAAAGAGTTACATAAAGCAGTAGATTATAAGTTGGCTCTTATAATAGCAATGTCGCTAGCATTGGGTACAGCAATGATTAAATCTGGTGCGGCTGAATTGTTTGCAGAAACTTTAATTACAGTATTTCTTCCTTTGGGTAAAGTTGGATTATTAACAGGAATATATTTAATTACTTCACTTCTTGCAGCCTATATAACAAATGTAGCTGCTGTTGCTATAATTTTTCCAATATCATTAACAATGGCAGTAAATCTAAATTTACCCCCTATGCCTTTTATACTTGTTGTATCATTTGCTGCTGCTGCAAATTTCATGACTCCAATTGGTTATCAAACAAATCTTATGGTATATGGACCAGGAGGTTATTCTTTTAAAGATTTCTTTAGGGTTGGATTTCCCCTCACAATAATATACATGATTGTTACGGTTACAATATTAAGTTTATTATACTTTATTTAAATTAAGAATTCAAAAATAGATAATGAAAACAAAATTAGCAATTGCAATAAATGCTGCTTTAGCCGCGGGTAAAAATATATTGGAAGTTTATAATACAGATGATTTTGAAATTAAACTTAAATCGGATGATTCCCCTTTAACATTAGCTGACCAAAAAGCTCATAATATTATAGTAGAAAATTTATTAAAAACAAATATTCCAATTTTAAGCGAAGAAGGTATAAATATTCCATATAATGAGAGATCGAATTGGGAATTTTATTGGCTGGTTGATCCTTTAGATGGAACAAAAGAATTTATTAAACGAAACGGCGAGTTTACTGTTAATATAGCTTTAATAGAAAAAGATACGCCCGTTTTAGGTGTTATTTATGTTCCGGTTACAAAAGACCTATATTATAGTACAAAAGAATTAGGTGCTTTTAAAGCTATTAATGTGGATTCTGATTCCGATGTAAATACTATTTTAAAAACAGGTATTGAACTGCCTTTCTTTTTGGAAAATGATAATTATGCTGTTGTCGGTAGCCGTTCTCATATGAATGATGAAACAGAAAAATTTATTTCAAAATTAAAAGACGCACATGGTAATGTTGATTTCATTTCCAAAGGGAGTTCATTAAAGATTTGCATGGTTGCAGAGGGGATTGCTAATGTATATCCTCGTTTTGCTCCAACAATGGAATGGGATACTGCAGCAGGTCACGCAATTGCTCTTGGAGCAGGATGTTCAGTTACGCAAGCAGACGAGAAAACACCTTTGGTCTACAATAAGGAAGATCTTTTAAATCCTTGGTTTATAGTTAAAAGATAATTATCCAAACTTTTCTTTAATCTGCTTTGCATAGCGTCTGCTTATTATATAAGGTTCTTCTTTCCCTTTTAAATGCAATCTATACGAATAATTAAACCATTTTTCAATGTTTTCAACAAATTCCAGATTAACAATTGTTGCACGGTGTATTCTGCAGAAGTAATTTGCAGGCAAGCGCAATTCCCATTCTTTCATCGATTTCGAAACCAGTCCTTTTTTTCCTTCTTTTATATAAACCCTAGTATAATCTCCTTCGGATTCAATAGTAATAATTGAGCTGATTTTTATAAAAGAAAGTTGAGATCCTAAAGTTAAAAAGAGCCTGTCGTTATACTTAAGATTATATTCAGTTTCTGCTGGTTTAATTTTTTCTTTTTCAAGTTTATTAATTGATTTTTTCAAACGTTCTTCAGTAACTGGTTTTAAAAGGTAATCCATTGCATTTACTTCGAAAGCTCTTATTGCATATTGATCGTAAGCTGTTACAAAAATTATTTTACCTGCGTATTCAATTTGATTTAAAAGATCAAATCCTGTCTCTCCCGGCATTTGAATATCCAGAAATATAAGATTAGGCTTTACATGATCTATCATTTTTATTGCTGATGAGACATCATCGGCTTCATGAATTTCTTTAATACAAGTATAGTCAGATAGCATCCCGATTAATTCTTTACGAGCTAAGCGTTCATCATCAACTACAAGAGCTATATATTCTGTGTTATTCATTTAAATTATCAATTTTAATAGTAATATGAACACATACAGCATCTTCTTTTTTAACTATTTCAAAACTATAATTATCATTGTATGCATTCCTTAATCTCTTAACCACATTTTGTAATCCAGTATTTGTTCCATCTTCTTTTGAATCATCTACCCATTTTCCAGAATTACATACACTTATATGTAGTGTTTCATTTTTTACATATGATTGTAAAAGTAATTTCAAAGGCAATTTACTGGTCTTCATACCGTGCTTTACAGCATTTTCAATTAATGGATGTAGCATGAAACTAAGTACTTTTATTTTTTCCGCATTATCCGAAACATTATAGTCGATTTGCAGTTTCTCTTCAAATCGTTTCTTTTCTATAGACAGATAGTGTTTAACAGCTTCTAACTCCCTACTTAACGGAACAAGTTTTACATCCTTTTGCAATAATGAGTATCTCAAGAATTCAGATAACTCCGTAATCATCGATTTAGCAGCTTTTTGATTTTCGTCAACTAATGCACGAATTGAATTTAAAGAATTAAACAAAAAATGTGGATTAAGTTGATATCGTAACATTTCAAGCTCCGCAGTTTGAGCTAAAAGTAATGCTTCTTCCTTTCTTTCTTTTTCGTTTTGAAAATCAATCCAAAAGCGTATGCCATAATAAAGAGCTATCCAACCAAAAAGTAAAAAGAACTGTGAGTAATTTCTTTTAATTAAGCCTTTAAAAGTTAGCATTTTATTGAAAAATTTGATTTGATCTTCATTCCAAACAGGATAACTTAAAGATACATCAAACAAATACCAGGCAATAGTTACCGCATAAACTGTTATGATTAATACGGTTGAAATAACAATAATGGACTTTATCTTTTTTTGTATAAATCTTAAATAATATCTTAATAAGGACGTTACTACAAAACCGGTTAAATACGTTATAAAGTTTAAATAAAAGGTAGTGAAATCAGGTATTTTGCCTTTCCCAAAGAAAAAGAACATTGCTATTCCATAAAGTAGCCAACCTAACGCATTTGCTATCCAAAATAGGCGATTTTTATTTTTTAGATTAAGTTTCATTCTACTTAATTAATAATTATATGTAAATATCATATTTATTTTCGAAGTATTAAAAACAAATTTGTTAAACGGTTATTAATATCGATAAAAGGTATTAAAAGTATTAACCACTTAAAGAACTAAATATCCGCTTATCGAAATACTATTTAATTATTAAATTAATATTTGAAATTTAGCTTCTTAAATCAAACAAGAAAGAAAAATGAAAAAATTATTAGTATGTTTTGTTATTGTAAGTCTTCTTTTTCCTGCTGTACTTTTTGCACAGGGAAATACAATAGAAAAGTTATTTTCATCAATAAGAAATGGTGAAATTGAGACTTTTAAAACTATTATAGAAAAAGATAATTCTGTAATAAATGCTACAAATCGGTCAAGTTCAACGCCATTAAATTTTGCAGCATCATTAAATCAAGTAGAAATTTGTAATTACTTAATTGATAACAATGCGGATGTGAATGTCGCTAATGTGAATGGAAGCACAGCAATACAGTTCGCTTCTTTAAATGGTCAATTGGATTTAGTTAAGAAATTAATTGTAAAGGGAGCAAAAGCAAATGTTTGGAATAATTTAGGTCGTAATGCAATACATTATGCAGCATTTAGTGGAAATATTGAACTTTTTGAATTTTTAGAAAGCAAAGGTCTTGATATGACTCCAGCTACTGCTGATGGAGGAACAATGTTACATTGGGCTTGTTATGGAGGCAATATCGAAATGGTAAAATACTTATTAAACCGAGATTTTAGTCTTGATAGTGTAGATAAAGATGGAAACTCAGTGTTAAATTGGGCATCAACAGGAAATAATATTGAAATGCTTAAATTCTTGGTTGAGGAAAAAGGAATGGATGTAAGGGTGGATGATCACACAGCAACTAATGTATTACAAGCTGCAGCAGCTAGAAGAAACCTTGATGGAGTAAAGTATTTCTTGTCAAAAGGATATGAAGTAGATGAAAAATTTGAAAATGGGGAATCTTTAATTCATTTAGCTGGTAGTATTGGAGATGTTGATTTTTTAAAGTATGTACTTGAAAAAGGAGTTGATGTAAATGCTACAAATAATAGAGGAAGTACAGCTTTAAACAATGCAGCTTTTGCTGGTAATGTTGAAATGATTGCATTATTAATGGACAACGGAGCTTTAATAGCACCGAAAATTTGTAAAGAATCGGCTTGTGCAGAATCTCCAACACCTTTACACAATGCAGCGTGGCGTTCACCAAATGTTATACAGTATTTTATTAATCATGGTGTTGATGTAAATATTCTTGATAATAATTATAAAACAGCTTTACATAATGCAATGAGAGGTGATAGCATAAGAAACATAAAACTATTGTGTGACGCTAACATAAATATAAATCAACAAGATAAAAACGGAATGACAGCTTTACATACTGGTGCAAGGTATGGTAAGTTGGAAGGAATAAAATCATTATTAAAATATAATCCTGATGTAAATATTGCTGATATTTCAGGAAGAACGCCTTTGCATTATGCTGCGATTAAAGGTAATAATGAAATTATTAATTTGTTACTTAAAAACATTGCAGAAATCAATTTAAAAGATAAAAAAGGTAATTCATCTTTGGATTTAGCTAAGTACTATGGAAATACAAAATCTGCAAAGGTGTTAGCGGCAAATGGAGTTAAAAGCTTTAAAAAGGCTAAAAGCTTATTTGAAAAAGACTTGGCTATAGGCGAATCTGCTATTTGGTATTTAGATCATAGTGGTTATGCCATTAAAACTAAAAATAATTTGTTAATTTTTGATTATTGGGAGAGACAACCATTAACTGAAAATGGGAGTTTAAATAATGGTTATATTAATCCAGAAGAATTAAAAGATTTAAATGTCACTGTATTTGTTTCTCATACACATGGAGATCATTTTTCACAAGTGATATTTGACTGGAAAGATAAAATTAAAAATATAAACTATGTTTTAGGTTTTGAACATAATACAGAAGTTGATTACAAGTATATTCCGGCCAGAGAAACAAAAGAAGTTGGTAATGTTAAAATTACTCCCGTAGTTTCAAACGATTCAGGTCAGGGATTTTATGTTGAAGTTGATGGTGTTACAATTTTCCATCCAGGAGATCATACAAATATAAGTCGTGATATGTGTCCGAATTATACAGGCGATATTAAGTTCTTGCAGGAAAAATATAAGCAAACTGACATTGCATTTTATCCTGTTACCGGATGTAGATTTCGCGACAAAGTTGCTTTAAAAATGGGAACTGAGTTTACTTTAAAAACTATGAAACCAATGCTAGCATTACCTATGCATGGAAGCAATAATGAATATGCATATAAAAGGGTTGCAGAAGAGTTTAATAAGGAATTAGGTATTGATAGCTTCAAATATCCACTAAATAGAGGAGATCGCTTTTATTTTAATAATTCAGATTTAAGTTTAGCAAAAACTAAGTAATGTGCTTTTGCTTGGTCAGTTTAGTAAAAAATCCAACTGAATATTTCAGTTGGATTTTTTTGTTAAGCTATATTTAGTATGTTCTGATTTAGGAACTTAAAATGCGTTTATTTAAATAGTGCAGGAATATTTAAGAGATAAGCCGAAAAAACAACAATAACAACCATTAATACCCAACGTACAAAATTATTCCCCCAGCTAATTGCCATTCTTGAACCAACATACCCACCAAATACATTTCCGATGGCTGCAATTAGTCCTATTCCGTAATGTACCTGGTCATTCATTATAAAAATTGCTAAGGCAAATGGACTATATAAAAATACTGTCATTACTTTAATGGCATTGGCTTTTACCAAATCATAGCCTGCATTTAAAACTAAAACTGAGAGCATAAATATTCCTACACCAATATGAATAAATCCACCATAAACACCAATGACAAAGAAAAGAAGAAGTTGAATGATTGTTGGTTTACTTTGTATTTTTTGAACTTGATTTTTTAGCCACCTTTCTGGTTTATAAAAAATAAAGAATAACATGATAAGTAAAATTCCTGCCAATATTTTTTCAAATACTGCTTCATTTATTTCAACAGCAATTTGAGCTCCAACAACAGAACCAATTACAACAGGTAATGCAAGCCGAAATCCTTTTTTCCAATCTAAGGCCTTATGTTTTTTAAAATTTAAAGTAGATGCTAGAGTTTGCATTATTACACCTAATCGAATTGTACCGTTTGCAATATTTACCGGTAAACCCAACATCATAAATAGGGAATACGTAATTACAGTTCCACTACCGGCAATCGTGTTAATAATACCAACCAAAAATCCTGCAAGAATTAACAAAGCAATTATTCCTGGAGAATAAATATCCGCATTTTTGAGGAAATCTAAGGATATGGTTAATAGCATTCTTTTAAAATTACTTTTGTACTTCCGAGCAACGTCTCGGAATCTATAATTAAATAAATAGATTCCCACTTTCGTGGGAATGACAATACGTTTGTATTAAAAATCCCGTCTGTATTTCACAGACAGGATAGCAATATTAATAAAAAATATAATATTTTATTCTGTAGGAATATTTTTTAATACGTCAACCAATAAATCCCAGAATTTAACTGTAGTTTCAATGTCGATTCTTTCTTCCGGGGTATGTGCTCCTTTAATTGTTGGACCGAAAGATACCATATCTAAATAAGGATATTTTTCTAAGAATAATCCACATTCTAACCCTGCGTGAATGGCTCTTACAATAGGTTTTACACCAAATAATTTCTCGTAAGATTTTTCGGAGATTTTCATTATGTCGGAGTTGGTATTTGGTTTCCAACCAGGATATCCATCACCATGTTTTACTTTTGCTCCGGCTAAACGAAATACACTTTCTACTTTACTAGCAATATTATATTTTGATGTTTCAACAGAACTTCGCTGACTTGTTGTAATAAAGATCTGATTATCCTCAATAAATTTTATAGAAGCAAGATTTGTCGATGTTTCAACCAATCCTTTTAATTCTATGCTCATTGCATATACTCCATGAGGGCAGGCATATAAAGCATTAAGAAGGGCGAATTGTGTATCTTCATCAATAACAAAACCAGGCAGTTCAGCATTTTCGATAGAAAGTTGTAATTTGGGTTCAGTAAATGCTAATTCGGTTTTTATTACAGAAGCATAATCGTTAAATAACTTAATTAGTTCATCTTTTTCATCGGTATGAACTGTAATATTAGCAAATGCCTCACGAGGTATTGCATTTCTAGCTCTTCCACCATCAAAATCACCAATTCTAATATCATATTCATTTCCTGCGTTCCACAAAAAACGGTTCATGATTTTTAAAGAGTTTCCTAGACCTTTATCAATTTCATCACCAGAATGTCCACCATTTAGACCAGTAACACTTATTTTTAATCCAACATGATTTTCTGGAATTGATTCTTGAGTATAATCAAATGTTGCCAGCGTATCAATACCACCTGCACAACCTATGAATAATTCACCTTCATCTTCAGAATCAAGATTTATAAGAATTTTACCTTCAAAAAAACCAGCTTTTAATTCGAAAGCACCTGTTAAACCTGTTTCTTCATCAACAGTAAATAAACATTCAATAGGACCATGCTCAATATCAGTTGCTGTTAAAATAGCCATTTGAGCAGCCATGCCAATTCCATCATCAGCACCTAAAGTTGTTCCTGTTCCTTTTACCCAATTCCCGTCAATAATTGGTTGAATAGGATCTGTATCGAAATTATGATTTGTTCCTTCATTTGCTTCGCACACCATATCAATATGACTTTGAAGAACAACAGTTTTTACATTTTCTTTACCAGATGTTGCAGGTTTTGAAATTAAAACATTTCCAATCTCATCTCTTTTGGTTTCGAGGTTATTATTTTTACCAAAATCCAATAAGAATTGAATAATTTGTTCTTCTTTTTTTGATTGACGAGGTACTTGGCATATATCTTCGAAATATTCCCAAACAACTTTTGGATTTAAACTTTCAAGTATTTTCATTTTTATATTTTTCTAACGTTAATAATTTTTTAATATTTTCTGTAAACATACAAAACAATCCAAAACAGGCAAAAAATGAGAGATAAATATTTTTTATTTTAATCAATTTTGCTGGTTGTTAGTATATTGAAAACATGTTTAAAAACTATGTACTAAAAAGTTACAGATCATTTTGTTTGAATAATTTTTATTCTATTTTTACGATGTCTTAATTAAAATTTAAAACAAATTCAAAAAAAAGTTAATATGGCGAAAAGGACAATAGTAAAAATGCCCGGAGATGGTATTGGACAAGTAGTTTTAGAAGAAACAATAAGAGTTTTGGAAGCTGCAGGATTTGAGGCTGATTATGTTGAAGGTGATATTGGCTGGGAATTTTGGCGCACAGAAGGGAATCCTCTTCCCCAACGTACACTAGATTTACTTAAAGAACACAAAATTGGATTATTCGGAGCAATTACATCTAAACCAAAGGATGAAGCTGCGGCTGAATTAATTCCTGAATTACGAGATAAAGGTTTAATTTATTCAAGTCCTATTGTTGGTTTACGTCAACATTTTGGATTGGATATTTGTATGAGACCTTGTCAATCATACAAGGGTAATCCTTTAAATTTTATTAGAAGAGGTGCTAATGATACAATTGAAGAGCCTAAAGTTGATGCTGTAATATTTCGTCAAAATACTGAAGGTTTATATGGGGGTGTAGAGTGGAGTAGCCCACCAGAAATTGTATACAATGCATTAATGACACATCCAAAATTTGTTTCAAATTTCGGTAAAACACCTAAAGATGAAATATCTGTTTCAACTCGTATATTTACGAAAAATGCAACAGAAAGAATTTTACGTGCGGCATTTTCTTATGCTAAAGAAAACGGATATGGTAATGTTACTGTTTGTGAAAAACCTAACGTTATAAGGGAAACATCTGGTATGATGTATAAAATGGCTCAACAAATACAAAAAGCAGATTATCCTCAAATTGAACTTTGGAATACAAATATTGACGCTCAAATGATGTGGCTAACAAAAAATCCTGAAAATTACGGGGTAATTGTAGCTGGTAATATGTTTGGTGATATTGTTTCTGATGGTTTTGCTGGTTTAATTGGTGGTTTAGGTTTTGCATCGAGTGCACAAATGAACCCAGATTCTGGTGTCGCTGTTTTTGAACCTACTCATGGTTCAGCGCCCAAATATGCCGATTATGATGTGTCTATTGTTAATCCAATTGCCATGGTTGAATCTGCATGTGCTATGCTTGACTTTATTCAAGAAAAAGATTTAGCTGCAAAAATTCGTAAAGCTGTTTCCGATGTTATTTCAGAAGGGAAAGTTCGGACTTACGACATGATGAAAATGGCTGGTCGTACTGATGTTATTCAAAAAGGAGCTGCTTCAACTCAGCAAATGGCTGATGCAATTATTGAAAAATTAGCGTAATTATATAATTATTAAGAGGATACATTTAAAAGTGTATCCTCTTTTTCTTACACTGAACCCTAAAATATAAAATATGAATGCAAAAATATTAGAATTATGGCCTGAGCTTGAATGGATTCAAGATGAGAATCTAAGAGAACAAACTGCAAAAACGTGGGACCTTGCCTTAGAGCGTAGTGTTTTAACTACAAAGGATCTTCAAACTATTCCATTTACATTATTAGTTCCTACTAAAGTTACATTTATGGCACATAAACGTGCAGTTGTTCACATTGCACGTGATGCTGGAAATAAATGTAATGAATTTTTTAAGGATGATTTACCGGTAAATATGGATGTTGTTATAGCAGGAGCAATACTTGCTGATGTAGGTAAATTGCTGGAGTATGAAATGAAGGATGGAAAATCTGTACAAGGAAGTTATGGAAAATATTTACGTCATCCTTTCTCTGGTGTTTCTATTGCCGAGGAATGTGGAGTTCCTGCCAAAGTGTGTCATATTATTGCTACACACGCTGGTGAAGGAGATATGGTTAAACGAACAACCGAAGCTTATATAGTTCATCATGCCGATTTTATGACATTCTTGCCCTTTAAAAGCAGATTGCAGATATAAAAAGGAATTTAGTTATTCTTAACCGTTTCAGTTTCTGAAACGGTTTTTTTATTAGCTAGAATATTAAAAAGAATAAATCCATTTTTGTAAATTTATATTGTTAATATTTAAATTAATCAAAATAATATACGATATGACTTATTATGAAAAGGTCCAAGATTTATTTAAAATGGTTGAAGAAGGAAAAATTCTTGAAGTCTTAGATAAATATTATCATAAAGATGTTATTATAATTACTGATGATAATAAAGAGCGTAAAGGAATTGAAGTAGCTAGAAATCATAATACGAAACTGTTAAAAGAAATAGATGAAGTTTTAGGAGAGGGAATAGTTACAATAACGTCTGACGAAATTAGAGCTATTACAATGGTTGAGTTTTGGATGATCGTTAAATTTAGAAATGGAAATAAAAAAAAGTTTGAGGAAGTTGCAATTCAATATTGGAATGATGATTTAATAATAAAAGAAAATTTTTATTCGAAGAAATAGAATTTTGTATTTCAAAATAAAGAACTTGTTCACTAAGTTACTCATTTTTATTTATTGAAAAAACCTGCTTTTAATAAAACACTGAAAATAAATACGTAACTTTGTGGCAATTTTGTAATGTGAATGTCCTGCTTACTTTTCTTTTAATTAATTATTTAAGTTATCCTATAAAAGAAAAGACTAAAACTAAATATTCATAACTCAAAATTGTGGATATTTAAGATATTAATTAAAAAAGTAAAATAAATTTATGGGTAGATCGCAAGAAACTTTTAATAAAAAAGAAGTAAGAAATAAAAAAGAGAAAAAGAGAAAAGATAAGGAAAAGAAGAAATTGGCCAGGAAAGAAGGCGAGAAGAAAAGTAGCCTGGACGACATGATGGCTTATGTCGATGAAAACGGAAGAATAACCTCAGCACCACCTGATCCAACAAAAAAAACAGAAGTTAAATTAGAAGATATTGAGATTGGAATTCCAAGTCGGGACAATGAAATTCTTGATCCAATAAGAAAAGGAACTGTTGCCTTTTTTAACGATTCAAAAGGTTATGGTTTTATAAAAGATAGCGAAACAAAGGAAAGTGTTTTTGTTCATGTGAATAATTTAATTGATGAAATAAAAGAAGGTAATTTAGTAAGTTTTGAAGTAGAAATGGGTCAGAAAGGACCAACTGCAGTTAAAGTAAAACTTTCTAAGTAGAACTAATAAGGAAATTTAAACTTAAATCATATATAAAGAGGGTATCCGTTCTAGGACACCCTCTTTTTTGTACTTATCAGATTTAATCTATCTTGAACATATTTTGTACAATCTTGTATAATAGTTGTTTATATTATTATTTAAGGTATTAATAGAAATCGCATTATTATATAGATTAAATATGTACATTTGCCAGCCTTTAAGTAAAAATATTTATTGATTTATAAAATCTAATTATCAGATGATTACAGTATCAAATTTAGCTATACAATTCGGAAAGAAATTCCTGTTTCAGGATGTTAATTTAAAATTTACACCTGGAAATTGTTATGGAATTATTGGGGCAAACGGAGCAGGAAAATCAACTTTTTTAAGATTGATTTCAAAAGATTTGGATGCGTCACGTGGTTCAATTAGTTTAGGTCCAGGCGAAAGGTTATCTGTTTTAAAGCAAGATCACTTTGAATTTGATGAGTTTACTGTTCTAAATACAGTATTAAAAGGGCATAATATATTGTGGGATTTAATTCAAAAGAAAGATGCTATTTATGCAAAACCTGATTTTTCCGATGAAGATGGCATAAAAGCTGCTGAACTTGAGAATCTATTTGCTGAAATGGATGGTTGGAATGCAGAAAACGATGCAGCTACACTATTAAGTGGATTGGGGATAAAAGAAGATTTACATTATAAGTTTATGAAAGAATTAAGCGGAAAAGAAAAAGTGCGCGTATTGCTTGCTCAGGCTTTATTCGGAAAACCAGACAATTTATTGCTTGATGAACCTACAAATGATTTAGATTTAGAAACTATAATGTGGTTAGAAAAGTATCTTTTAAATTTTGAAAATACAGTATTGGTTGTTTCTCACGACCGTCATTTTTTAGATGCCGTTAGCACTCATACAGTTGATATTGATTTTGGAAAAGTGAAGCAATTTGCGGGTAACTATAGCTTTTGGTATGAATCTAGCCAATTAGCATTGCGTCAGTCGCAGTCCCAAAATAAAAAAGCAGAAGAAAAGAAGAAGGAGCTTCTTCAGTTTATTCAACGTTTTAGCGCGAATGTTGCGAAATCAAAGCAAACAACAAGTCGTAAAAAGATGCTTGAAAAACTGAATATTGAAGATATAGAACCATCAACACGTAAATACCCGGGAATCATTTTTACACCTGATCGTGTCCCTGGGAATAAAATACTTGAAGTTAGAGGCTTAAGTAAAAGTCTAAAGGGAGATGTATTATTTAAAGATTTAGATTTTACAGTACAGAAAGATGAGAAAATCGTTTTCTTATCACGGGACCACCGTGCAATGACATCTCTTTTTGAAATTATTAGTGGAGATACAAAAGCTGATTCTGGAACTTATGAATGGGGTTTAACCATTACTAATGCTAATTTACCTTTAGATAATTCATCTTTTTTTAAAAATAAAATAAAACTAGTGGATTGGTTAGGCCAATTTTCAGAAGATACAAGTGAAATGTTTTTACGCGGATATTTGGGTAAAATGCTTTTCTCTGGGGAAGATATATACAAATATTCAAATGTACTCTCAGGTGGAGAAAAACAACGTTGTATGATTTCTAGAATGATGTTGTCAAATGCAAACGTATTAGTATTGGATACTCCAACAAATCATTTAGATTTAGAATCAATACAAGCTTTCAATAACACAATGAAAAATTTTAAAGGAAATATACTGATGGCTTCACATGATCATGAGTCTATTCAAACCGTTGCTAACAGAATAATTGAGCTTACACCAAATGGAATCATAGACAAACTCATGGATTACGATGATTACATTACTAATGATAAAATTAAAGAATTAAAAAATTCAATGTATAAATAGTACTTCCAAAAAATTATTGATTAATTAAATTTTGGTAATATTTTATTATTAGTTATAAAGAGGGTGTCCAAAAAGTCAAAAAGTTGTC
>JAQIBH010000084.1 GCA_027859205.1 Bacteroidales bacterium | reverse complement strand
AGTCACAGAGCTGATCTTGACTATATATTTGGCGAAATTATTGGAGAAGCAAATACCGGGCATGCCTACAATAATTATGGTGATTTTGAAAGAGTGAAACGTATTGATGGTGGTTTATTAGGTGCAGATCTTAAAGCTGATGCTAATGCAAACCGATATATCATTTCAAAAATTTATAAAGGTGAAAATTGGGATGAAACTCGCCGATCCCCGTTAACGGAACAAGGAATAAATATTAAGGAAGGTGATTATTTAATTAATCTGAATGGAAATAATGTTACATTGGCAGATAATCCTTATAAATTTCTCGAAAATGCAGCCAATAAACATATAGAAATTACTGTAAATTCAGCACCTTCAGAATCCGGTGCTAAAACTTACACTGTAAAAACTATTAATAGCGAACTTACTTTATTCTATTTAAATTGGGTTGAAGAACGTCGTGCAATGGTTGATAAACTTTCAAGTGGGAGAATTGGTTATATTCATGTTCCAAACACTGCTTTTGAAGGAAATTATGAATTGTATCGAGGTATGTATGAGTTCCACAATAAAGAAGCTTTAATTATCGACGATCGTTATAACGGTGGAGGATTTATACCAGCTTATATGATTGATTTACTTAATCGCCAAACATTAAGTTACTGGCACCGAAACAAATTACAATCAATGAAATCTCCTGCAGTTGCTCATAATGGACCAAAAGCTATGCTTATTAATGGTTATTCTTCATCTGGTGGAGATGCGTTCCCTTACTATTTCAGAAAGAAAGATTTAGGAACTATTATCGGAACAAGAACCTGGGGTGGATTAGTTGGAACCCAAGGGGGTAGAAGATTTGTTGATGGAGGTAGTTTTAATGTCCCTCAATTTGGTGTTTACGACGAAAACTCGGAATGGATTATTGAAGGTATTGGTGTTTATCCTGATATTGAAGTTATTGATGAGCCTCATTTAACAGCAAAAGGAATTGATCCAAGTGTTGAAAAAGCAGTTGAGGTCTTACTAAAAGAATTGGATGAAAATCCGGTTAAGAAACCAAAAACTCCTATTGCTCCAGATCGATCAGGATTTATTGAAACAGAAATAAAATAGTATAAAAACTATTTAACCGCAAGGTCTCAAAGACACTATGAATTCTATCATTGTCTTTGCGACTTTCTTTATAATAACTTAGAACTTATGCAAATACAAATGCTTCGACAAGCTCAGCATGACAAATTAAGAATAAACAAATTGTCACACTGAGCTTGTCGAAGTGTTTTTAACGTCTTGGTTGATTATCCAAATAATCATTTAATGGATTTGTTGAGCTTGTATTTAAAAATTTTATCCAATCAATTAATGGTTGCCTATAATTTACCGATGTATTTATAGGTTCATCATCGTACAAAGCAAAATTGTTATCCGATAATGAATATAAATAATCTGTAGTAAGTACCGTATATGTCGAGTCATTATAAATTGGGGTTCCATCATGCAAATTAAAACCACCAATAGTTGTCATTCCACCTATCAAAAAATCATCAATTACTTCAATAAGTTCTTCGCCCGTTAATTCCAGCTCCAAAATAAAATTCTCAAAAGGTAAAAGTCCAACAATAGATTCCAAACTAATATCTCCCTGGTTAATATTTTGACGTATTCCGCCCGAATTTGTTATTGAAACATCTGCATTTGGGAAGGAGTAAAACCATGAGTCACATACCATATTTTGCATCTCTGTTGATGATTGATAAATAGTTTCATCAGCATAACCAATAATCTCTGCTAACTCTTCATCTGTCCTATCATTCCAGTAATTCACAATATCCAGGATCTCAGAATCAAAATCATGTTGGTTGTTTGTTACAATTTCATATGTAAAATTAACTGCTTCTTTTGTCAATTTATTATAATTAAACTCAACTTTTGCATATGCTTTCATATTAGCTCCAGCTTGAATTAGTATTACACCATTTGAATCTTTAGCCACTACCTGATGACAATGTCCACCACAAATTATACTAATTCCATTTGCTTTGGCAATTGTGGTAAGTTCTTCCATTTCATATTCACAAATATGACCAACAAGAATTAACACATCTGCTCCTTCGTTTTTTGCTTTTAAAGAATATTCTTCGATTGCTTCAGAATATGATGTAAACTCAAAATCGACAACATTTACAGGAGCCGTTGTATAAGGTGTGTGTATAGATGCCAGGCCAATTATACCAACATTAACTCCTTCAATTTCTTTAATGATATAAGGTTTTGCAAAATCAGGTATTTCACCGGTAGATTTATTAATAATATTAGCCGATATCAAAGGGAAATTCATTTGTTCCAATCGGTTATTTAGTCCTTCAATCTTAAAGTCAAACTCATGATTACCAATAGCAGATACATCATATTCCATTGCATTCATAACCTCTACCATCGATTCCCCTTGAAACCATGTTGAAACAGCAGGCCCTGTCCACATATCGCCTCCACTTATAATTAGATATTTATCTGAACCATCATAAGCTTCAACCGATTTCCACATACTCATTAAACCGGAGGCTCCA
Source organism: Bacteroidales bacterium (assembly GCA_027859205.1). Taxonomy (GTDB): domain Bacteria; phylum Bacteroidota; class Bacteroidia; order Bacteroidales; family UBA12077; genus UBA12077. Next base: position 553 of record JAQIBH010000084.1, on the reverse strand, counting down.
TCATAATTATCTGTTGGTTCTATCCAACCGTGTTCATCATTAGTATAAATAACAACAATATTTACAATATTATTTTCGCTATTCTCAGATGACTTATTTTCACAAGAACCAAATAGTAGAATAAATGTTAAGCATATTGGGATTATTAATCTTCTCATTTTTATTCAAATTTATTTATTTCAAATATACTATTAAATATTGCTTTTTGTTTCGCACAAAAAACATTTAAAACACTAGGGCTTATCACATGATACCATTATAGGAGACATTGAGTGCTTAATGTAAAAAACTCGGAAGATAATAGAAAGTTTACAAATCAGTGTTGAAAGGAAAAAACGTAAAAAAAGCAAGACTTCTTGGTCTCGCTTCAAAAAAATCAAACCTTAATAACATAAAAAGTAAACTTATATTGTGTTGTGTAGAATAGACTTCCACTTTAACTGTTTCTCTAATTTCTTTTTCGGACAGCAAACCAAGTAGATAGTTAAAAGAGATATGGATAAAATAATAAATAGATCAACTAAACCAAAATTAATTCTGTTTTCAAATAAAC
>JAQIBH010000082.1 GCA_027859205.1 Bacteroidales bacterium | reverse complement strand
GTGGTTTATTGTTATTTTTGTTTCGCCTGAAGAGTCCCATATTTTATAAAGTTTTTTGTCAAACTCAAAAATACAAGATTCTGAGGGCTTTTTAATATCCCGACTTTCGGATGCTAGTGTCTTAATATGTTTATATTTGAAGCTAAAGCAATAACAAATATTAAATTTATACATTATGGGTAAAGGCGATAAAAAAACTAAAAAAGGTAAAATATCTAAGGGAAGCTACGGAAAAAAAAGACCTAAAAAGAAAGCATCTCCCGCTATTAAACCCAAAAAAGCAGTAGCAAAAGCAAAACCTGCCAGTCCCGCAAGCGAGGTAGCTACAAAACCAAAAACTGAAGCAAAACAAAAGGTTGAAATGAAAGAGAAAACAGTTGCGAAACCAAAAACTGCCCGTCCGGCAGGCGGGGCAGAAGTAAAAGAAAAGGCTGCAACAAAACCAAAAGCAGCTCCAAAAAAAACTGAGCCTAAGGCTAAACCAGAAAAAAAAGAAGAATAATATTATCAGAATAGGCTCGATCCCGATAGCTATCGGGACAAGCTATTCTTTTTTAGCACTCTCAAAAAATTGCTCTTCCTTTAACATCCTTATTCGATCATTTGAATTTTTTAATAACTCTGGGTCAGCAAAAAAAGATTTATCCGAAACGCCTTCTGCCAGTTCCGCAGAATCAGGAACATTTGCCAAAGTAATATAACCCTCATAACAATCAATAGCCATCTTTTTATTATTTAAATAATAATCATATAACTGGGCCATCTTAAACGAAAGAATCGGTATTGCTTTGTTTTTGTAGGCTAATTTCAAATACTTAAGAGATAACTCATATTCACCCTCTTGACGACATATGTTTGCCATTTCTGTGTAAATATCATATAACTCCTTTGGTAATGGGGAGAGTAGTTTAATTGTACGGTTAAAATAGTTTATTCCTTCTTCACTATTTCCTGAACGCCCGAAAGCACTCCCCAAATAAAAACAAACTTCTGCATCATTTTTATCAAAATCTAATGCCATTTCTAAACTATTTATTGCATTTACAAATTGTTTTTTCTCAAAATGTACTAAACCTCTATACTTTAAATTAAAAAATGAAGTGTCTCCGAATTCCAGCAACTTATTAAACACAACAAGGGAAGAATCAAATTCCTTATTTAAATAATAGGCATAGGCTTTAATTTTTAATAATTGATTATCATTAGTGTAGTTCTTTAATCCCTTATTGCATGTATTAATTGCATCCATAAAATAACTTTCTGAATTATACAAATTCGCAAGTTGCTGATACATGTTTAAGTCATAAGGATTAAGTCTTATAGCTGTTTCATAAGCATAAATTGCCGGTGTTGCTGGCATATTCATTTTACTAATACAATAAGCAAGTTGTTTATGATAATAGAAGTTTCCAGGTTCGATAATACAAGCTTTGCGATAATAATGAACTGCCGAGCCGTATTCTCTCATTTTTCTAAAAATATTTGCCAAGTTTACAATAGGATCTATTATAGTAGTATCTCTTAAATATTGATCATAATAAATATTTATGGCATCCTCATCCTTACCTATTGCATCAAGAGTTCCAGCTAAAACATTTTCAATAACCACATTGGCTGAATCTAAGCTGTTTGCTTTTTCAAGAGCTTTAATGGCATCGAAATATTTATATTTTGCTTGATAGGATTTTCCCAAATAATAATATACTTGCCAATTGACTGAATCTCTTTCAGAAATTTGATTGGCAACAATTATTGCTGAATCGTATTGACTATTTATAATTAATAATTCAAGGTCTTGAATTGACCTTTGGGAATAAGCATAAGTAGAAATAATTATACCAATTATCGCTATGAAATTTTTCATACACAAAAGATTAAGGCCGGAAAATTATCCGACCTTATTATTAATTATTACTTTAAAGAAAACGCTATCGGGAAAGTATATCTAACAATTACAGGTTCCCCTTCATTAATTCCTGGCTCCCACTTTGGAGAAGAGTTAACCACTCTCAATGCTTCTTTATCCAAATCAGGATCAGCACCTCTAACAACTTTTACATTCTTTACATCTCCTTCTTTATTAACGTCAAATTGTACAAATACCCTTCCACTTGCTCCATTCTTCTGTGCAACTTCAGGATACTTCAAATTTTTCTGAATAAATGTTCTGAAAGCACCTGATTCTTTGCCCAGAAACTTTGGCATTATTTCTACATTAAAGTAAACTAGCTCATCATTTTCTTTTACTATATTATTTAATGTGTCTTGAGACCTAATAGTAACTTCATTTGTTATTTTTCCGTTTGCTTTCGCAAAATCTACAGAATTTACAAAAAAGAACATTGCAACAATTGCAAAAGGTATTGCCAATGCAATTTTAATTTTTGATGTATTTTTTGATTTTATCATACTTAACATTTTTAGTCGGTTTTTAGATAGTGAATAACTAAAGCTACTGGTTAATCCAATAAATCGATTGTCAGTTACCTGACTTAAAAGTAATTTTTGATAATCTATATGATCATGACCGTTTTCCACGACAGCCTGATCTGCAAGATATTCATGAATTTCTCTGATCGATTTTCGGTACCAATAGATGAAAGGATTAAACCAAAACAGAATAACAAGTACCTCAATCAAGATCAGATCTAAAGAATGTAACTGAAAAGCATGCATTCGCTCATGAGCAATAATTTGCTCCATATCGTTTGACGAATACTTTCCAGGATTTATAATAATCCACTTAAAAAGTGAGAAAGGAACTACGGCATTAGGTGTTTCCACAATTCTATATTTACCATACCTTTTTGGCTTATTCTGCCAAATCATGATAATAATTTTCCCTAGTCCAAATACAAAAAACATTGTTGAAATTATTACTCCCACAATATAAATTGCACTCAGGTATTTAAATATAGTTGTCCAGGTTAGCTTCCCGGAATAAGCATAAACGATAACTTCATTTATCTCATAATAAGCTCCTTTAATTCCTAAGATTTCTTGAAAGATATGATCTCCAGAAGAAAAATAGTTTGAAAAACCGCCCAAATTAATATTCAAAAATGGGATTGTAACCGCAAACAATAAGGAACTTAATAAATACAATCTATTCATTTTAAAGAAAGTCTCATTTCTAAGAAAAATCTTATAAAACAAATAAAATAAGGCTAATGTAATAGCCGATTCAAATATATTTAAAATGTCAAAGCTCATTTTCGCTTTTCTTTACGTTTTTTAATTTCTTCTTCGACTATTTTTTTCATCTCTTCTAAATCAGATATAGAAACATCTTCCTCGTGAGCAAAAAATGATGCAAACTTTTTATACGAATTGTTAAAATGTTTGCCCAAAATATGCTTAAATCTTCCTTTTCGATATTCGGCAGGTGAAACTAATGGATAATACTGATGTGTTTTACCAAATGCATTGTAAGCTACCATTTCTTTCTTTTCTAAAATTCTTACAATTGTCGAAACAGTATTATAAGCCGGTCGTGGTTCCGGGAACTGATCTAAGATATCTTTTACAAACGCTTTTTCAAGCTTCCAAAGATAATCCATTACCTGTTCTTCTGCTTTGGTTAATTCTTTCATTTCACAAACATAAACTAAAACTATTAGTTTTCAAACTAAGAGGCATAGTTATCTTGAATTTTTAACTTTTTTTAACTTTCCTAAATAAAATATTTTGCGTTTTTGTAAACCTTAAATTAAGATATCTTCTACCTATTTAAGTTTAATGAAGAAGTGCAATCCAATTTAATTGCAATAAAAAAACCTGCTAATACAATAATTGATACTATAATAAATATAATATGGAAACCGAAAAACGAAATTAGAACTCCCGCCAATAAAGGGAAAATCATAGAAACAATATCTCCCGCCCCCGAAATTCCAGTATAAATTGCTCTGTTTTCGGAATTTGATATTTCCATTAAAATTCCATTCTTTGATATTTTATATGCAGACACAAAAAATCCGGATAACAAAAATAAAAATTGATAATAAAACTCATATTGTATTAAGAATAAACTCGCAAGCGGTATTAATGCCCCAACAATAGATGCAGTTTTTACCATAAATTTATAATTAACTTTACGTGCTAACTTATAAAAAATCATTCCGGATGCAACCATTCCCGAAACTCTAAAAATCAAAAAATTACCAATCATTTTGCCTGTTAAATCAAAATTTTCTTTTGCAAAAAGTATTAAAAACGGCAAAAGGCTTAAAGCCAACCCAAAGGTGTTTATCAGTAAAAGATAGTATTTAAGGTTGCTGTTTTGTCGTATTTCTGAAGGTATTTGTTTGAAAAAAGATAAGATTCCTTTATTGATTTTAATTTTTGATCTAACCTCTTTTAACTGCCAAAATCCAAGAGAAGCAGTTAATAATAAAAATGCTGCAACTAAAAATAATAAACTATAGTTTGATGGATAATCGTACCTTTTTAAAAGTTCGCGGACTATTAGCGCCGACATAAATACACCAATACTAGTAATCGACTCTTTAAGAGTAAAGAACTTTTTTCGTTTTTCGGGTTTTACTGATTTGCCAAAAATATCCATATAAGAAATATTTGCAAACGACCCGCTAATAGCGAAAAAGGAAATAATGATAAAAATGAAAAATATAATAAGATCAGATTTAATATTATTTGAATAAAAAAATAGCAAAGAAAGAGCGAATAGTGAAACTATTCTTAAATTTATTGCAGTAAGTAAATATTTCTTTTTATAAATTTTATCTGATAAAAAGCTAGCAAAAAAGAGCTGAAAAAAGCTTGAACCCCCTAACAGTATTGCTGTTAAAATTCCCAAATGGAATGAAGTCCCTCCCGATTGTATCAGCATTGCAGGAATAACTGTATCGATATCCATAAAATTACTTGCTAGAGCAAGAAATATGGCATGCCAAAGAAATGATTTGAAATTTACACCTGACCTTTTTTCAGATAAAAGCTGATTCATTTATTAATTTTTAAATAATAATCATATAAACACTTTACAAGTAAAATAGTTTTAAATATATTGCATGTAAATTTGGAAAAATAAAAAGTAATGAAAAAATTAAACACTTTATTTTTGTTTTTGATAATAACCAATTTCGTGTTTGCACAACAAGACATGAACAAAGTTGTTTTCGATGAAGATGCCGATCAGGAAATCTTGATTGGTTATTGTAATACAGATAGTCTAAAAACAAATCCTGTTACTTATTGGTTTTTACCAGAATACGAAAGCTATTCTGTTGACAAAGAAACATTAAATTCTGTAGATTCTAGTTTAATTCCTAATTTGGAAATTTTCGTTGTAATGGGAACATGGTGCAGTGATAGTCAAAGAGAATTGCCAAGATTTTTAAAAACAACTGAATTTTTAAATATACAATCATACCAGGTTATTCTTATTGGTGTGGACAAAAATAAGAATGCAGGTAAAATCCCAATTGCAAGAATGCGAATTGAACTTGTTCCGACTTTTATATTTTATAACGATGGTGATGAAATTGGAAGAATTATTGAATCACCAATGGAAACATTAGAAAAAGATATATTAAATATTATATCATCTATTTAACATGCAGCAATTATAGCAAAAACCCGTCATTTAAATACATTTATTAATAAACTTATAAACTCTAAAATCATGGAAGAATACAAAGCCACAAATTCAAGCCAGGGATTAGGAATAGCTGGATTAGTATTAGGTATTATTGCTCTAATTATTTCATTTATTCCGTGTTTAGGCATGTGGGCTCTAGTTCCGGGAATAGTTGCAATAACTTTAAGTGCAATTGGTTATTCTCAAGCCAATAAAGTAAATGCTCCAAAAGGAATAATTATTGCCGCTTTGGTAATCTCTATTTTAGGAACAGCTATTGCAGGTTGGCAACTACATATGCTAAAAAATGTTGCACCAAATAATATTGAAAAATTCGGAAAAGAGTTTCAAAAAGCACTTGAAGAAGAATTAGATGAAGGCGACATGGAAGATTTAGAAAGAGCTATGGAAAAACTTGAGGGAGAAATTGAAGACATTACCGAAGAATCAATAAAAGATGTTAGTGAATCTGCAAGTGAAGCATTAAAAGAAATTGCCGATGAAGTTGAGAAAGTTGCCGATGAATTGGATGATGAAAAATAAGTATAGTTCTATAAAAAAAGAACCATACCATATTATAAATTTATGTTTTGCCGGAATAATTATGATGATTTTTATTTATTCCGGCATTTTTTCTGCCAACAAAAATAACTATCCAATAAAATCTGCTTGTAAAACAATAACAAGAGAAGCTTGTAAAACTACAGGTCTGTCAAGAAGTTTTTCCGAAATAGTTAGATTTAAATTTGATAGTGCAAAGTCATATAATAAATTTGGCATTAAAATTTTTCTATTCTTTCTAATACAATTTTTCTTAAGGTTTATTAGCTCTCTGTATTTATTTTACAAAACGTTTAAACAAAAGCGACTTGTCATTTTAGATTCCTTAGTTACTCTAAGTTTGTATCTCTTTTGTTTTTGGGGAATAATTACTTAGCCTTTGCAAGAAAACGCCAAATTACTCACAAGTTTAATATTAATTTGTGTTCGTGAGCTTCGCAAAGTTCTGCATTACTCTCGTACTGAAAACAGTCACTTACAAAAGTAAGCTCCCTGATTTCAAGTACTTCGAAAGCCTTGTTTTTGTCGCTTTCTTACCAAAACTTAAAAATTGAAGTTTTTTTGCATTCACTACTTAAGAACCTGAGCGCGAATTTAGTTTTTATACTAAAAGTAGAAAATGTGCAAGTTAAATAGTTTTACATCAAAAGAATCAAGAAGTTTTATCTTGTGTCTTGATACTTTGTTCTTGACACAAAAAAACCAAACTCCTATATTCACTAATCAAGCTAATCTAAATACGAATTCAAATTAAGAAGTAATATATTCAGCAATATCTTTTAATACAATAATCCCTGTCATTTGATCATTGGCTTCGCCCGTTGGAGTAATGATCAAAGCATCATAATACCAGTTTGTTGGAGCTTTCAAATACGAGTTTTTATAAATTTCAGCAACATCAAAAACTGACATATTTCCCGAAATAATTTCAAAATTCCCTGATCGTTCAGCCATTTGCAAAACCTCACTTATTGTTGTTTCCGAAGGTGAAACAATATCTTTTGCAGCCAACCATTCAGCAATATGTACTCCATTTAAAATATTTACTATTTTACCCTTTTCTAATATCGGGATTTGAGAAATTTTATTTTCGCGAATAAAATCTAATGCCTTCGATAATTTATCATCAGTAAAACAATAAAAAACTTTCTTCATAAACTTTGAAACTTTCTCGGGATGTTGAATCTGAGCCCAGATTCTCTCTATATTTTCTACAACTTCATTCACTGGCTCGGCAATAATTCGTCCATTTATCCTTGAATTATGAACCATTAAATTTCTTAAATCTGCATAAGTATATAAGTCTTTTCTATATCGTTTTACTACGCCTCCTTTTTCAGATGCTTTGCGAATTAGATCATGAAAAGGCAAATAAATACCATTATTATATTTGGCTTTTAAATGCTTTTCAATGTGATTAAAAATATCGAGAAATTTTTCTGCGTTTTGAGGCATAAAAGTAGTTTTTCTCAAAGATAGAAATTACTTTACAAAAAACATTTTCATCTTACCTTTACCTTTTACTTCCAGTGGTGCTTGTTCTTCAAATTCATATTTATCTTTAACGAGTTTATATGTTGTTTCCGATAAGTGAATTCGCATAGTTTTTGAATTTTGTTCAAGTCTTGAAGCTGTATTTACTGGATCACCAAAAATATCATAAATGAATTTATTTGTTCCTATAATTCCACCTGCTACTTCTCCTGTATCAATTCCTAAACGAATTTCCCAAATGAATTTACTCTTTTCATTTCTTTTTTTTAAATATGCCATGGTATCGATCGCAGCATTTAAAATATTTTCAGCATGTTTCGAATTAGGTATTGGCAATCCGCATACAGCAATATATGCATCGCCAACAGTTTTTATTTTTTCACAATTATTTTTTACCATAATTGCGTCAAATCCTTTAACAATATCGTTTAACTCATTTAGCAAAGTATTAGGGTGAATCTTCATGGTCTTTTCTGTAAAACCTACAATATCACTATAAAAAACAGTGACGTCCTTATATAATTTAGGCTTTATTTCGCCAAATTCTTTTAAATCGTTTGCAATTTTTTGAGGTAAAATATTTAATAATAATTTATCTGATTTTTCTTTTTCAGCTTCAATTTCTTCTTTTTGTCTTTTAATTGTTTGGTATGACTCTGATAATTTCAACATTGAATTTACTCGCGACATTAACTCAACTTTATCAATAGGTTTACGAATAAAATCAACAACGCCGGATTCAAATGCTGTTTTTAAATTTTCCGATGAAGTTTTAATTCCGGTACACATAATAACAGGAATATCCTCAAAGTCACGAATAGCTTGTATTTTTTTACATAACTCAATACCGCTCATTTCTGGCATTTCCCAATCGGTAAGTATTAAGTCGGGAGTTTCTTTTTCGAGTATTTTTAATGCCTCAAATCCGTTCCTTGATTGCAGAAGCTGAAAATTCTGTCCAGTATTCTTAAGAATATGATAAATGATTTTTCCATGAATCGGATCATCTTCAATAATTAAAATCTTAAATGGCTTCATATTTTTCAATAAGTTCAAATCAAGACATTTAACAATTTATACTTTTTTCTATAAAATAACAAAAATGGCCGAGCTATTAATACAAATAATACCTCTTTAAATTGTGCTCTTTTTCTTATCTTTTGTTTCTTTTTCGTTTAAATATTCGCTTAATAAAGTCACTTATATCTTCGTCCTTCCTTTTAAATAATTCAAATATTTGAGGCTCTCTTTCTTCATCAAAATCATTACAATTTAGTTGAGAAAGTATAGAATCCGGGATATTAAACTTTTCGTTTTTTAAATAAGAATACTTTTCATCTTTATAAAGCTTCTGAAAGAAATTAGCAAAAACAGGAAGAGCAGAATATGCTCCTTGTCCATATGTTGAATTTTTAAATCTCACAATAGGATTATCACCGCCAACCCATACACCTGCTATTAATTTAGGACTCATTCCTATAAACCAGGCATCCGTATTATTTTGTGTTGTACCCGTTTTACCGACAAAATCTTCTTCAAATTTCCAAATTGATCGTAATCCATTTGCAGTACCTCTGTCAACAACACCTTGCATCATTGCTAGAATTGTTTGAGCAATTTGTTCACTCAACACAGTATCCTCCGGTTCATGGCTTGAATCAGTATACAATATATTTCCTTCGGAATCTTCAATTCTTCGTATAATTCTAGGTTCAATTTTTTTACCATTATTTAAAAACACAGCGTATGAATTTACCATTTCGTAAAGCGATACTTCTCCGGTTCCCAGTGCCATTGAAGGAACTGGTGGTAATTTTGAATTGATCCCCATTTTATTTGCTAACAATATGGTAGAATCGATACCAGCTTGCATCAAAAGCTTTACACTAATAGTGTTAATGGAATTTGCTAAAGCACCTTTTACTGAATAAAATCCACCGTAAGCACTACCCGAATTTTGAGGCGTCCAATCATCATAATCTTCATAAACAACACTGTCATTTTCAAAGAAGTCACATGGCTTTATTCTCCGTTCTAAGGCCGAAGCATACACAATAGGTTTAATGGTTGATCCTGATTGTCTTTTTGAGGTTACATGATCGTATTTAAAATATTTATAATCTACTCCCCCAACCCATGCAAGAATGTCTCCTGTGTGTCCATTCATTACTAAGGATCCTATTTGTAAGGTTTTAAAATTATGCAATAAAGAATCAAGAGGTGATATCAAGGTATCTTTTGCTCCACTCCATGTAAAAATCTCAGATTTGCGAGGAACTTTCATAGCTGCAATTGCCTCATCCTGTGAAAGTCCTTTTTTTATCAGTGATTTATAAACATTGCTTTGCTCTATTTGTAATAAAGCAATTTTTGGATTTTTAATCCATGGTTCTTCACCATTCCAATGATCATCGAAAGTTACTTGAAGTTTCGATAAATGTTTCGAAACTGACTGTTCCAAATACTCTTGCATTTGCCCATTCAAAGTAGTATATACTTTTAAACCATCTGTATATAAATTATATCCGCTTCCATCGGGTCTTTTTTTATCTTCTAATATCTCTATACACAATTTTCTTGCATATTCACGAAAATACGGAGCAGGACCTTCCGTATGAGTAAGTTTTCTGTATTTTATTGAGATAGGGATTTTCTTTAAAGAATCGAGATCTTCCTTTTTTAAATAGCCATACTTATGCAATTGCCCTAACACAATATTCCTGCGTTTTAATGCAGCTTTCGTATTTGTTCTGGGATTATAGCTTGAATTAGCCTTAAGTAATCCAACTAAAACTGCCGATTCTTCTATTTTTAACTCAGACGGCTGCTTATTAAAAAAAATTATAGTTGCTGTTTCTATGCCATATGTATTTTCTCCAAACGATACAGTATTTAAATAAAGTTCCAGAATTTCATTCTTAGAATATAATTTCTCAATGCGGCGAGCTAATATCATTTCCTTGATTTTAACTACTGGCATGGTCAAAATACCTATGTCTTTTCTGCCATAAATATTTTTTGCCAATTGTTGACTTATGGTGCTACCGCCTCCGGAGCTTCGATCAAATAAAATTATTGTCTTAATTAAAACTCGTAAAGTACTTCTGGGATCAATTCCTTTATGCTGATAAAACCGAACATCTTCGGTAGCTACTAAAGCTTTTATTAAATGCTCCGGAATTTCATCAAATGATGCGTTTGTTCTGTTTTGATAATAATATCGGCCTAAAAGCTTACTATCTACAGAATAAATATTTGTTGCAGTATTATTTTTTATCTTTTTAAGATCGGCATATGTAGGCAGAGCTCCAAAAACACCAACCTTAACAAGCATAACAAAAGAAAACAAAATGATCCCTAAGAATATTATACTAGAGAAGATAAAATTTACAATTAACCTTTTTGAATTTCGTTTTTGTTTCTTACTATTTTTTTTACCCATCAAAAATGAACGCTTTAATTTTAAATTAATTAATTTCTTTAGTACTTATATTCATGTAAAACTACTCATAAATTTAACCGAACCAGGTTATAAGTCTACCTTCAATTGTTACATCTAAAAACCCTAATGCTTCTTTTATCCAAAGAATTGTTTTCTTATGATAAATAAATACATGAGTTACATCGTTCTTATAGTACCATTTATGAAAATTAATGCTTTCGTCATAAATATCAGTCATACAATAGAGTTTTCCATTTTGTTGTAACATCTTTCTAAGTAAATTAAATTCCTTTTTTGGATTATGGAAATGCTCTATTACTTCACAACAAGCAATATAGTTGTACTTCTCTTTTAATAAATTAGGGTCATTATGAAAAAAGGGATCATATTGCGCAATCGAAAAATTATTATCTTTTAATATCTTGGAAATTACAGGGCCGGTTCCTGCACCAAAATCAAGTCCTTTATCATTTTGAGTAAAGTCTTTCATAACGGCTGAAGTAATATTGGAAACAAAGTTTTGGTACTTTTTATCATTAACATCATTATTATGTTCTTCGTATCGAGACTTTTCATCTTCCCAGCCGGGTCTAGTATTTTTATCAACGTATATGCCAAAGCAATTATTACATTTATAATAAAGCTGTTTATTATTTTGATAGAAAATATCACTCGAACTATTGCAAAGTGGACAACAATTTATCATATCATTTTGAACAATTATCACAATTTAAACTTTTTGGTCTGATTAATATTTTTCATGGTGGAATTGATTTCCTGTATTTCAAACAAAATCCTAAATTTTTACTTCAATGCTAGAAAAAACATGATGTAAGTTCCTCAGCTTTCCTTTGTTTGCTTAAGAAAAGCTTCTGCCACGCTTTTATTATTGTCCATAGTTTACATATCTTGCGGTGTATTGGCTATAACAATAATATTTTTCCCTTTATTGTGTCCTTTTTGAGAATATTCGTGTGCTTCTGTAATTTGTTCCAGATCAAAAGTTTTATCAATAAAAATTTTTAACTTTCCTTCATCAATCCATTGTGCAATTATATCTAAATCGGAATTATTATGTTTCATCATAAATGTTTTAGCTTTTTTCCCATTTGAAAACAATTGATAAAACTTATTAAATGGCATCTTTATTATTGAATTGATATAATTTGGATTTAAATAAATCCCTCCTGGATTTAAAAGATGTTTTGTTTTTGGAAAAGAATATTTGCCAGCCACATCAAAAAAGACATCAACTTTTTTATCTAATTTCAAAATATTATTTTCTGTATAATCAACAAAAGAGTCTGGCTTAAATTGTTCTACAAATTCTTTGCTTTTGGAACTTGCAACAGCAATTACTTTTGCACCCATTATCTGAGCAATTTGAATTGCAACATGTCCAACTCCACCTGAAGCTCCATTTATCAAAACCGTTTGACCTGCATTTAAATTTACTTTATCTCGAAAAGCCTGTAAGCATGTTAAAGATACCATTGGAACAGCTGCAGCATTTTCAAAAGATATTTTTTCTGGTTTAAGCGTAAAACATTTTTCGTGCCCAACAGCAAATTCAGCAAGCGCTCCGCCATATTTGTTATCTAAAACACCAAATACAATATCTCCTTTATTAAATTTAGATATTTCGCTACCGATTTCTTCAACTACACCACTTACATCATAACCAAGAATTATTGGAAAAGGCGAGCCCAAAATATATTTATGATTTCCTTTTCGTTGTTTCCAGTCAATTGGATTTACACTAACTGCATTAACATTAATTAAAACCTGATCAGAATTTACAATTGGTTTTTCAATGTCTTCTATTTTAAAAACATCTGGATCTCCAAACTGACTAATTATTGCTGCTTTCATAACATTTATTTTAGAATTTTTAAAGATAATTCAAAAAATATTAATGTTTGGTTAAATTCCCAAATCCCTTTATTTGCGATAAATTATTGCATTTTAAATCGAAATAATTAGCGGAATCCATAAATTTTTCTTTAATTTATTAGTTGATTTGTAATCCAACTTTTTAGTCTATGAATATCGATACGACATTTTGGTTTTTTGATAGAATTAAAGAGGATAACTTATGTTTATTGTACAATGGTGATTTTAGTGATGAAATTACTAATAAACTTATTGAATTAAGTGAGTATAACATTACTAATAACATTGAAACCCTATCTAAAATGAAAAAGAAAGCATCCTTCTTAATGGCGGAATGCTTTCAAAATATTGTACGACATGGCGAATCTATTGATGGTAAAGCTAATGCATCTGCCAATGAAGGTTTTTTTCTTACTAAGAACTGGCAAGACACTTATTATATTACCTCAGGCAACTTAATTGAAAATAATAAAATTGAAGATTTAGAGCGCCAACTAAAAAAAGTTAACAGTCTTGATCGTGATGAACTTAAAATTTTATATCGAAAAGTGTTAGAAAATGACATGATTTCTGATAAGGGTGGAGCAGGTTTAGGATTAATAGAAATGGCACGCAAATCAGGCCAAAAACTAGAATATGTTTTTAATGATTATGATGATAAGTTTGCACTTTTTTATAATCAAATAGTATTAAAATCAAATTTTGAAGAAAAAAGCAGTAAGGAAGATAATCTATTTGAAATAAATGAAGCTATTAATTATCACAAAGAGATGATTGCTAAAGATATTTTAGTTATTCATAAAGGCGATTTTTCTCAAGATGCAATCTTCCCTGTTTTAAAAATTATAGAAGAAAATCTTCAAAAAGAAAAAAAAGACGCCGTATCCAAAAAGAAAATATTTCACATTCTTGTTGAGCTTCTTCAAAACATAAGCAAGCATTGCCATATGGAGGGTAATAAAAAGGAAGGTATCTTTTTAATCGGACGTTCTGATAACTACTTTACCATAAACACAGGAAATTTGATTAAAAACAAAGATGTAAAGGGTTTAGAAAAACAACTAAATTATATAAGCAACCTAAACGGCAAAGAGCTTAAAGAACTGTATTTAAGTAAATTAAGGGAGAGGAATATTCCAAATAACGAGGGAGCTGGAATTGGTCTTATTGATATAGCAAGACGATTAATTTCTCCATTAAATTATTCTATCCAAAAGCTTGATGATGAAAAATCATTTTTATCTTTTAACGTAATTGCTTAAATTAGGCGTATGCTGGCAACACTAGAATTTATAGAAACAAGGGATACTCCTGAGGTATTATTCGATAAAAAAAATAATCAATTCAAAATAGCAGGAAATTCATTACCTGAAGATTCCACAAAGTTTTATTACCCCATATTGGATTGGATTCAAGAGTATGTAAAAGATCCTAACAAGTCAACTCATTTGATTTGTAATATGGAGTATTTTAATTCTTCGTCGGCTAAAATGATTTACCAGATTTTTATTGAACTTGAAAAAATAAAAGATACAGGTAAGGATATAAAAATAAGTTGGTATTACGAATCAGAAGACAAATTAATTGAGGAAAAAGGATTAGAGTATCAAAGCATTCTAGACATCCCTTTCGAAATGATAAAAACTAAATAGTTGTCTTTTCCAAAACAAAAACTACGTTCGTATTAAATAAATTTATTACTTAATAATATCTAAAATAATTGGTTTAAGACCGCTAAAGAAGAATTCAACTGCAATTACCATCACAATTAGCCCCATTAAACGCATCATTACATTATTTCCGGTTTCACCTAGAAACTTTATAATTTTTGTTGAGCTAATAAGAATTAAATACGTTAATAGCATCACTACAAATACTGCAACAAATAATGCAACCACCATTCCTATTCCAGAAGCATCTTCCATTAAAACAATCGCATTAGTTATGGCTCCCGGGCCAGAAATCATAGGAATAGCAAGAGGTGTAATTGAAATATCGTTGACATATTTTTTAACCTCAGATTCCTTAACTTTTACTTTGCCTAATCGAGCCTGAAGCATATCCATACCCATTAAAAAGAAAATCACACCCCCAACAATTCGAAAGCTATGTACAGAAATGCCAAAGAAATTAAATAATAATTGACCAGAAAATGCAAATATTACAATTGTAATAAAAGCAACCAATACTGCTTTTTTAGCAAGCTTCACTCTGTTTTTATGCTCCAAACCTGTGGTCATTGTCATAAATATTGGCATTGTACCTAAAGGATTAA
Source organism: Bacteroidales bacterium (assembly GCA_027859205.1). Lineage (GTDB taxonomy): Bacteria > Bacteroidota > Bacteroidia > Bacteroidales > UBA12077 > UBA12077. The sequence continues at coordinate 6,395 of JAQIBH010000082.1, read as the reverse complement.
TTAAAGTGAAAAAAGAAGTAAAACTTAAAAAGGGCAAATGTTAATATTTCATTCATTTCTTAAAATTCCGTTTTAAAGTTAATTATTGTTTATAAGTGTAATAGAATTCTGAACTGATCTTTCTCTCTGTAATAATTCCTTTATTCATTCCATCTAAAAGTCGTTCGCAAGCTTTTTTAAAATCTGCGTAAAAATCTTCAGCAACTAAAATTAATTTCTCGTCAATTTCCTGCAGATGCTTATTTCCATACTCCAAATTTTCTTTTGCTGTTAAATAAATTTGTCTGCTTGAAGTAAAAGTATGTGCTAAACTAGCTCGTAACTGATCATATAAAATATGATTGTTATTCAACTTTGTGTATTTTACAGGCATTAGTCGGTTAATAGCATGCGAAAATCGAAGCTTCGACTGATCACGAGCCTTTAAAGGCTTCGAATCCAAAAAGCTCCCTAATACCTCTAATGCTTGAGCCATTATAACGAATGCAAAATGATAAAAACCATCTTCAACAAGTCGTCCGGTTTCTTCAATAAAAACTTTTTGAATAAATTCCTTAGATGATAAATTATTTTCTGTGCTCTGTTTCATTTTAAAAAGCTATCGCAATTCTAATTCACTAAATCGCTTAAGAGATTTATCAAATATTACTTTGGTTTCGTCAATAATATGGCTTCTCCAAGCAAGCGATGAAGGATAATCCATTTCCATAAAATCTTTTTTTACTTTTTTTAGATCCTCATCAGAATTATATCCATATTGTTCACCCTGATTTTCGAGGATCATAACATGTAATGATTTTATAGAACCAATAGTAGATTGACTATCCATGGTTCCATATTCAAAAAGCATCGGGATAAATATTTTATCATTGTTAATTTTCCCTATATAACTATTAAAGTCGCCAGTATAGGTATAAAAATCATCCGAATCACCCCAATCTATATGAAAACCTTCAAAAATATCTTCCATTCGTTTTTTAACAGACTCCTCGACCGGGTTTGGGAATAAATGTAATTTACCCCGCTCTCCGTATGCGGTATGCAAATCTATTGCAAATACGGTTTGGTAAGGGATGCAGATTGTATCTATAATAGGAACAAGATCTATAATTTGCGGTTCAAAATTATTTCCACCATAATATAAACCTTCGGAGAACTCATACTGACCCTGCAAAACAGCCTGCCTTAACACTGGCATCGATTCTTTAACGATACCTTTAATTGCTTTTATAAAGAAAAAACGATTTGCCAAACTTCCGGTTTTAACTTTTCCTTTTGGGTTAATTAAATCATAAACTTTAGGGTAACCTTCATTTTTTATCTGGTACAATTTATTATCAATATCACTGTTACGGTTTAAATCAACATTGTTTTGTGTTACTCTTCTTTCGTATTTAAAACCAAAGGGATTAACACCATGAATAAGTAAAATAGCTGTTTTATCGAGAAATTCGCTGTTAATGTACTTATCCATAAAATAAAGTTGTACTGCACTACCGGCAAAACCTTCGGCTCCGTGCACACCAGAGCTGAGAATCATTATTTTATCAGCATTTTCTGAGCCCGGAATAAAACAGAAATCAATAGTTAAATTGGTATCCTTGTTACTTTCTACAGGCAAACTGAAGTTTTCTATTCCCGGATATTCTATAGTTAATTCATCTGATTTTAACCGAAAATCGTTGCGGGCTTCGTCGTAAGTTTCATTAAAATATGCCAGGTTGTTTTCATTCAAATGGTAATTATCTTCAAGAGAAAAATTGTTAAATGACACATAGAAATAGCTAATTCCACCAATAATCGGGATTAAAATAATACTAATTATTACTAATAAAATTTTTATCGCTTTTTTCATAATTATTCTCTTTTATGGTTTATTGTAAAGATAAAACAATCTGGTTTTATTTCAACTAAGCAAAAAACAACAAAACCATTTTGATAAAGACCTGATCCTTAACATATTTTATGTTATTTTGCTTTGAATTTTAAGAATATCTACGAATCTAAAACCTTTTTTACCCGCCCAACTTCACCCGATATTAATCTAACTTTTATTCCATGTGGGTGGCTTGCCGATTTAGTAAGAATATTTTGAACAATGCCTTCTGTTAGTTCGCCTGATCGTTGATCTTTTTTTAATACAATAGCAACAGCCATTCCTACTTTTATGTTCGACCTTGTTGTTCCGTTCATTATTTTTCTTCGTTAAAAAATATTTGATAATACTGCATTCCTGTTTTGCTATCAATCCCTCGTGAAATATATTCGCGATTGCCGTGAACATAAATATGGAAGTTTTTATCAAGCTTGATTACACTTTTCATAACTCGTGACTGCTTTTTAACAGCACTGTTGGATACTTCAAACTCATTTGAAATTTGAATGTCATTTTCCGATTCGTATGTTTTTTTATATTGATTAAATGATTCTATCACGTCCTTCTCTTCGAGAACTTTTTCTGTAAAATCTTCCATCTCGAAATTATCAGATTCCTTAAAGAATTTTTTTGATTTGTTAATCATGTCCACCTGATCGGCTTTTGATACTTCATATGCAGTAGGCAATTCATTTACTACGAAATTCTTATACATTTTCATCACATTTTCGGTATGATAATATTCATCTTCGCGTTGTTTTATTTTCAAAAAATCATCGACCCAATAACGTGCATCATCTCCTTTACTTAGCTTATCAACCGATGAAACAACAAAACCATTTTCCTTTTCAATGTTTAGGATTAAACAGCCTTTATCTAATTTTTTAATATCAATTCCTTGTTCACTTTCAATGGTATAATTATCATCTTGCGGAAAAACTTTTAAAAATGTTTCTCTTGATTCCGATTTAAATAATCCAATAGCATCAACGGGTTCGTTATTAAATTCAATGTCTTGGAAATAAACTGTGTAAAACTCCCCTCCATTAATGTTTGGATGCGTTGAATTCTCGTAAAGATGTTTAGCCAAATTTACTGATTGGGCATGTATTAGATCTGGATCGTCGAAAATCTGAGATACATAATGATACACTTCGTTCAAATTTAAATCCGAATCGTGATAAAAATTAAAATATTCGTTTGATTTAAATGGTGTGAGAAAGTATTTACTTAATAAGTCTTTTATTTCATCAGAAATCTTTAAAGTATCTTTTGAAAATCGGATATTTTCTTCGTTATACTTGCTGCCAACTTTATGAACAACGAGTTTATCAATAATGGTTTCTGGAAATAATAACATATTTATATATTTTAAAGCTGTATAAAGATAAGGCTAAAATACAAATATCCCCAGGCAACCACACCCAAGGATATTCTAAATCAAATTTCGATAAATCGAAAAATAACCTGAGACAAAGGTAATCAATAAATTAATTTATCCTCATCTTATTTTTAATAATACCTTACATGTTATTTTAAAATATTCTGGAATGTAAAATCGCTATGGATTAAAAATCTATAGATTTGGATTACGAATAAAATTCGATTAGTAAACACCAAATAAGAATTAGCAAATATCAAATAATATCCAATGTTCAAAATATCATAACATTACAAATTAATAAAGCTATAGTATAAAATACTGTTGAAAACTGTATAATATTTTGGGCTAAAGCCCAGTAAGCAACTCATCTATAACCCCAGACTTAAGCCTGGGGTTATAAAATCCTTATCAATATTGGGCTTTAGCCCGATGCTTTCATACACGCTATTTTAAACTAAAACCATTAACTAGAAAATAAACAAATTAGCATAATTTTATAAAAACTTAGAGTATGAAATATTGTTTGGAATATTATTAACAAAGAAATTAAAATTATCGCAAATTGAAATGCAATTAATTTTCATATAACTCTTACGAAAAAATGAATTAGATTCATTAAACTCAATTTGTAATTTATAGGGTATTTGTTATTGTATTAATCATATATTTATAGATTGTTTCATTAAAATCCAATATTATTTATGAAAACATTTATAAGCATTATTTTAGTTTATTTAAGCATAATAACTGTTAACGCACAATCCTTAGGAATAATAGAAAGTAAAAATTCCTCCGATATTTACAATTTATTTAAACAAAAAAATATCACAGTTCATTTTTACAATGATGATTTTGCAATTATTTCTGGTGAATATAAAGATCATCTCCAATATTCAATATTAGAAGAAAATGGATTTGATAATGAATTTAAATATTTTATTCAATATGCAAATGAAAAAGAATTATTAAAAATAAAAGAATCCATTTCTGAAATTGGAGAAATACTTTATACGAATAAAACCATATCAATATTAAAAATCAGTAAAAAATCAATCTCGCAATTCAAACCAATAAAAAACGATGCTTTAGTTTATTTTGATGAAAATGCGGCATTTATTGCAGACGAGAAAAAATCAAAATTTAATTCTGAATTATCATATAATGACGATATATCTTCAATGTTAACCGAAGTAAATACAGACAGTATTGAATCCACAATTTCTTATTTAAGTAGTTTTACTACAAGAGATTGTTACTCTGCTGAAGTTATTACAGCATTACATTGGATTAGCTCTAAATTTGAGTCTTATGGACTTAGTATTACTACCCAAAGTCTTTCAGGATACGGAATTCCAAGTTTTAATGTAATAGCAACACAAGTTGGGGAAACGAATCCCGATGAATATGTTATTGTTGGAGGACATGCAGATTCACGGTCTAGTGATGCTACTGCTCCAGGAGCAGACGATAATGCTTCAGGTGTAGCAGGAGTTTTGGAGATTGCAAGAATTCTAAGTGAGAACACTTACGATCGCACCATTATTTATTGTACCTTTTCTGGAGAAGAATATGGTTTATTTGGAAGTAAATATTTTGCAACGGATTTTAGAAATAACGATAAAAATATAATTGGTTATGTTAATCTTGATATGATTGGATATAAAGCTTCAAGTCAATCTTTACATACTAGTCTAATTTATCCTAGCTCAGCAAAAGATCTAGCAGATTATTACAGAACAATTTGCTCAATATATTTACCCAATTTTGGTGTAATTGACGGCACTCTTATAGCGGGCAGTAGCGATCATGCCTCATTTAATAATTACGGATACATGGGAATTTTCCCTTTTGAAGATGTAAACAATTATAGTCCTTACATTCACTCAAGCAACGATATTATCGGGTTATCTGTTAATAGTCTGGAGCTAGCAGAAAATTTAACAAGTGCAGCCTTAGCAACAGTTGCTTCGCTGGGGATTAGCAGTTCAAATGTAACTTCCAGTGACAATGGTGTTAAATCTAATGATTTCAGAATTTACCCAAATCCTGCAACTACAGATTTGAACATTAGCTTTGATAATCAACATGTAACTCATGTTGAAATTTATAATATTATAGGGGAACTTATGATTAAAAAAACAATTGAAGCGTCAGGAATTATTAATGTTTCAGAATTAACTACAGGGACTTATTTTGTAAAACTTGTTTCAAAAGATTATTCGAGTGTAAGAAAATGTATTATTAAAGGAAATTAAACTGCATTTAAGAATTTAAATCCGTCTACTATTAGAATTATTGCAAATATGAGTAATACAAAGCCTAATGTTTTTACTATTATAATATATGATTTACTAGTTAAGATATTCTTTGATTTATCTGAAACAAATGCAATCGCGATTTTGGTACCCACAATAAAAACATAGAATCCTGCAACAAATAAAACAGCCGCAATTAAACTTTGATTATAAGCTTTTATCGACAATGGAGCACCTACCAACATCCAAAATAAATATGGGTGTGGACTAAGGAAGTTGGCAATTATTCCTTTTTTTAATGTATTGCTTCTTTCATTATTTAAACTTACCTCAATTGCTTTCGTTTTAATATTATCCCAGGCTAAATACAATAAGAATATTGTTCCCAGCAAAGATATTATACCTAAAAGGATATTGGAACTTGATAATTTGAACACTACAAAAACAGAGAATAAAACGATTGGCAAATCTGATATTAGTGGAATAAGGGCTATTTTAATTCCTTCCTTACGATTATACTTTATTGTTTCGGTAATTACTAAAACCAATAAAGGTCCAGGAGAAATTCCTGCCACAAATCCTAAGGTTATACCTGCAATGAGATATTCAAACATCCAGTTTTATTATTAAATAATTTCTGAGCTAAAGATAACTAAAAGAGTCTGTCTGGAAAGCAATAAAAATTGTTAAACCTCCTTCGATAAACTCATTGTGACAGACTGAATTACAGTAGCTTGTCACAATGAGCCTGCCCGACGGCAGTCCATAGCCGTCAAGCTAAGAATAATATTTTAATTTTTATATGGCATTAAAACACAATTCCCCTTGGGGAATCTAAGTATTTTTTCCCATTTTTATAGTTTATTTTATGTTTAAAAGG
>JAQIBH010000071.1 GCA_027859205.1 Bacteroidales bacterium | reverse complement strand
AAGGCTCATTTACCATACCATTCTCGACAATATCAACCAATTTTTCGCCTACCTTTATATTCAGTTTCACATCGGACGCAAATGTTTGACTTGTTTCAATATATAATCGTCCATTAAATGTGCCTTCTGTTGCCAATACAGCAATACTTTTGGTTTTTGACTCTAATGCCGCAGGTTTAACTGCAGGTTCCATTCCAATGAATGGTATTGTATATTTAGATCGAAGAAAATCAATTGCTGCTGCTGTAGCAGTATTGCAAGCAACAATAATTGCTTTACATTCTTTTGAAACTAAAAAATCAACAACCTTAACAACCAGTTTAATAATTGTGTCTTTATCTTTTGGACCATACGGACAATTCTCACTATCAGCATAATAAATTACCGATTCATTCGGTAAAGATTTAACTAATTCTTTCCAAACAGTTAAACCTCCAACGCCAGAATCAAAAATCCCAATTGGTTGATTATTACGTATCATAATAAAAAAAGACCATCCTTAAAGTTTAAAGATGGTCAAAAATATTTAATATTATTGTTTTATTCAATACCTAATTCTTTTTTTACTAATGGAAGGATATCAATACTTTGATCAGAGAAGTATAATAAACCACCTGCTCCAAGGTCAAAAACATATGTAAATCCATTTACTTTAGCTACCTTTTCTATAGCTGCTTGAGCCTTATCCATTATTGGCTTAAATATTTCAGCTTCTTTTTGTTGATAATCTTGTTGTGCAGTGGATTGGAACTCTTGAACACGACGTTGCATTTCTTGAATTTCAGTTTCTTTAGATTGTCTAACAAGATCAGAATAAGTTTCTTGTTTTTCAAGATAAGCATCAACCTTTCTTTGGTATTCCGTTTGCATTGCTTCCATTTCTTGCTGTAACATTTGACTATAAGCCTGTAATACTATACCAGCGCTATCTCTTTCAGGCATTACTGAAAGTAATTCATTGGAATTGATATGACCAAATTTATAATCTGTTTTTTGTGCAATAGCACTTGATCCTGAGATTAATACAGCGATCAATAAAATTTTAAATATTTTTTTCATCAGTTAATTATTTTTATTTATTTACAAAATTATAAAATTAATTTTTATAGCCTAATTTTTCTAATACTTTGTCACTCTTGTCATACTTTGGATCAGTAAATAAAATAGTTGTTCCAGACGCAGTATCAAAAATAATTGAATATTTACCAGACTCCGCAATATCCTTTATTACATCATAAACTTCATCTTGAATGGGCTTAATAAACTCCAAGCGTTTTTTAAATAATTCACCATTTGGCCCAAAGAATCCTTTTTGCAAATTTTTAATAGATCTGTCCTTATTTTTAATTTCTGCTTCACGTTGCCTCATCATCTCTTTTGTTAACAAGACTTTTTCTGTCTGATAATCTTGTTGCATTCCTTCAAGAATTACGTACTCTGCTTCAATCTCTTTTTGCCAATCAGCCGATAGTTTATTTAGTTTATCCTGGGCTGCTTTATATGCTGGAATATTATTTAATATATATTCTGTATCAACATATGCATATTTTTGTGCATAAATCGCGGTTGTAATTAATACAAATATTAAACCAAAAAATATTTTTTTCATATTAATATTTTTAAAATTGCTGACCGATAACAAAATGGAATTGGCTTCCGTTTGCATCAGGAGAAAAAGGAATTTCATCAAAGCCATACCCATAATCAATTCCTAATAAACCAAACATAGGTAAAAATGCTCTTAAACCAATACCAGCTGATCTTTTAATATCAAATGGGTTAAACTCATCCATACTTGACCAAGCGTTACCTGCTTCTATAAAGCCTAATACATATATTGTTGCTTGAGGTTTTAAGGATATTGGGTAACGTAATTCGAAATTTATTTTTTCATATACATTACCTAATTTCATTCCACTTGCATTTCTTGGAGTTAAGGAGCCATTCTCATATCCTCTAAGGGCAATATTATCAACGCCATATAAACTATAACCGGACATACCGTCACCTCCAAGCTCAAATTTTCCAAAAGGAGAATATCCAATATTCTCATTATAATAACCTAAATACCCAAATTCAGTATTTGTTGCTAAAACTAAATCTTTCCAAATTTTAAGATACCATGATCCCTTATATTTCCACTTATGATATTCTATCCACTTATATTTTTCTGCATTCTCTACATCTTCCGGAATTATTATACTTCTTGGATCAGCCAAATTCATTATATTTCGATCTGAAATTTCTTGATTTATTGCCTCAATATCCTCAAGTTCTTCTGTTGTTAATTTCCAGAAATCTTCATCTTTAAATAAAGAGTAAGGTGGAGTAAGCTGTAGAGTTAACGCAAATGAAGATCCCGTTCTAGGGTAAATTATCTGGTCGGTAGAATTTCGTGCAAAAGATGTTGTTAGACTTAAATTATTTGATGCCCCGTTTTGGAAAATAAAATAACTCCAATCATTTAAATAATATCTTTGATAACCAAGAGAAGTAGAGAGAGTAAAATAATCGTCTGGTACTTTTAATCTTTTACCAATCCCCACTGTAGCACCAAATATTTTCATAAATTCACTTCCTGCCTCATACAAATAATTTGTATTTTTTTGCGTAGTGTAATATGCAGACACAGAAAACGAAATGGGCTTTTTACCACCAAGCCAAGGTTCTACAAAACTAGCACTATATGCTGAATAATACTGACCATTTGTTTGAGCGCGCAGACTTAAATTCTGACCATCGCCAGAAGGCACTGGACTCCACGCACCTTTTTTAAATATATTTCTTGCAGAAAAGTTGCTAAATCTCAAGCCAAGTGTTCCTACAAACATATTATTTCCCCAACCACCAGACAATTCAAGTTGATCGGTAGACTTTTCTACTACGGTATATTCAAGATCAACTAGGCCTTCGGCTTGATTTATATTAGTAGGTTCAATACCAAACTGCTCAGGATCAAAATAACCTAATTGAGCCAAATCCCTTTGAGAACGCATTATTTCAGATTTACTGAATAATTGCCCAGGCATTGTCCTTAATTCTCGTCTAATAATATGCTCGTTTGTTTTCGAATTTCCTTTAATTACAATTTTATTTAAACTAAATCTTTTCCCTTCAGTAATTCGCATCTGAATATCAATAGAATCGTTCTCAATTTTTTGGATTGTAGGAGAAGCATTAAAAAATAAATATCCCTCATTAAGATACAAACCGCTTACTGCATCTTCGTCGATATTTAATCTACTATTAAGCAATTCAGTGTCAAAAGGATCTCCTTTTTTCACCTTAAGTACTCTATTAAGACCATCGGTAGTGTATTTTGTATTTCCAACCCAATCAATATTCCTAAAGAAATATTGATTACCTTCATTAATATGAATATCAATAGCTATTCTTTTCGATTTTACTTTGTAAACTGAATCGACAACAATCTCAGCATCTCTGTAACCTTCTGAATTATATTTGCTTATAATTAATTTTTTATCGTTATTATACTCTTTTTCAATATATTTTGAGCCCTTAAAAAAGTTTAAATTCACTTGTTTTGTTTCTTTCATAGCTCTTTTAAGCTTTGATTCTTTAAAAACCGTGTTTCCGTGAATATTTATATCTTTTATCTTTATTTTTACACCTTTTTCAATATGAATTTTAAGTTTTACATTATTTAAACCTGCAACTGTATCGTCTATTTGAACTATATCAACAACAGAATTTAAATATTTTTTATCATATAAATAGTTCTTTATTATTCGCTCCGATTTATTAATTAGATTCTCAGTTACTTGCATTCCTCGTTTTAAGGCAAGCTCTTCTCTAATATCGTTTTCTTTCGCTTTTTTTAACCCAATAATTTCTAACTCCGATATTCTATGACGCTCTTGTAGAAAAAATTCCAGACTAACACTATCTTGATAAATTTTTGTGACATAAATTTTTGCATCCGAAAATAATCCTTGCTCCCAAAGTCTTTGAATTGCATTAGTAATATCTTCTCCAGGAATTTCAATTTTTTCCCCAATAGTTAAACCCGATAAATTAACTAATATATTTCCATCAAGGTACTTTATACCAACTACATTAACTTCTTTTAAAATATATTCCTGAGGTTTTTTATAATCAGACAAGGGCATTTCCTGATAATTGATTTCCTGTGCAGAAATCGATGTAAGCATTAAAGCTAAAATTATACTATATAAGAATTTACTTATCATTCTGTTAAATTCAATTTTATTATTATTATTTTAATTGTTCACTAATTTTACCAAAACGACGCTCTCTTTTTTGATAATCAATAATCGCTTCGTACAAATGTTCTTTTCTAAAATCTGGCCATAAAGTTTCTGTAAAATATAATTCCGAATATGCTATTTGCCAAATCAAAAAATTACTGATCCTATATTCTCCACTGGTTCTAATAAGTAAATCGGGATCAGGAATGTTTTTTGTATTTAAGTATCCTTCGAAAAACTCATTGTCAATACTGTTAATATCAATGGATTTACTATTATTTTCTTTAATTATTTCTTTTACCGCGTTAACAATTTCCCATCTTGCGCTATAATTCAACGCTAAAACCAATGATAATCCAGTATTTTTAGATGTTTCATTTATAAGCTCATTTAAGTTTTCACTAACATTTTTTGGCAAACCATCGATATTACCAATTGTTAATAAACGAACATTATTTTTGATTAGTGTGTCGGTTTCGGAATTTATTGCAGCAATTAGTAATGACATTAAAGCGTCCACTTCTTGCTTAGGTCTATTCCAATTTTCAGTTGAGAAAGCATATAAGGTTAAATATTTTACCCCCAACTCAACAGCTCCTTCTACTGAATCACGAACAGCTTTTACGCCATTTTTATGTCCAAATATTCTTTGATTCCCCTTTTTTTTCGCCCATCTGCCATTCCCGTCCATAATAACAGCAATGTGTTGTGGCAGATTATCTATATCAATCTTATCCTTTAAATCCATCTCCTATTTATCGTATGTCGGACAATCAATTTTATCTTTAAACAATTTATACGTTAAAAATACTCCGCAAAATGAATACCAATCGTCATTATGTATTACTGGTGTATTAGTAGCATCTTGGATATTTATTACTCCATCAATCTGATCATTAAATGTTTTTTGATAACTCCACCGTAAGCCTAAAGTTAAGCGCTCAAAGATATTATATTTAATTCCTAATCCAAAAGGAATTGTAATTGGATTTTCAAAGCCACCGGAACCAATAATATAATTACCTCCTATCCCTATAAACATAAATGGTGCGAGCCTATTTTTATTTTTTTTTATATAGCCGGAGCTTGAGTATGGCAAGAAATTAAATTCAAACAATGCTGAAACATCAATCAGGCTATTTGAAAAAGATGCCCCACGTAACTGATTTTCTAAATTATTAAAGTCTCCGTCGTTTCCGCTTAATTTCCCGTAGACTCCTTTTAAACTTGTAGAAAGATGTTTGGAAAGATTGTACTTAAATATTATTCCATATGCCATAGAAGGTGAATAAAATACCCTTGAAGGATTAATATCACCCTGATAATACGAAGTTCCCAGAAATACTCCTAATTCTGATTTACCTTGACTAAACAATAAATTTGCTGAAAAAACAAATAATAACAGTAATAAATATTTTTTCATAATATTCTAAAATCGCATTTTCGGTCTTTGCTTTAATCTTTTAATTTTAGTTGAAACGTTTATTACTGTAAAATAGTATACATCTTTTGAAGTTGAGGTTTCAGTATTAAATCCGTCAATAAAATCAGTTGTAGTTAATCGCCCTCCTAATTCAAGTCCAATATATGTAGTACTAGATAAAGGGTATTTTATTCCAAGCCCAACAGGAAACACTAATGATAAATTCTTGCTATCATCAAATCTTGAATCTGAAGTTAAATTATCTAATGCTTTTGGTTTAAAATATGCACCACCAACACCCGCAAAAACATATAAATTAACTCCTACATTAAATTTATTTACTTTACCACGCATAGACATTTTACTGTATGATACCATTTGCATTTCTTTTGTTATATGGTATTCAATATGACCATTCAATTCGAACATATTAGTTGTAAACGAATTATTTCTGCCTTCATTTATTGAGTTAACATCAGATCCATGAATATTAGCATAAGTTAAGTTTCCCTTTATTGCGAGCCGTTCAAACATTTTATAATGATATCCAACTGCAAGAACAGGTCTTGAATAAGCAAGATCAAGATCGGAAAAACCCGAGGCATCCACTTTTGATGCACCTCCAATATCTCCAAAATAATTAACGACGCCTATTCCGTAAGTGTATTCTGATCTGGATAATTTCCATTTTTGAGAAAACCCCAAAGTTGAAATTAGCAACAAACAAAATAAGATTATATGTTTTAATGCTTTCATCTTTAATTAATCAAATATATACAAATTTATCTTTTTTAATTAAAATATATATAAAACGGGTCGATTCCAGGTTTTTAATAATATGAAAACACTACAAACTCAAATTTAATATCTTAATTTCTTTTATCAATACCCCACATGAGCTTATTTCTCAGTGTTTTATAAAAACTATTATTATTTAATTTTATGAGTTTCACTTTAAACTCTGCTTTACTAATAAAAATTTCTTCTGTATTTTTAATCATCAATGAGCGATGATCTAACGATAATATATAATTAAGTGAGCGTCCTTCTAATTTTAATTGTAACCTGCTACTATCGCGTAACACTATTGGCCTAACAGTTAAATTATGCGGAGAAATAGGTGAAATTATAAAGTTTCCAGATTGAGGAACGATTATAGGTCCGCCAACGCTTAATGAATATGCCGTTGATCCTGTTGGAGTTGACACCAATAATCCATCAGACCAATAAGAATTTAAAAACTCTCCATCGATATATGCATGAACTGTTATCATTGCTGAATCAACTTTCTGAATAGCTATTTCATTCAAACTAAATGGAAAATCATTAAATAATCCTGAAGAAGATTCTAGTTTAAGTAAAGATCTTACATCTATTGTATATTCCTTTGCAAAAATCGCTTTCAACGCGGTTTCTATTTCATCCTTTGAAATACTTGCTAAAAAACCTAATCTACCAGTATTTAATCCTACTATTGGTATACCTGAATCACGAACAATAGTAATTGCATCTAAAATAGTTCCGTCACCACCAATACTAAATAATAAATCAACATCATTTTTTATTTCAAAGTGTTTTGAAAATACTGATACAGAATCAGCTTCCAAATCAATTTCTTTTTTTAAAAAGTCAAAGAATTTTTTATAAATAATTATTTCAATATTATTCGAATTAAGAATTTCAAAGAATCTTTTTACATATTCTTTAAATCCTAAATCAAAATTTCGACCATATATAGCTACTTTCATTTTAATCGTCAATTATTGGAGCACCAATGTGCAAAAATATTCCATGTCCCCCAAATTTATTCAATGAATATTCAATACGCAAGACTTTATCGTAATAAGTTACAAGATCGATGCCAACACCACCGCTATATAAAAATTCATTCGTTAATTTACTATTTATTACTTCCTCAGAACTGGCGTAACCTGTATCAAAAAACAAATTAAAATATAATGCATAATGTACTTTACTAAATTTCTTTGTTTGAATTAATCCTATATCAAAGCTCGTTTGTGGAATTATTTCATATTTCAGATTAGATTTTGAAATGTAATAATTATCTCCATTTGAAACATAATATTCCATTCCTCTTATATAATTATTACTACCTATTGACTCGGAAAAATAAAATGAATTGCTATTGTTTATATTCATTTTTCCAAGAATACTAGTGTTTACAAAGAACTTATCTGTTAATTGATGATTCTTCTCAAGTATTGATCTCAATTCAAAATTACCTTTATCCGACAAAATTCCTATACCGTTTTTAACGGCTGATAAATACGCACGAAATCCTACTAAAGGATAAACTTTAGAATCTCGTTTATCATAATCTATATCATATCCAACGGTAAAAAATGAAATCTTATTTCTATCATCAAAAAAATAATCATTATTTAATACAACTACAGAATCATTGGTATACACATTAGTATATGTTAAATTTAAAAGATGATATGTATTTAACTGCGGTCTATATGTATAAAAATTAGAAAGCTTTAATACTTTATGAGCATAATCTCTGGTTAACTTTAGATATTGTAATTCGTCATTTGCAATTTGAAAAGCGACTTCGTGATTTTGAGAGTAATCAATATCGAATCCGAAACCCAGTTTTTGATTTTTATCAATAAATGGTTTATAATAATACAAATCGTATCTATTATGATGTCCAAAAATCGTCCTAAGAATTAAAGTTTCTTTTTTCCCTTGAAAATTATTTATCAATAAAAATAGACCATAATCAATTCTAGACCATTCCTGATTTTTTAAAAAAGAACTAAAATTTCTATCGGCATGTTCTAATATCGGATATGGCATTATATACCATCGTTCTTGAAACTCAATAGAAATATTAATCTTATTTAAATCCTCGATATATTTAATTGTAACAAAATTAAAGAGAGTTGTATTTAATAAATTCTCTTTTGATCTTGAAATTAATGATTGTAATTCTGATTTTAAAATATCCTCTCCTACTTTGAACAATAATTCCCTATATATTATTTCATCTTTAGTGAATTTATTTCCAATTAATTCAATCTTAGAAATATATAAAATATCAGAACTATCATCATATTCCTGCGAAAATGACACTATAATAAATGTAAAACTGAATATTATTGAGTATATAAATTTATTGAACAATGAAGTCATATGTGAATCTAGGTACTTAGGTATCGCATGAATAGATCGTACCTCTCGTTATAAAGATCGTCTTGCTCATCATATTCCATAAACGATGCTTTTATTTTGTACTCATAACGATTAAATGTTTGTATAATTGATGTAAGATCGGTTAAATTTATTTTTAATGTAACTTCGAGTTTTGTAGAATCTTCTAATGTATTAACATACATGCTTAAAATTTTTGCATCGTTTGATTCTACAATCTGTGAAATTTCGGTCATTGAGTAATCACTCTGAGTAGTTTCCAATACAATAATTCCTCCTGGTTTTTCAATAGCGGAAAGTTTTGCAAAGTAATGTAATAAATCCGTCATTTGAATTACACCCAAATACTTATTATTATAATCTAGCACAGGAACTACGGTTAATTTAAGGCTTGCAGCAACCTCCATTATTTCATATATATGCTGATCGCACTTAACGCTTGGCTTTAATAATGATAACTTATGGTTACCTATTGCCTCTTCGGGATTGTTTAAATCAAATATATCCGCTTCTGAAATTAAACCTAAGAACTCTTCATTATTTACAATGGGCAAATGTGAAATTCGAAAAACTTCCATCCAGTTTAAAGCCTCAACAGCAGTCTCCGAAGTCCGTAAAGCAGGAATTTCATCTGATATTAAATCTTTTGCTAACATAATTTATCTGTTCTCAAAAATACTTGTATTTTTGTTTAATTAACAATCACAACAATTAATTGTTTAATCCTTTGTCAAGTAACAATATATGACCAGACTAAGTGTAAATATAAATAAAATTGCGACATTAAGAAATGCTCGAGGGGGAAATTATCCGAATGTATTAGAAGCTGCTATTAACTGTCAGCGATTTGGTGCCCAAGGAATAACTGTGCATCCTCGACCTGATGAAAGGCATATTCGCTATCAAGATGTTTATGATATTATACCTACAATAAATACAGAATTTAATATCGAAGGGTTTCCATCGGAAGATTTTATTAAAATGGTTTTAGAGGTAAAGCCTAACCAAGTTACTTTAGTTCCGGATCCTCCGGATGCCTTAACTTCAAATGCGGGTTGGGATACAATTAAATATAAAGATTATTTAAAAAATATCATTTCTAGATTTCATTCAGCCGATATTCGTACTTCTATTTTTATCGAAACTGGTCTTGAACTGATTAAAAATGCTGCAGAAACAGGCACTGATAGAGTCGAATTATACACCGAACCTTATGCTGACAATTTCCATAAAAACAAAGGACAAGCTATCGCTTCTTTTGTTAAAGCTGCGGAAACAGCAAACGCTGTCGGGCTTGGATTAAATGCAGGTCATGATTTAAATTTAGATAATCTAAAATATTTTAATCAAAATATTCCTGGATTATTAGAAGTTTCTATTGGGCACGCTTTAATATCTGATGCTCTTTATTTAGGATTAGAGAATACCGTTCAAATGTATTTGAGGGAGTTAAAATAATTAAGATTCAAGATTTATAGAATCAAGTATCAAGAAAAAATATTTAACTTTAATCTTTTGTCTTAATTTTAGCATCATTTATGCTTAACAAACTCAAAATCAGCAAAAAAATTAATGATTTTAATAATCTCGATACTAATATCTTTTATCTCATATCCTAATTAAATGAAACTATTCTTCAGAAAATACGGACAAGGACCCCCTTTAATTATTATTCATGGTTTGTACGGATCATCAGATAATTGGGTAAGTATTGGGAGAAAATTAGCGTACAATTTTGAAGTTTTTATTATTGATCAGCGAAATCACGGTAAATCTCCTCACTCCGTAGATCATAATTACCAGTTGTTAAAAGCAGATTTACTTGAATTTATGGATTCACAATCAATTGACAAAGCAATTATTATCGGGCATTCAATGGGAGGTAAAACAGCAATGTTTTTTGCTGCTGATTATCCTGAAAGAGTAAGTCATCTGATAGTTGTAGATATTTCTCCAAAATCATATAAATCTACAAATTCAAATCAATTACTGGCTCACACAACAATTATTCGAGCAATGTATAATCTTGATTTTTACGGAATTACCAGCCGCCAAGAAATTGATGATATTTTATCGAAATCGATTCCGGAAAATAGAATTCGTCAATTCCTTTTGAAGAATATTAAACGATCGAAAAATAATGAGTATAGTTGGACTTTGAATATTAAAACTATTAAAAATGAACTAATAAATATAATGGACGGGTTGAATTCAAATCAATCTGAAATTACTGGATTTCCGGTTCTGTTTATTAAAGGCGGAAATTCAGATTATATTTTAAATGATGATAAAAAAGTTATAAATCAGATTTTTCCGTTCGCTGATATTGAAACTATTCCTAACGCTGGACATTGGTTGCATGCTGAGCAACCTGAATTATTTTTAGCAAAAATTGAAGATTTTATATTACAGTAGTTTATTTATTGTTGCCGACTCAACATTTTCTGGTTTAACTAATTCTTCACCTTTGTATTTTAATAATAATTGAATAACAGCTAAAACGTCCTTTTCGCAATATGTTATAATACGATGCAAATCTTTATCCTTCCAGTAAACATCGGCAACCATGCTTCCATCAATATCATCCTTTGGTGTTGGAATATTAAAAATATGTGTCAATAAATTCAAAGAAGTATATTTTTTATAATCGCCAAACTTCCATAGCTCCAGTGTATCAAGAAACATAACTTCCCAAGGTTTTTTACCTGCTACATCTAATATTTTAGGAAGTTTTATTCCATTAATCAACATTCTGCGAGCGATATATGGAAAATCAAACTCTTTACCATTGTGAGCGCATAATTGCACATCAGAATTTGAAGCGCAGAATTTATTTAACATTTCTGAGAATTCTTTTAAAAGCAAGGATTCATCATCTCCAAAAAATGATTTTAACCTGCATGTTCTTTGAAGATTTTTGGTTTTAGCTATACCAACAGAAATACAAATTATTTTTCCAAATTCAGAATATATTCCCGCCCTTTGATAAACATCCGAAGCAGTTTGATCTTCATTTCTAAAATAGCTTGATTTTTTATCCCAAAACTCTTTGAAATCATGAGGAACTTCTTCAAAATCTGGAAATTGTGGAACCGTCTCTATATCAAGAAATAAAATATTATCTGTGTTGATTTTATCGAGCATAAACTATTTTCCTGATTTAAGTTTCTTTTCAATTATTGAAGTTAAAATATCTATACCGACTTTATTATTTCCTCCTTGCGGTATTATTACATCAGCATATCGTTTAGTAGGTTCAATAAATTGCAAATGCATTGGCTTAACAGTTTTCTCATATCTTTTCAGAACTTTATTTACAGAACGACCACGTTCAACCAAATCTCTCTGAATTACGCGCATTAAGCGATCATCACTATCGGCATCTACAAAAACTTTAACATCCATTAAACCACGAAGCTGAGCATTCTGAAGAATTAATATTCCTTCAATAATTACAACCTTTTTAGGTTTTACCAATATCGTTTCTTCCGATCTTGTACATGTTACGTAAGAATAAATTGGTTGTTTAATATCTTTGCCTGCTTTAAGCAATTTGATATGTTCGGCCAATAACTTGAACTCTAACGACCCGGGATGATCAAAGTTTATTTCCTGACGGTCTTCTAAAGGCAAATGACTACTGTCCTTATAATACGAATCCTGAGTTATAATTGCTACCTCATCTTTAGGCAATTGCTCAATTATTTTTTTTACTACCGTAGTTTTCCCTGAGCCGGTTCCTCCTGCTATTCCAATTATAAACGACATATCAATAAAAATTTAATAACTTTAAGCTTTAATTCGGTATGAAGATAATATAAATTTGCAAAAAAATTAATTCATGATCAGACATATTATTATGTTTAAATTTTTTGATGTTAAAAATGATTCAGAGAGATTAAGCAAAGCCGAAAAGATGAAATCGACTTTTAGCCCCATAAAATCACTAATTAAGGTTGTTAAATCTTATGATATAAAGATTAATATGAAACAAACATATTTTTCATACGATCTTGTTATAATATCTGAATTTGATTCATGGGAGGATTTGGATGCTTACATAAACCATCCTGAACATCTAAATGCTATAGAGATTTGCGGTTACATTAATAAAGAAAAAGCAGTTATTGATTACGAATTTTAAAACCCTTGAGATGAGCGATTTATATCCATTAAAGTTCAATCCTATTTTAAAAGAAAAAATTTGGGGTGGACAAAATCTTAAAACATCATTAAATAAAAAAATCCCTATAAATAAAAAAATAGGAGAAAGTTGGGAAATATCGGGTATTGATGACAATATTTCTGTAGTTGAAAATGGATTCTTAGCAGAAAATGAACTTGACGAAATGATAGAAGTTTATATGGGTGATTTAGTTGGAGATAAAGTTTATGATAAATTTGGAACAAACTTCCCATTACTAATAAAATTTATTGACGCTAATGAAGTACTTTCCATTCAAGTTCATCCAGATGATGATCTGGCTAAACAGAGAAATGGCTTAAATGGCAAAACCGAAATGTGGTACATTGTTGATGCACAAAAAGATGCTGAGCTTATTTCCGGTTTTAATCATAAAATTGATAGAAATCATTATTTAAACCATTTAAAAAATAATGAGTTACCACAAATTCTAAATCACGAAAAAGTAAAAGCAGGAGATGTATTTTATATTCCAGCAGGTCGGGTTCATGCAATTGGTGCAGGAATAGTTTTAGCAGAAATACAGCAAACATCAGATATTACTTATCGGATTTTTGATTGGAACAGAAAAGATGACAATGGCAATTTAAGAGAATTACATACTGATGAGGCTATTGACGCTATTGATTTCAAGGTTGAAGATAATTATAAAACTGAATATAAATCGATTAAAGATCAATTTTCTAAAATATTATCGAACAAGTATTTTGAAACAAATATATTAGATTTTGAAAATCCCGTAGAGAAAGATTATAATCAACTTGACTCATTTGTAATATACATGTGCCTAGACGGTAAATTTGAAATAGAATATTATGATGCAGAAAAGATTATTGTTGAAAAAGGAGAAACCGTTTTAATTCCTGCTGTCATCGAACATTTAGTTTTAAACCCTGTTGTTCAAAGTAAGCTCTTGGAAGTCTATATACCTGAACAAACAAATGAATCAAAATCAAAAAAATAAAGGAATTGTACTATTTGATGGCTTTTGTAATTTATGTTCTGGATCTGTCATGTTTATTTTAAAAAGGGATAAAAATGATTATTTCAGATTTTCAAGCCTACAATCTGAAATTGGTATGCAAGTTTTATCATCACACAAAATCCCTGGAATATATAATAAATCAGTAATATTAATTGAAGATGATTCTGTTTACTATAAATCAACGGCAGCACTTAGAATTGCAAAAAAGCTAAAGGGATTATGGGTTCTGCTCTATTTCTTTATTATAGTACCAATCCCAATTAGAGACTCTATTTATATGATATTTTCAAGGAACCGATTCAAATGGTTCGGGAAAAGAAGAACTTGCTTTATAGCCGATTCATCTTACGATTATAAGTTTTTATAATTCGGTTTTATTTTGCAAAGTACCTATTCTTATCTTCGAAAAAGTCCATCAATTGTGTTCTCTTTTTAAAATTAGCAGAATGTTTAATCCCTGAAGGAATAAAATATCGATCGCCATTTTTGTAAGTTTTAGTGACACCATCAATGGTCAAATCCATTTCGCCTTCAAAAACAACTCCCCATTGAGCTCCATGAGAATGTTCCGCTACTTCTCCAATAGGTTCAATTTCAAAAAATATTATTTGATGGTCATTTCCCTGAAATAATTTACCATGTACTCCATTAAATGGAATATTAGCATCGGGAAGATTCTTAATCATTTCTGGATATACCAAATCATTAATATTGCTCATTTTAACGGTTTTAATTAATATATAAATTTTACAATTCTATTTTTCCCAGTTCAATTAATTTATGCTTTTTACTTATTAACGCTATTAACTGACTAACTGCCGTCATCGCACTTGCAGTTTCTGCGTTAATTGTTTTTTGCTGTAAACGTAGCATTAGCAATCCGTATAATCCATTGAAACAAGCCTCAATTTCATTTTCGACAGTACCTTTTGATTTATTCATCAGCTCAACTATTCCAGGCTTTGCCTTATTATAAACTTCAATATAATCTAATTGCTCCGGTGATTTTAATAATTGAAGGTGAGTATTGTTTAAATCATTTACTGTGTTTTGTACAAATTGCAAATGTCCCGATTCGATTTTATTTTCTTCCCTCATCAAGTCAATTAAGCCTGCGTACCAATTTGCAATTTCCTTTTTTATAGGCTCAGATTGATTAAACTTTTCAACTATATTTTTATTGATCTCATTAATATCTAATTTATAAGCTCTAATCAAGTCTTCTATCTGCCACATATACAATATATATTCAGCAATATTCTCTTGTTTTTTTTGTTTTGCGATTATCATAGTATTAATCTTTTCTTTTTAAATCATCAATTAATCTGCGTTCTCTTTTTGTAGGTCTACCAATTCCTCTATCACGCACTTCAACACCCGAGAATCTTTTCATTTCTAATTTGAGTTTTTCTTCTTCAGGTGTAATATCCTCAACATAATCGACAATAATTTTTGCCGATTGCCTCTTACCTAACAATCCTTTTACTAAAAACGAATAAATTACGGGAGGGTTTTTTAAAAATACAATTTCCCCAACTTTAATTACTCGCGATGGTTTTACTTGAACATCATCAATTAACACTCTTCCCTTTTTACAAGCTTCAGCAGCCTGGCTTCGTGTTTTAAAAATACGAACAGCCCACAACCACTTATCGATACGTAAATTTTCTTCGTGATTCATTTTAGTTTTAATAATACTTATGTCAAAATTAACATCTTAAAGTTCAAATCACGAGATTTTAAGCAAAAAACTCCAATTAACAATTATCACATACCAAATAAATCTCAATAAATCAACTATCAAATACAAAACGTATAATAGTTTGAAATTTAGAATTTGAGATTTATTTATTTTTAAGATTTGGTATTTTGTTTTGAATAACTTAAGGTATAATTACTTATTCTATACAGAATAAAAAAATTATCTATTATTATATTCATTCATGGTATTAGCAACACCACTCACACCAAAACTTCTGATTATTTCAATTGACAAATCAATTTTTGCAGTTAAGCTTTCTTTTTCATTATCATCCCAAGGACTTAAAACATAATGTGCTTGGGCGCCTTTTGGATAATCATTTCCAATTCCAAATCGTAAACGAGAATAATTCTGGTGACCTAAAGTAAGGTTAATATCTTTTAATCCATTATGACCTGCATCTGCACCTTTAGAACGTAGCCTTAAGACACCGAAAGGCAGAGCAACATCGTCAACTAATACCAATAATTTATCCGCTTGAAGTTTTTCTTTTTGAAGCCAATAGTTAACCGCTTTACCGCTCAAGTTCATGAATGTGGTTGGTTTTATTAAAATAAAAGTCCTACCCTTAAACTTATATTCGGCACGATAAGCATACCTACGGTCCTGAAAAGAAATATTGGATGCATTAGCTAACGCATCCAATATTTTAAATCCAATATTATGTCGAGTATTTATATACTCACTTCCTGTATTTCCTAAACCGACAATAAGGTATTTCAAACCAATTATCTGTTTAAATTATTGTATTATTCAGCAGGAGCGTCTCCTCCTTTTGCAGAAGCTTCGCCTTCAGCACCTTCTTCATCTTCTTCACCTTCTTCACCCTCTTCGCCTTCTTCGCCTTCGACTTCGTCAAGAACAGCAGCACGAGCAGTTTTAACAAGCACTATAACAGAATTTGCAGACTCCATAAATTCAAGCCCATCAATTTTCATGTCAGCAATCTTTATTGATTGGCCAATTGCTATTTCAGAGATATCAATTCTAATGTCTTCAGGTAAAGCACTTAACAATCCATTAACTTTTACCTTTCGCATTTTTTGAACTAATCTTCCACCATTTGTAACTCCAACAGGAATTCCTTCAGTAACAATAGGCATCTTTATCCATAAAGGTTCTTTTTCAGTAACTTCAAAAAAGTCTGCATGAATAATTTTATCAGATACAGCATGAAATTGAATATCTCTTAAAACTGTTTGATATACTTTACCATCAATATCAATTTCTACAAGATATGCATTTGGTGTATAAACTATTTTTTTGAAAGATCTCTCATGAGTATGAAAATGAACATTCTTACCATTACCATATATTACACAAGGTATCTGATCTTCTCTTCTTAAACTTTTAGAAGTTGCTTTCCCAACTACTTCTCTTAAACTACCTTTTACTTCAACTGATTTCATTTCTTTTCTAATTACGTGCTACTCAGAATAATCTTAAAAATTTAAAAAGCTTCTTATTCCCCATCACACTTTTTTACAATATGCTTTATTTTGGTGTGCAAATATATAATATTAAACTATAAAATTGGAACTTATCGACTGATAATTATATACTTTATTAATTACATCTGCAAAAACATCAGCTACAGATAATACTTTTATCTTATCAGAAATTGGTTTAATAGGCAATGTATCTGTTACAACTACTTCAGTAATTTTCGAATCGTTAATTCTTTCGTATGCAGGACCCGATAGGACTCCATGAGTAACAATAACTCTTACACTAATAGCACCTTTTTCAATCATCATGTCGGCTGCTTTAGTAACAGTACCAGCAGTATCAATCATGTCATCGAGAATAACTACATTTTTCCCTACAACATCGCCAATTACAGTAAGTTCATCGATAACATTAGCCTTTTTCCTTGATTTATGACAAATTACCATTTGAGTACCCAAAAATTTTGAATAAGCATTTGCTCTTTTTGTTCCGCCCATATCTGGAGCTGCAATAACTAAATTATCAAGATTTAAACTTTTAATATATGGAACAAAAATAGATGATGCATAAAGATGATCAACAGGAACATCAAAGAATCCTTGAATTTGATCAGCATGTAAATCCATTGTCATAATTCGATCAACGCCTGCAGCTGTAAGAATATTAGCAACCAACTTAGCTCCTATTGAAACTCGTGGTTTATCTTTTCTGTCTTGACGTGCAAATCCAAAATAAGGCATTACTGCAACAACCTTATAAGCAGAAGCCCGTTTTGCAGCATCAATCATTAACAATAACTCCATTAAATTATCTGATGGAGGAAAAGTTGATTGAATTATAAAAACATATGATCCTCGAACAGTCTCTTCATATGAAGTTTGGAATTCTCCATCACTAAATTCCAGAAACGCAGTACTTCCCAGCTCAATACCATACTCCTTTGCTATTTTTTCTGCAATGTATCGTGATTTTGTTCCTGAAAAAATCTTAATTGGAGGTTGATGATTCATTTTTATTAATTTTTCAAATTATATTCCTATTTTGGACTTGCAAATGTAAAAATATCATTCTAATTTTCATTGACTTTGCGCGAAAATTTAACTAATGATTTTAAATTTTCACAGTACTATTTATTTTATCAATATAATTTAAGATTTCTTTTTTACCTATCAATTGTTCTGCCGATGTTTCAAATATTTCTGGTAATGCTTCCCACTCTTTTAACATTTCTTTTTTATAATTTATGATATTTTTGTTAACAGCTGAACTCGAAAGCTTATCAATTTTAGTAAAAACCATTGCAAAAGGGACTTGTTTTTCGCCTAACCATCGCATAAAGCCTAAATCATTTTTTTGAGGTTCGTGTCTTGAATCTATTAAAACAAAAAGACACATTAAATTTTCTCTGTTTAGTGCATATTCGTTAATAAGTTTATTAAAATCTTTTCGCATTGATTTTGCTACTTTGGCATATCCATAACCTGGCAAATCGGTTAAGTACCATTTATCATTTATAATAAACTGATTTATTAATTGCGTTTTACCAGGACTTTGTGAAGTTTTGGCAAGTTTCTTCTTGCTAACCAGCATATTAATTAAGGTAGATTTCCCAACATTAGATCTGCCTACAAAAGCATATTCTGGCATCTCAGATTTTGGACAATCTTTATAAGTCACATAACTTGAAACAAATTCAGCCGATTTTATATTCATTTTATTCTTTTTATAATTAAGAGTCTCAACATATTTATTCAAAGAAAACAGCTAACATAGCAGCTACACCAAACACAATAATAAATATTCCTGCTATCTTATTTATCCACCATAATTGTTTTAGCCTAAATCGTTTTCTAAATAAATTTATTAAAAAAGTAAGTGTAGACCACCACATCATTGCTCCCATAAACACACCAGAAATAATTAATGAAGAACTTAAAGGAGTATCCTTTGATGTAACCATTCCAATTCCTGCGAAAGCAGCAACAAAAAGGAATACCGCTAATGGATTTGACAGAGTTAAAAAAACTACAGAAAAATAATCTTCAATTAGTTTGTTTTTTTGTTTCCTGTGTCTTCGAATTTGTTTTATAGGATTTGTGCTAAAAATTCTTGTTCCTAAAAGAATTAAGACTCCTCCTCCAAGTAATTGAATAAAAAACTGTTGTTCCTCAATAAAATTAATAATAAACGTTAATCCTAAAGCAGCAACTAAAGCAAAAAAAGCATCAACTGTTGCTGCACCCATTCCAGAAATTAATCCAGAAGTCACCCCTTTGTTAATAGTCCTTTGGATACTTAGAACCCCAACAGGTCCTAAAGGTATCGAAGCTAAAAATCCTACAATTAGTCCCTTTAATAAAAACCCTATTTCCACAATAATTTATGTCTAAAGATTGAAATGTCTAAAATGCCAACAGTTTCAATTTCCAATTGTTTACTTAATTCTTTGCTATTCATTCGAAATAACATTTTACATTCCTGCTTTTTTTGCTTTAGGAACACATCTATAATCTAATAATCGGCATTTTTCACTAACAATTTAGGTTCAAGCATTTCAAATATTGAATATTTAATTCCTTCTCGTCCAAAACCTGAATTTTTAACGCCACCATAAGGCATATGATCAACCCTAAAAGTTGGTACATCATTTATAATTACGCCACCGACTTCTAATTCATTAAAAGCCTCATTCATTTCTTTAATCTGATTTGTAAAAACCCCAGCCTGTAATCCATAATCCGAATCATTTACATTTTTAACTGCATCACCGAAGTTCATAAATTTTTCTATTGTAACTACCGGACCAAATACTTCTAAAGCACATACTTTCATTTCCTTTTTTGTACTTGTAATAATAGTTGGTTCGAAATAGTTTCCTTCCCTTTTTCCTCCATATAGAATTTCAGCTCCTTCGCTTACTGCATCATTAACCCAGGTTTCAACACGAATAGCATTTTCTTCATCAATCATTACTGATATGTCGGTATTTGGATCTTCGGGTGTACCAAATTTCAATTTTTTTATACCAATAATACATTTATTTACAAATTCATCAAAGATATTTTCGTTCACATATATTCTTTGAACATGAATACAAACTTGACCAGAAAATGCAAAACCCCCAATCAAACATTTCTTAACCGCCAAATCAATATCAGAATCATTGGAAACAATTACTCCAGCATTTCCACCTAATTCCAAAGCAACTTTCTTTTTACCCGCATTTGCTTTCATTTTCCATCCTACTTCTGGAGAGCCCGTAAAAGAAAGCATATTAATTCTATTGTCTGTAACCAATTGATTTCCAGCCTCTCGATCCATTGGGAGAACAGAAAATGCGCCTTTAGGCAAATCTGTTTCATCAATAATTTTAGCTAACTCCAATACCGATAAAGGCGTTGATCTTGCAGGCTTTATAATTATTAAATTTCCAGAAGCAATAGCAGGGGCAATTTTATGTACTGCCAAATTTAAAGGGAAATTAAATGGAGCAATTCCTGTAATTAATCCAATAGGAAAATATTTTACGAAACCTTCCTTTCCATCACCTGCCGGAGTCCAGTCCATTGAAAAATATTCTTTGGGTAATCGTTTAGATTCTTCTGCTGCAATTGTAAAAACTTGAATTGCTCTTTCAATTTCACCTAAAGCATATTTTAAAGGTTTCCCAGCTTCTTGGGCTAATAATATTGCTAATTCATTTTTCTTCGCACTTATTTTATTAGCTATTTCGTTTAATATTTTATATTTCTGCCAGGAAGCCAAATCACGCATTTTATCTTTAACCAGCAATGCCTTTTCAATAGCTATTTCCAACTCCTCTTTTCCTGCAATATATGTTTCACCAACAAGCGAATTATCAAATGGATTAGTAACAGATAATTTTTGACCTGTTTCCACAAATTCTCCACCTATATATAACTTTAAGTGATTCATTAATTTAAATTTGCAAATTAAATGCAAAATTAGCTTTTTTGATCCAGAATCCTATCTAAATAAAACTTCTATTTATAAAAAGATAAAACAAGAGGTCAAATATTTTGTTAATTTATATCATATCTTTACGCACCTAATTTTACAGTATGTACAAAATAGACTTAAACAAGAAAGTTTGGCAGTGGATTACATTAATTTTTCTTTCATTAATTTGGGGGAGCAGTTTCATTCTAATGAAAAAAGGACTTCGCTCGTATAGTCACGATCAAGTTGCTGCTTTTCGAATATTTATTTCCTTTTTAGCTTTTCTACCATTTGGTATAAAGCACTTTAAAAAAGTAAACAAAGAAAATATTATTTCTTTACTTATTGTTGGTTTTATTGGATCAACAATACCAGCATTCTTATTCGCTAAAGCACAAACAAATATTGATAGTGGACTTGCTGGTGTATTAAACTCGGTTACACCACTCTTTACTTTAATTATTGGATTAATTTTATATAATAGTAAAGCAAAAACAATTAATATAGTTGGAATTTTCTTAGGTTTTATAGGCGCAATAGGTTTAATAAGTAATTCATATAATGGTAATAGTATTATTGGAAATTTTAATTATTATGGACTATTTATTGTTGTTGCAACTATTTGCTATGGATTTAATGTAAATCAAGTAAAATATAAAATAAAGGGATTAACTGGTTTAGAGCTTACTTCATTGGCCTTTATGTTTGTGGGTCCATTTACAGGAATATATTTGCTCTTTACTGATTTTTCATTTGCATTATCGACTGATGATTACATATTAAATTTTTTTTATATTGCAATATTAGCAGTCGTTGGAACGGTATTGGCTTTGGCAATTTTTAATACATTAATTCAATATACGTCAGCTCTTTTTGGAGCTTCAGTAACTTATCTTATCCCGATATTTGCAATTATGTGGGGCCTTTTTGATGGCGAAAAATTTACAATAATTCAGTTTTTATGGATTGGATTAATCTTAACCGGAGTTTATCTAGTTAATCAGCGTAAGCAAACATGAAAAAGACATCTCGATTTACATTAGCAATTCTAAGTAGTATTTTACTAACATTACCATGGTATCAGCAATTTTCCGGAATAATCATTCTGGTAGCCTTTGTACCACTTCTTTTTATTGAAGATTATATTTACAAAACACAAAAGATTAATAAATCAATAATTCTATTTGCTTACGCAGCTCTTAGTTTTTCAATATGGAATACATTAACCACTTATTGGATCCATAATGCTACTCTTTTTGGTGCTATTTCGGCAGTAATTATAAACACCTTATTAATGACTTCAACTTTTTGGTTATTTCATTTTACCAAAAAGAAACTAGGTACTAAAATCGGACAAATTTCATTATTAGTTTATTGGATAGGATTTGAACACTTGTATTTAAATGCAGAAATTTCATGGCCATGGCTAAATTTAGGTAATGCATTTGCAAAAGACATTAAACTTATTCAATGGTACGAATTTACTGGCACATTGGGCGGAACGTTCTGGATTATTCTTGTAAACATATTACTTTTAAATCTCCTAAAATCTTTTATTAATCTAAGAAAATACAAACCATTACTTTCGCAAATTTCAATTCTAGCCGCATTAATATTTATTCCAATAATAATATCAATTTTTATATTCAGAAATTATCAAGAAGATGGAGATGACTATAATATTGCAGTTCTTCAGCCTAATATCGATCCATATAATGATAAATTTGGCGGATTATCACATTCCCAACAGTTAAACATATTATTAAATTTAGCAGACAGCATTACCGATGAAAATACTGATTATGTAGTTGGGCCCGAAACAGTGCTTGGCAATTCTATTTGGATAAATAATTTAGAAGCTAATTATTCTATTCAAGCTGTTAGAAATTTCGTTAATAATAATCCTAATGTAAATTTTATTACGGGAATTGATTGTTATAAAAGATATATGCCGGAAGAGGAGCATTCGCCTACAACGCGGTATTGGGAAAAAGAGAAATTTTATTATGACGCTTATAATTCTGCTATACAAATAGATACAAGTAACTTTATCCCAATTTACCATAAATCAAAATTAGTTGTGGGTGTGGAAAAAATGCCTTATCCCAAATTATTTAAACTATTAAATAATGTTATTGTGAATCTAGGAGGAACCACAGGTAGTCGAGGAACTCAAAAATATCGGGGAACGTTTAAACACTCAGTTGATGAAATGAGAATTGCTCCTGTAATATGTTATGAATCAATTTATGGAGAATTTGTTACCAATTATATTAAAAATGGCGCCAACTTTATTTTCGTAGTTACTAACGACGGATGGTGGGGAAACTCTGCGGGATATAAACAACATTTAAACTATTCACAGCTGCGAGCCATAGAGACAAGAAGAAGCGTTGCGAGATCTGCAAATACAGGAATTTCGGGGTTCATAAATCAACGAGGCGAAATTTTAAACAGAACACAGTGGTGGGTTCGTGATGCAATAAAAGGTACTATTAAAGCTAATTCCAAATTAACTTTTTACGTAATATATGGTGATTATATTGGAAGAATTGCGAGTTTTCTTGCTATATTTATTTTTTTATATGCTATTGTGCAAAACATATTAAATAAATCAATAATTAAACGAAAAGAAGATTGATTCATTTTAATTGTGGCTATTTTTGAATATTGACAGTGGCATTAAATTTGTGTTGTAAAATCCATTTTCAATTAATAAGCAAATGTACAAAAACTCAAGCATGAAACGATTTTTAATAATTGCATTATTAGTTATTATATCTGCCTCTTCATTTTCCCAAAAAAAATATACTATAAGTGGTTTTGTAAAAGACGCAGCAGGTGAAGAACTAATTGGAGCTACAATTTATATTAAAAATTTAGAAGCAGGTACTGTTACCAATGTCTACGGATTTTATTCCATTACTGTAAACGAGGGAAATTACGATGTTGATTATTCATATATGGGATGTACAACGCTTTCTGAAAAAATCAGCCTCAATAAAAATCAAAATATAAATATCACATTATTTGAAACTTCGAAAACCATAGAAGAAGTTGTTATAACAGCAGAAAGAAAAAATGAGAATGTTGTTAAAACCGAAATGAGTACAATAAAATTACAGGCAAAAGATATAAAAAGAATTCCCGCTTTATTTGGAGAAGTTGATGTTATAAAAGCAATACAATTGTTGCCAGGAGTGCAAGCGACAGGTGAAGGGTTTTCTGGTTTTAACGTACGGGGTGGAAGTCCTGACCAAAACCTAATTCTCTTTGATGAAGCTACGGTTTATAATGCATCACATTTAATGGGTTTCTTTTCGGTATTTAATAATGATGCCATTAAAGACTTAAAATTATACAAAGGAGATATTCCTGCAGAATACGGAGGTCGATTATCTTCCCTTTTGGATATTAGAATGAAAGAAGGAAATCAAAAGGAATGGCATGCTACCGGTGGTTTAGGTCTAATTTCATCGAGATTAACAATAGAAGGTCCAATTGTTAAAGACAAAGGATCTGTACTAATTGCTGGAAGAAGAACATATGCCGACCTGTTTCTATTATTATCAAGCGACGATGCCGTTAAATCTAACCAACTATATTTTTATGATTTAAACTTAAAAACAAATTATAAAATTAGTGATAAAGATAGAATATATGTATCTGGTTATTTCGGACGAGATGTTTTAAAATTTGGTGATATGTTTGGCTTTGATTGGGGGAATTATACTCTTACTGCCAGATGGAATCACCTGTTTTCCGAGAAACTATTCTCAAACTTTTCATTTATTTATAGCAAGTATGATTATATTATGGAAAGTGGTTCGAATGATATTGGATTTAAATGGACATCTAACTTAGAAGACTTTAAATTCAAAGCAGATTTTAATTATTATCCAAACCCTAGTAATACTATTAAGTTTGGATTGGAAGCAATTCACCATCATTTCAATCCGGGATATGCACATAGTACAGGAGACTCTATTGACAATTCTCTTCGAATGCCTGAATCAAGTGCACTTGAATATGCTGTATATTTAAGTAACGAACATAAATTAACAAAAAAACTAACAGTAAATTACGGATTAAGAGTTTCTGTATTTCAAAATATGGGAGAATCAACAGTTTATAACTTTGATGATTCATATCAAAAAATTGATTCAACTATATATGATCAATGGGATATTTTTAACACTTTCTCGGGACTAGAACCTAGGATAAGTTTAAATTACACTTTAAATCAACGGTCATCCATAAAAGCTAGTTATTCAAGAACAAAACAATATGTACACTTAGCTTCGAATAGTACAGCCGGATCACCGTTAGATGTTTGGCTTCCTTCAAGTCCCAATATTGAACCTCAGCTTGCAAATCAAGCTGCGATAGGATATTTCAGAAATTTCTTAAATGATTATTACGAAACATCTGTAGAGGTTTATTATAAAGATATGGATAATCAAATCGATTTTAGAGATCATGCATCTTTATTGCTAAATCCAGAGCTTGAGGGAGAATTTAGAGTTGGTGATGCCTGGTCGTATGGAGCAGAGTTTCTAATCCGTAAACAACAAGGGAAATTTACAGGTTGGATAAGTTATACATTATCAAAAGCAGAAAGAAAAATTCCGGAGATTAACTCAGGAATGGTATATTCGTCGTCATACGATCGACCACACAATTTAGCGATCGTTGGAAGTCTTGATTTAGGGAAAAGATGGAATATTGCTGCAACCTGGGTATATTCAACAGGCTCGCCTGTTACATTTCCAACTGGTAGATACGAACAGGGAAATATGATTATACCAATATATAGCGATAGAAATAGTTACAGAATGCCCGACTATCATCGAATGGATTTATCAATTACTTTAAAAGGAAAAGAAAAACCAAACAAACGATTAAATAGCGAATTGAATATCTCAGTTTATAATGTATATAATAGACATAACGCCTGGATGATTTATTTTGGACAAGATGAAGTTGATCCAACAATAACTACCGCAGAAAAGGTTTATGTATTTCCAATAATACCGTCAATAACATGGAACTTTAATTTCTAAATGAAGATTATTATGAAAAAAATTATATACATAACATTTATATTATTGATTTTTATTTCTGCATGTACAGAAGATTTTGACGTTGAACTAGAAAGCACGTATATTAGATTGGTGATTCAAGGATCGATTAGTGATGTAAGAACCGCACATCAAATATCCTTAACCAAAAGTGCTGATTATTTTTCAAATACCCCTGCACCTACAGTTACCGGAGCAACGGTTTCAATAAACGATGGAGAAAACACATTTAACCTTACTGAAATATCTGATGGTTTATATGAAACTGATACAATGGCGGGAGAAGTAGGAAAAACCTATACTTTATCAATTAATTCCGAAGGAGAAACTTACTCAGCAAGTAGTAAATTAAATTTTTGTGCGCCAATTGACTCAATAAATTTTGGATTTTACGATTATTCCTATAATGAAGAAGAAATTGAGGATTCTGCAGATATAAAGGAACCATATCTTTATGTACTTTTAAATGCAATGGAGCCAGAAACCCCTGGAGATTATTATTTATGGAATGTTTATAAAAATGGTGTTTTAGAATCGGATACACTTCACGAATTAAATTTTTCCGATGATTATTTTATAAACGGGTTTTATATGTATGATGTGACTGTTCAATATGTAGAAGAAGTTTCTGTTGGAGATACAATTACTTTAGAAATGCAATCTGTAAATGAGGAATATTACAACTATATTATTCAGCTCCTTTCCGAAACCGTATGGAACATGGGACCTCTTGATGGTCCACCTGCCAACCCTGTAGGAAATATCAGTAATGGTGCTATGGGGTTTTTCTTGGCTTATTCGGTTGTACAATTTACCGATATAGTTCCAGAGGAAGATGAATGGATCGAATTGGAATGGTATTAAATAACAAGGGCCGGTAATTTCTTATCAGCCCTTTTTTATATAATATATTTTCTATTTAAATTCTTCTTCCATATCAGGGTCAACCAAAATACGACCACAATATTCACAAACAATAATTTTCTTTCTTGATCGAACATCTAACTGACGTTGAGGAGGTATTTTATTAAAACAACCACCACAAGCATCACGTTGAACAAGAACAACAGCTAATCCATTTCGAGCATTTCCTCTGATTTTTTTATAAGCATTTCTTAATCGATCTTCTATAAGCTCTTGAATTGCTACAGATTTCTTTTCTAAATCTTCTTCTTCTTTTTGTGTTTCAGAAGTAATAGAATTTAATTCAGTATTTTTAGCATCTAAAGCACCAGAACGATCTTCAAGAACTCTCTTTGATTCCTCAATTACTTTTTTCTTATCTTCTATTTTTGATGTGAACTCTTTAATTCTTTTTTCGCAAAGTTCAATTTCTAAAGTTTGAAATTCAATTTCTTTAGATAAAGAATCAAATTCACGATTATTACGAACATTGTTTTGTTGTTCAGTATATTTTTTTATTAATGCTTGAGCATCCGTAATTTCATTCTTCTTGCTCAATATAGATTCTTCCATTTTAACTGCATCGTCATCAAATTTTTGAACGCGAGTTTGTAATCCTTCTATTTCATCTTCCAAATCCTGAACCTCAAGAGGAAGCTCTCCACGTAAACGCTTAATATTATCAATTTCTGAATCTACCATCTGTAGTTCAAATAATGCTTTTAATTTTTCCTCAACAGTTAAGTCTGTAGTTTCCTTTACTTTCGCCATATTTTTATAAATAATTTATCGGATTTGAATTTATTCCAGTCAAATGAACCGCAAATTTAGGGAATTTTTTTATAAGTAACTCATAAAAAAGTTCTTTTGTAATTTGTTCAGATTCAAAATGCCCAATATCGGCAATTACAATTTTCGCTTCTGATTCAAAAAACTGATGATACTTAAAATCTCCCGAAACAAATACATCGGCTTTTTCACTTATTGCATTTTTCAATAAAAAGCTTCCGCTTCCACCACAAACTGCAACTTTCTTTACAGGTTTATTTAACAAATTTGTATGTCTAACACATTTAGCTGAAAAACTGTCTTTTAAGCCATTTAAAAAATCCAATTCATTAATCTCATTTTCCAACTCACCAACGATCCCATAACCTACTCGGTTAAAATTATTTTCCAAGGAATAAATGTCAAATGCCACTTCCTCGTACGGATGAGATTCTATAAGTGCCTTTGCAACTTTATTTTTAAGATATTTAGGGAAAATTATTTCAATTCGTATTTCATCCTCAACATGAAGGTCTCCCTTATTACCTACAAATGGTTTTGCACCTTGGCCCGCCTTAAAAGTTCCTTTGCCTTGGGAATTAAAACTTGCAGAATCATAATCACCAATAGTCCCTGCGCCCGTTTCAAATATGGCTTTACGTGTTTTTTCTGCATGATCGATAGGAACAAAATAAACTAATTTAAAAAGCTGATCGGAAACGGGAGCTAAAATTTTTTGGTTTTTAAGTTTTAATTTATCTGCAATTTTACTGCTAACTCCACCCCAAACACTATCTAAATTTGTATGTGCAGAGTATATGGCTATGTCATTTTTAATTGCCTTAATTACTATGCGCTCGGTAAAATTTTTACCTGTTATCTTTTTCAATCCTGTAAATGCAATCGGATGATGAGTAAGGATTAAATTTAAGCTCTTCTTTATAGCTTCATCAACAATTTCCTCGGTTACATCAACAGTAACCAACGCACCTGTTAATTCCATTTCAGAATTCCCAACAATTAATCCAGCATTGTCGTAATCTTCTTGATATGCCAATGGCGCAAATGATTCTATATAAGAACTAATTTCTTTCAGCTTCATATATTTATAATTTTTGGATTAAACAGATAAAAAAAACTAAGCTTAAATATCCTCCCGAATTTCTAACAGTAATGATTTTATTTCTTTCAAGGATTTTACCACAGCAAAATTATTCATGGCACCTTCTTTATTTTCTTTGAGCTTCTTTTGTGCACCTTTTAATGTTAAACCTAATTCTTTAACCAAATAATATATAATATGAAAATGCTCAATATCATCAATTGTAAAAAATCGGTTTCCTTTTTTATTTTTCTTAGGCTTAATAATATCAAACTCTTTTTCCCAGTAACGAATTAATGAAGGATTTACATTAAACATTTCAGCTACCTCGCCAATACTGTAATATAGTTTCTCAACTCGTTTTTCTTTATATGGCATATCTGATTTTTATTAAGATTTAATGAACCATTAAATTTAAAAAATAAAATGAAACAATCAAATTTAATATTTTATTCCAAAACAATATAAATAACCATCGCGTGATGCAACATATATTTTATTATCCCAAACTATTGGAGTAGATTCAAATGAACCCTCGCGTTTATCAATCAATTCAAAGGTATTATTATTATATTTAAAAAGATGAATTCCCCAATAACCTGCAACAATTAATTTATCATCAACAAAGATAGGTGTAGAAATAGAAGGTCCTACCTTTTTCTTATATATAAGTTTAGGAGTATTATAAACCGCTGAACTGTCAGGGCCTAAAACTGTTTTTGTTGAATCAAGACTTTTATGATTTACTATATAAAGATATTCATCAATTCCAACAAAAGCAGCTAAATGCATTTGCTCCTTATTAATATAGTTGTCATTTATTCCCACAGAACCAATAACACCACCTTCCCATCCGGCAAATTCCTTATTTTCAACAGGGAAAAACCATACAGTAGCATCTTCAGGTTTTTCCGAAGGATTTAATTTAAAAACTCCACCTTTACCTTTAATATATTGTTTCTCAACCGATACTAAAATACAACTATCAGAACTTACAATTGCAGAACCATCTATATCTGATCCAATATAAAAATCCCAATCTAATTCTTTAGTTTCTAAATTATATCCAAAAATATGCCCAGAGCCCGAAGCAATATAAATTCTATTATTAAATAATGAAGGAGATGATTCGGTAACAACATTATTTCGATGTTTATACACGTCATCCATAGTGTAAAGTTTTCTTTCTTGAATAATATTAGGTTGAAACATATCATTCAATAATTTACCATTATCCGGATCCGGATCAAATACAGTAAAATAGGAGTTTTCCAAACCTAAATAAGCAGTATCATTTAAAATTAGTGCTGAACCATCAACATCGCGGGAATAGCTATGTGTCCATTTTTGATCCATTCGCCATAATTCTTTACCCGTAAAATATGAGATTGCCCTATAACTTGGGATATGTTTTGTATCTAAATAATTTCCAACACCCAATCTACTACCTTGTAAAATTACTATTCTGTTTTCAGGCTTCACAGCATTATTATTCATCCACAATGTTCCTGTACCTTTCACAACATCATCAAATTTGTATTGCCAAACTAAATTACCGGTTTCTGCTTCAATTTTTTTTAAATGATGATCATAAGCACCTTGAATCAAATAAAGCTTACCCTTTTCTTTTACCAATAAGGGTTGACCTGTCCATCCTGCGCCAGCCCATATTCGTGATCCTGCTTTACGAGAAATTACAGTTTCACCTTTTCCTAAATAGTGTTTCCAAACTATACCTAGAGTGTCAGGTGCATTTTTTCCATAAAAGTTGCGTTGCCAATTACCTAAAAATGTTTGAATAATCGGATATGTCAACGTATCTGTTATTATAGTATCATTTACTGCGGCATTGTTTTGAGCAGCCGCATAAAAAAAATTCCCCAAAAAAAGGGGAACTATAATAAGTTTATAAATAAATTTCATGCAATAATTTTTAATCAAATGATTGACCACTGTTTGAAGATATAAATATCATTTTATCAAATTCTTCGGCAGTTAAATCATTAAAGTAATAATGAACAGGATTAACTTTATTATTATTTTTAAATACTTCGTAATGCAAATGAGGAGCTGTCGATGTACCAGATGATCCGACAAATCCTATTACTTCACCTCGTTTAACTTTTTGTCCTTTGCGAACATTAAAACCATTTAAATGTGCATATAAAGTTTTATAACCAAAGCCATGATTTACAACAATTCTTTTACCATAACCTCTCAATGAATTATCCACAACCTCAACAACACCATCTCCAGTTACATAAATTTCGGTTCCTGTTTGCGCCGTAAAATCCATTCCGTAATGAAACTTCCTAATTTTATATATCGGATGAATTCTCCACCCCCAGCCCGAAGCTGTTCGTCTTAAATCTTTGTTTGAAATTGGCATAATTGCAGGAACAGCAGCAACCATCTCTTCTTTGTTCTCTGCCATTTCAATTACTTCATCATAGGATTTTGATTGAACGTATAATTCTTTAGTAATCTTGTCAAGTCTTTGAGCAATTTCAACTACCAATTCAGAGCTCTTGAAACCCTGCAAATCAACATATCTGTTTGTACCTCCAAAACCTGCTGATCGAACCGATGCTGGTATAGGTTCAGCTTCAAAAATTACACGATAAATATTATCATCTCTCTTTTTTAAATCCTCAAGAGTATTTTCTACTAAATCAAACTTATTATTTAAATTTATATATTGGTCGGCTAATTGCTTATTTTCTCTTATTAATCCTTTTTCTTTTGGAGTATCGAAAAACAGGGTAAAAGCTACATTATAAATAATTGCGATAATTAATGTAGCCGAAAGGTAGGTTAAGAAACGATAAAACTTCTGTTTCCCAGAAAGTACTATTTTTTCGTAACTTATAGAATTGTGATTAAACTTATATTTTATTTTCGCCATCAATTCATTAATTAATGGAGCAAATATAAGGAAATAATTTAAAACTAATCCATTGGGATACGTCTTTTTGAGCAGGCAGCAACCATTAATTCGTACTCTTCAGAAGAAATATCATTAAAATAATAGTTGATAGGATCAATAGTTCTGTCATTTAATTTAACCTCATAATGTATATGTGCTCCTGTTGAACGACCAGTATTTCCAAGTGTTCCTATAACTTCTCCTCGTTTCACTTTTTGACCTTCATCAACAGTTATTTTTTGCAAATGGGCGTAAACAGTTTTATAACCATATCCATGATCTATAACAACTCGATTGCCATAACCATAGAAAGAATATCCCGATTCTACAACTACTCCATCGCCAGTTGCAAAAATATCAGCTCCTTCAGGTCCTGTAAAGTCCATGCCATGATGCATTGTAGATTTTCCAGTAAACGGATCACTTCGTGAACCAAAATAATCACTGATACGATTAAAATCTTTTATTGCTACTGGTTGAATAGCCGGTATACAGGCAATCATTTTCTCTTTATTCTTGGCTAATTCTATTACTGTATCAAAGGATTTAGACTGTACATATATTTTTTTGGATATTACATCTATTTTTTTAAATGTACCTATTAACACATCAGAATTAATATAACCCTCAAATTCAAGATAACGATTTGCACCACCAAAACCTGCTTCTCTAACGGATGGCGGAATAGGTTCTAATTCAAAAATAGATCTGTAAAAATGATCATCCCTTTGCTGCATATCATTGATTACAAGATTTATATCAATCATCCTCTCGTTTAAACCATCATATTTTGATAAAAGAATTTCACCTTCCTCTTCTAGCATTAAAACTTTAGGTGTTTTATAAAAAGAGGTGTAAATATGGTTAACAACAAGTGCTGAAATTCCAGTAACTAAAATGAAAATCAATATTCTTTGGAAAATTTGTTTCCAAACAAGTTTAACTTTTTTAAAAGTGAGAGTTTTTGAATCAAATTGATATTTGATTTTCGACATATTCTAATAAACTTAATGTATTCAACATAAAAAAATACAACGTAAGCGACAAATCTAACTTAAATAATTTAATTTTACAACCCAATAATATATAAATGATCTTACGTAATATATTAATTGATAAGTTTTAACTCTTTTTAAAATAGGTTTTTATGAATTCGAAAGAAATCAGAAGTAAGTTTTTAAATTTTTTTGAAAGAAAAAATCACGTTATAGTTCCTTCGGCTCCAATGGTTATAAAAAACGATCCAAGCCTCATGTTTACTAATGCGGGAATGAATCAGTTTAAAGATATTTTTCTTGGAAACAATACTGCTAAAAACTCCCGAGTTACAGATTCTCAGAAATGTTTAAGAGTTTCAGGAAAGCATAATGATCTTGAAGAAGTTGGTCATGATACATATCATCATACAATGTTCGAAATGCTTGGAAATTGGTCTTTCGGAGACCCTTCAATTCCCGCAAGCGGATACTTTAAAAAAGAAGCTATTGAGTGGGCCTATGAATTTCTGGTTACTGAAATGGGAATTGTCCCAGAGAGGATATATGCAACCATATTTGAAGGAAGTACCGACGATAATCTTGAATTAGATATTGAAGCACAGGATCATTGGAAAAAATATTTACCAGAAAGCCGGATATTAAACGGATCTAAAAAAGATAACTTTTGGGAAATGGGAGAAACAGGTCCTTGTGGGCCCTGTTCTGAATTACATATTGACCTGCGAAACGATGAGGAACGTAAAGAAACTCCGGGTTCAAAGTTGGTGAACAAAGATCACCCACTTGTAATTGAAGTTTGGAACCTTGTTTTTATTCAATATAATAGGAAATCAAACGGCAGTCTAGATGTACTACCAAGCAAACATGTAGATACTGGAATGGGATTTGAAAGACTTTGTATGGCATTGCAAGGTAAAAAATCTAATTATGATACCGACGTTTTTCAACCTCTTATTCAATCAATTGCTAAAGCTGCAGGAAAGATTTATGAAAAAAATGAGCAAGCAGATATTGCAATGCGTGTTATTTCGGATCATTTAAGAGCAATCAGCTTTTCGATTGCAGACGGACAATTACCTTCAAATGTTAAAGCAGGTTATGTTATTCGTCGTATCTTACGCCGTGCCGTGCGTTATGGATATACATTTTTAGGATTTAACGAACCTTTTATTTATAAATTACTGAATGTATTAATTGAGATATTAGGTGAAGCATATCCTGAATTAATAAATCAAAAAGAATTAATTGAAAAGGTGATATTCGAGGAAGAAACATCATTTCTTAAAACACTTGAAACCGGAATTCGGCTTTTAGATAAAATTATTAAAAATATCGAGGACGAAGATTATAATGTAATTCCTGGTAAAATTGCTTTTGAACTATACGACACTTATGGTTTTCCTTTCGATTTAACTGAACTTATTGCACGAGAACATAATCTAGCAGTTAATAAAAAAGAGTTTGAAGATGAAATGGAAAGTCAGAAAAACAGATCAAGAAGTGCAGCAAGTGTTGATACGGAAGATTGGATTGAATTGTTAAAAGATGATGTTGAAGAATTTGTCGGGTATGATTTTCTTGAAACGGAAATTAAAATTACCAAATACAGAAAAGTAAAGCAAAAGAAGAAAGAGTTTTACCAATTAGTGTTCAACATGTCTCCTTTTTATGCAGAAAGTGGCGGACAAGTTGGCGACAAAGGATATATTGAGGCAAATGGTGAAAAAATTAGTATTTTAAATACTATTAAAGAAAATAATTTAAGTATTCATGTTACAGAAAAACTTCCTGTTGACCCAAAAGCAGATTTTAAAGCAATAGTAAACTCTAACAAAAGAATTTCAACAACAAATAATCATACAGCAACTCACCTACTTCATTATGCTTTAAGAAAAGTTTTAGGCGAACATGTGGAACAAAAAGGTTCATTAGTAAATCCTGAACATTTACGATTTGACTTTAGTCATTTTCAAAAATTAACTGATGATGAAATCAGAAATATTGAAGTTTTGGTTAATGAAAAAATCAGAGGAAATATTTCGCTTGATGAACATCGTAATATCCCGATAAAGGTTGCATCAGGCATGGGTGCACTTGCTTTATTTGGAGAAAAATATGGTGATACAGTTCGAGTAATTAAATTTGATGATTCGGTTGAATTGTGTGGTGGTACACATGTTTCTAACACAGGGCAAATAGGATTTTTTAAAATCATGCACGAAAGTTCTATTGCATCAGGAATTAGAAGAATTGAAGCAATAACAGGCGAAAAAGTTGTTGAATATGTTTCTACTCAGATTCAAGAACTAAACGAAATTAAATCTTTATTTAAGAATCCTAAAAATACTATTGAGAGCGTAAAATCATTGTTTGATGAGGTAGCTAAATTAAATAAGCAAATCGAAGAATCTACAAAAGAACAAGCTCAAGGAATAAAGAAAAATCTCAAAGATCAAATAATTAAAATTAACGGAATAAGTTTCATTGGAGCAAAAGTCGGACTTAACTCGGCAGCTGCAATTAAAGATCTTGCTTTTCAATTGAAAAATGAAATTGACAATTTAGTATTAGTCCTGGGAGCCGAAATTGAAAGCAAAGCCAATTTATCCGTAATGATTTCAGAAACTCTTGTAAAGGAAAAAGGATGGGATGCTTCACAAATAATTAGAGAAGTTTCGAAGGAAATCCAAGGTGGAGGCGGAGGACAAGCCTTTTATGCGACAGCAGGTGGTAAAAAACCTGAAGGATTAGAAGCTGCTATTGAAAAAGTTAAAGAACTTATTAAGTAATTATATAACCTTGTCAGGGTTTTAAACCCTGGCAAGGTTTCCTTTTAATTATTCATATTTTATTCAACTAGATTTGAAGGTACCTGTGGTGTAGAAATCAGATATTCAAACCTCTCCCACTTTTCGTCCATATTTTCTGAATTGGATTCCATGTAATTCCTAACCATATCCAAACCAACATTATAATTAATAATATAGCTTCTGTATGCTTCGATAAAACTTAAACTTTTTTTGGCACTTTCACGATTTCGCAAAGCATATTTCACTAACCATTCAATAGTTTCTTCTTTTGATTTTTCACTATTCAAATATGCTTCTGCAGCAGCATTTCTTACATAAGACACTTTTGAAACCAAAGATAATACTTCGTAATATTTCTCAACTTTTTCGGGATCTAATCCAGCTAAAGGAAACAAAATTTCTTTTTCAAATTTAATTTTCTCATCATAGGGAAAAGCCATTTCTATACCAAAATTAGCAGTTCCTTCGGCTATTAATGACTGAGGACTATACAAAGGATAAACAGAAAATTCCATCCACTTATTCTTTTTAACCATATTGGATTCTAACAAGCAATTATAAACATGATGACCTGGATATCCTTCATGAGCCGCTAAATCAATAGCTCTATCAATATAAACAGGTAAATCGGTATTAATTTGGATTAAACTAAAATTATTTCCTTTATACCAATTATAACCTCCCCATGGTTTATCAGAAACAAATTCTAAAACAAAATTTTCATTTTCAGGTAAATCAATATATTTTAGTGTCTTCCTTCTTGCTTCAGCAATAGCAACATTAAAGACCTCCTCAAGTTTGTCATTTGGAATAATAAAATCTTTTTTGAACTCATTTAAACGCTCATTTAAATCACCCTTGCCAGGTAAAAGTTCATTTAATTTTTGTATTACAGATTCAAAATCCTCAACTTTATAATTTGGTGTAACAACATCGTATAAAACTGATGTTTCCTCATCAAAAGAAAACTTCTTTCCGCTTAACAATTCAATTCTACCTTGCACAGCTATAAGTTGTTTTACCAAATATCTATGTCGAAGAATTAAATCTTCGTTTAATTTATTTTGATCAATTGCTTTTAACTTATTATTAAGATTCCTTACTTTTATTAAAAGATTTTCAGAAGGAATTCCAACATTAACATTAGTAAGATTTTCGGGTTTCCATTCTTCAGGTCCGTAATATGCATCAACAAAATACGGATCGTATAAACCCGCTTCTAATACTAATTTTACATAATCTTCTGCAATAAGATTTAAAACTTCATTTGGATTTGTTTTTGGCTGACAAGAGATTAAGCCAATTAATAGTAATACTGGAACTAGATTTTTCATTTTTAAGCAATTATTTTTTTCGACTGGCTAAAATATCAACTTTGCGTTTCAAATCAAACCTTTACTTCAATAATAATCGACATGTTTACACAAGCCTATAATTACGGGCACTCCAGGTATGTTGTAAAACATATAAATTAATTCTATATTTGAAATCCAAATCCTAAAAATTTTAGACTATGAATGTAACCAGAACTTTTGATTTACTAAACAGATATCAAGAATTATATAATATAAGTGATGCCCTAGCCGGTAAGGAAAATGGCAAATGGGTAAAATACAGTTCCGCCGACTATATTAATAATGCGAATTTAGTAAGCTATGGCCTTTTAGCTTTAGGATTTAAAAAAGGAGATAAAATTGCTACGATATCAAATAATCGACCCGAGTGGAATTTTGTTGATCTGGGAATGGCACAAATTGGTGTAATTCATGTCCCCGTATATCCAACTATAAGTGAAGATGAATATGAGTATATATTTAATAACTCGGAGGCAAAAGCAGTAATTGTATCAAGTAAAACACTATGGAGTAAAATAAGTTCTGTTGTAAAAAAGGTTGATTCTTTAAAATCAGTTTATTCATTTGATGACATTGAGGAATTAACATCATGGAAAACTATAATTGCAGAAGGGAAAAAGAACGAAGAAAAATACAAAAACGAAGTATTAAAAATTAAAGCTGGCATTGAAAAGGATGAAATGGTTACTTTAATTTACACTTCGGGAACAACAGGAAATCCGAAAGGCGTTATGCTTTCTCAC
This sequence comes from Bacteroidales bacterium, assembly GCA_027859205.1. Lineage (GTDB taxonomy): Bacteria > Bacteroidota > Bacteroidia > Bacteroidales > UBA12077 > UBA12077. The sequence continues at coordinate 43,109 of JAQIBH010000071.1, read as the reverse complement.
AAGAATTTGGTTTCAAATTTTGTTAGCGCTGCAAAAGCACATAGTTTAGGTGTTGGACATAAAGCATTAAGTTTTTTACCCTTATGTCATGTATTAGAGCGGATACTGACTTATAAAATGCAATACAAAGGTATGAGCATATATTATGCTGAGAGCCTTGGAACAATTACAACTGATATTAAAGAGGTAAAACCACATATGTTTGGTACAGTTCCACGTTTATTGGAGAGAGTATATGACGGAATAATTGGAAAAGGTCGTAACCTTCCTTACATTAAAAAACAAATCTTTTTCTGGGCAGTTAATCTGGGTTTAAGATATCGTATTAATAATAAGTATCGATATTTTTATAATTTCAAACTTAAAATTGCGCGCAAACTGATTTTCAGTAAGTGGAAAGAAGCATTGGGCGGTGAAGATATTTTAATCGTTTGCGGTGGTGCTGCTTTGCAAGTACGATTAGCAAAAATATTCTGGGCTGTAGGATTTACAGTATTAGAAGGTTATGGTTTAACTGAGACTTCTCCGGTAATTGCAGTAAATACTCAAACGCCAGCTGCTAGCAAATTTGGAACGGTTGGACCATTACTTGAAAATATTGAGGTTAAAATTGCAGATGACGGTGAGATTTTATCCAAAGGTCCGAATTTGATGTTAGGTTATTATAAAGATCCTGAACTTACCAGTGAAGTTATTGATAAAGATGGTTGGTTTCATACCGGTGATATTGGACATCTTGATAAAGAGGGCTTTCTGAAAATTACCGATCGTAAAAAAGAAATGTTTAAATCCTCAAGTGGAAAATACATTGCTCCTCAGGTTATTGAGAATAAATTTAAAGAATCATTTTTTATTGAGCAGTTAATGGTTATTGGAGAAAATGAAAAATTTGCTAGTGCTTTATTATCTCCAAATTTTAAATTTTTACATGATTGGTGTACAATGCATAAAGTTCAATATCGAGAAAATAAAGATTTAGTTCAGATGCCTGTGGTTATAAACCGCTATCAGAAAGAGGTAAATAAATACAATGTTACACTTGGCGAGCACGAAAAAATTAAAAGGTTTAGACTTGTTTGCGAAGAATGGAGCCCAGAAACAGGAGAATTATCGCCTACACAGAAACTAAAACGAGGTTTTGTTTACGATAAATACAAACAGATTATTGCTGAGATATATCGGAATGTAAATAAATAAATAATAAAAATGCTCTTGAAATTCAAGAGTATTTTTGATATATAATCTTAAAATTGATACGACACCCCAAATGTAAATGATAAAAACCATTGTGGAGTATAGCCATTGTCGAATTCGTCTTCTGAATAATATTTAAAATTTTGGCTTAGAATATAGCTTTCTATAGGAGATAGAACAATACTAATACGTTTTATCTTATAATTAAACCGTAAACCTAAATCTATTGTAGATACAAACCTTTGTTCTGCTTGATATCCTCGTTGAATCCATGGCCCACCATTAATACTTGATAGTCCTAAATTATTATCAGGTTCAATGTAACCGATATTAGTTCCAAAATTAAATTCAGCTTGCATAGGCATAAAAACTAAAATCAAATCCGTTAAGGAACCAACAACATTACTTCTCCTATAAATTCCCGTTCTATAAGTAATGCATAATGGAATAGTATAAAACTTGTCACTTCCCTCTAAATTAGTAAAAGATGAGATCCCCGTTCTAAATCCAAAATCAGATAAAGAAAAAATCGCAACTTGAAAACTTAATTTGTTTCCAGTCAAGTTCTCATGTATTGAACTATTTAAAGAATTAAATATTCCATAATCTATGCTAATTTCGTAGCCAGGAATCTCCTCGTCTAGTTGAGAAAATGCTAAAAAAGTATTTAAATAAATACACGCAAACAATAATAGTGAAACAGATTTTTTCATAAAAAGGGAAACTATGGTTAATAAATTAAAGTGTTTGATTAGGTTAAAAGTCAAACTCAAAAATTAAGCCAACCGTGTTTTTATATCTGAAGTTTTCTAAATAATTAAGATTCTTATCTAACTTTTATAAGCAATAATCCAATAAAAGTAATAAATCCATTCAAAATTAATAACTCAAACCCAATTTGATAGCCTCCAAGAATTATTTGAGAAAAATGACTAAATACAAAACATATTATAGGTGAAACAATTGCTACAAGAGGAACATATTTATCATTTATTTTATATTTAGTAAATAATCCAAAAGCATACATTCCTAAAAGCGGGCCATAAGTATATCCTGCAACTTTAAATATGGCGCTTATTACACTTTCGTTGTTTATGGCATTAAATATCAGAATTACAATTACCAATACTACCGATACACCAACATGAACTTTTGTCCGAATTGATTTTAACTCTTTTTCTGATTTATTCTGCGTATTTAATATATCAACTGTAAATGATGTAGTTAAAGCTGTTAAAGCAGAATCAGCGCTACTATATGCAGCAGCAACCAATCCAATAATAAAAAATACTGCAACTACCGGACTTAAATAAGCTTGAGTAGCAATTAATGGAAATAAATCATCGGTTCGTTCAGGAATAGCAATTCCATTTTTTTGTGCAAAAACGACCAACAAAACACCTAGTGACATGAACATTAAGTTAACAGGAACAAGTGCAAAACTTAACCAATACATATTCTTTTTGGCCTCATGAATATTTTTGCAACTAAGATTTTTTTGCATCATATCTTGATCCAATCCTGTCATTACAATTGCAATAAAAGCTCCAGCAAAAAATTGTTTTAAAAAGAAATTAGCTCCTTTTAAATCGTCAAAATAAAACAGTTTAGAATGCTCATTTTCAACTACCGTATTAACTAAACCTTTAAAATCAAGGTTTAAATTTTTACTTATTAAAACAATGGTTACTGCAACAGCTAGCAACATAAAAATTGTTTGCAAACTATCGGTCCAAATTATCGTTTTAATTCCACCTTTAAATGTATATAGCCAAATTAACATTATGGTTAATACTACCGTAATCCAAAAAGGTATTTCTAAAGAATTAAAAACAACTATTTGCAGAACATTCGCAACAAGAAACAATCTAAATGAAGCTCCAATAACTCTTGATAGTAAGAAAAACGACGAGCCAGTTTTATATGAATACTTTCCGAATCGTTGACCAAGATATGTATAAATTGATGTTAAGTTTAATCGATAATACATAGGCATTAAAACATTGGCTATAACTGCGTATCCAACTAAATATCCCAAAACCATTTGCATGTACGAAAAATTACTACTTACAACCCACCCAGGCACTGAAATGAAAGTAACACCTGAAAGTGAAGCGCTTATCATTCCAAATGCCACTATATACCAGGGAGACTTTCTGTTTCCCAAAAAGAAAGATTCGCTATTGGCGTTCTTACTTGTAAAATAAGAAATAGAAATAAGCACCAAAAAATATGATATGATAATGAATAATATAAGATAAGGTGACATAAAATTGAATTAAAAAGTGCTTAAAATATTTAAAATGACTAAAGTTAAAACTTATAAATACTTGATTTACAAAATATATTTTTAATATATCTATTTATCTTACAAGAATAATAAAAACAATTCTAACAAAAAATTGCGAATCGCTCTATTAGATATTATTTTTGAGCTAAATTAATTACTAAATTTAAAATGAATATTCAGAATTTTACATCAAAATTATTAGAAAGCGCCGTAGATGAATTTGCCAAACTACCTGGAATTGGCAGAAAAACAGCATTAAGATTAGTACTACATTTATTAAATCAAGATAAGGAAGATGTAAATAAATTTGGTGAAACAATAGTTAAACTCCGAAATGAAATAAAACATTGTAAAAGTTGTAATACAATTTCAGATACTGACATTTGTAATATCTGTAATAATTCATCACGCAACAGTTCTGTTATTTGTGTTGTCGAAAATGCCCGGGACTTGATGTCTGTTGAAAATACACAACAATTTAATGGACTATACCATGTACTTGGAGGAATTATTTCACCAATGGACGGAATTGGACCAAATGATTTAAAAATTGACAGCTTATATCAAAAGATAAAGGAAGGTAAAGTAAAGGAATTAATTCTTGCTTTAAGTACTACAATGGAAGGTGATACAACCAATTTTTATCTTTTTAAAAAATTTAAAAACTATAAAATTAAAATTACAACTCTTGCACGCGGAGTTTCTATTGGAGATGAACTAGAATACGCTGATGAAATTACCTTAGGAAGATCAATTGTTAACAGAACTATATTTGAATCTTCAATTTAAACTTAAATATCAAAAAATATTTAGTAAATTTATCATGTAAAGCATCCTATAAAAATTAGCACAAAATGAAGCAATATCTCTTTTTATTTTCATTAATAATTTCTATAAATATTTCTGTTTACTCGCAAGCCGATGTTAAATCTTTAGTTACATTGGGCAATGATTTAGTTGAGTTGAATAGATATGACGAAGCATTTGAAAAATTCGATGAAGCTTTAGATTATTTACCTTCATATGCTCCTGCAATTGACGGAAAAGCAAATTTATTTATATTAACCGAGGATTATAAAAAGGCTGGGAAAATTATCGATGAAGCTATTAAAAAGAATTCAGATTATCCTGAGTTTTATTTAACAAGAGGAATAATTTATATCAAAAGAAATAAATTCTCAAACGCCATTGAAGATTTTATTCGAGCTCTCGATTTAGCACAAGGACTTAACGATAAAATTTTGGAAGGTAAGATATATGTAAATAGAGGTGCTGCATATCAAAAACTTCTTGAAAATGATGCTGCATTAAACGATTATTCAAAAGCAATTCAATTAGATAATACTAATCCAAATGTATATTTGTACCGTGGATTTCTTTATTACCAAAACGATGATCACCCTGAAGCTTTAAGGGATTTTAATGCAGTTATTGAAATTGACCCTAAAAACCCTTTTGCATACTACAACAGAGGAATGATAAATTTTAAACAAGATAAACAACTTGAAGCTTGCGATGATTTTCACAAAGCATGTGAACTAGGTAATAATAATGCATGTAAAATGGTAATTAACCATTGCATTAATATTAAGAATCTATAAAAAAGGTGCAAAATAAATTATAATAAAAAAGGAAAGCTAGAATGCTTTCCTTTTTCTATTATTTGACGAACTTATTAAAATTTATATCGAGCAGTAAAAATCATTCTATTATTAATTGTGGGTTTATTAGTATCAGTAAAAAAATAATCATTGTTAGCAATATCTAAAGTACCATAAACGGCACCAGTAATCATATATTCAAGACCAAAATCTACTTTCCCCGATTTAACAATTACTCTTGGAGAAACTCTAAAAATACTCTTAATATCTCCTCCTCTTGTATATCCAGCAAGAGCATAATAATCGCCTTTCGCACCTAAATTCGAAGAATAACCTCCAAATAATGCAACCTCCATAAAATCAAGATTTAATGCTACATCTGTCCATACCGACATTGTGTTTATATTAGTATATTCATAATCATCAATTCTTGTAGGTCCTGTTGGAGCCTCAGTAGCGCCGTAACCGCCAATCATTACAAAATGCGTAAGATTCTGCCCATAAATACCTTCAAACTTAATCGTAATTGGATCAAATGAAAGTTTTGTGTTTGCAGCAACATTAAAACTTCCTATTGTTTCATTCGTTTTTACATCATCGGTTGTTTCAAGTCTGGGGGTTAACCATTTATATCCCGCAGTAAATGAAGAAAACACAACATCATTTTTAAATTTAAATTGAACTTGTGCATCAGGTAAACTAGAATTTCTTTGAGCTTCGGCAGGGCCTACGCTTTTATGATAACCATGTATAAGCAATGCTCCCATTACCGACATAGACTTTCCTAAATACGCTGTATATCTTACTTGTGGAGCACGATTTAAAACATGAAAAGGAACACCAGCACCCATTGAAACTGTGGCTGGGAAACATTCCGTAACAAACATTGGATGCCATGTATGACCCATTAAAAGGGCCGAGTTTTCCCATTTTAAATTTAAGAAACCATGACGAAGGCGTAGCATTCTTGAATCCGCTTGAGAGACACCAAGAAAGTCTCCTTCCAATACTCCTGTTACTTTAGCACCAAATGCATTAGGACCTGTAGCCGAAATTCTAGGTCTTGCTTGTAAGCCTAACATGTTTAATGTGTAATTATTATTAATATCATTACCATTTAAATCGGCATATTCACTTAAAGGATATAAATAAACTTCTCCATCTCGAGTATCGACCGATTCATATGTATCGAAGAATAATTCATATCGAACAAATCCACTGAAAGTTACACTCGTTTTATCCTCTGTTTCCTGAGAAATTAACATCACAGGGAAACAAACAATAATTAAAAAAATAAATAATTGCTTTTTCATAATTTGGGTTTATTAATATTAGGGTTAATTTTTATAAAATATTTTAATTCAGAAACTAGATTTTCAAAAACACGTATAATTATTATAATTTTAACTAGATCTTTTCAATCATTGCAGATTGAACTTTAATTTTAAGGTCTTGAACATTTATTGGTTTCGTAATATAATCGAAGGCTCCTCTATCCATTGCATTCTTTATACTCCAAGAATCCGTTTTGGCCGATATAATAATAACATTTACCGATGAAAGCTGTTTATACGATTTAATTTCTTCCAATACTTGAAAACCATCCATTCCCGGCATCATAATATCAAGCAATAATACCTGATAATTATTTTTAACTAAAAGTTCTATAACCGTCTTAGGTTTATCCGTAGTATCTGCATCAAAACCCTCATCATTTAATATGGTTCTTAGTAATAATAAATGTGTAGAAATATCATCAACAACCAGAATTTTACCTTGAATGGACATTTTTTTAATTAATATTAAACTTTACTAATGCAACCTTCTATATCAAATTTGGGCACAAAAATAACATTTTTTTATTTGATTATATAGTCGAACGTGAAAAAGGTTTTTTTCGTTTTTCAACGTTTTGATAATTAACAAGTAATGTTAATAACTATGCTGTTTTTATATAGTCAAAACTAACAGTTTTTTACTAAATTGTGTAAAAACCTGTTAGAAATGATCACAAAAATTGATAAAACACCGCAATTAGAAATGTTTAAAACACCTCTTGAACATTTTATAAAGGACGACCATCAACTGGTTTTACTTTCCAGAAGAATAAATTGGGATTCCTTAGAAGATAACTTGAGTAAATACTACTGTATTGATAATGGACGTCCAAGTATTCCAATTAGGACAATTGCTGGAATATTAATTCTGAAAAGGATGTTTAATGAAAGTGACGAAAGTGTATTGGAAAGATGGGTTGAAAACCCCTATTGGCAACATCTTTGTGGGGAGGTTTATTTTCAGTACAACTTACCATTTGACAGGACAGAACTGATAAAATTTCGTAATCGAATAGGAGAAGAAGGAGCAGAACAAATTCTAAAAATGTCAATCCATTTGTTTACCAAGAAAGAAATTTACGAAAAGGAAGTATTAATAGATACAACAGTACAGGAAAAAAATATTACCTATCCAACAGATGCAAAATTACAGAAAAAGATTATTGAAAAATGCCGAAAGATAGCCAAAGATGAAAAGATTCAGCTTCATCAAATCTATAAGCGAGAATTAAAACAATTAATGATAGATCAACGTTTTCGCAATCATCCTAAGCGAAGAAAAAAAGCTTTAGCAGCAGGACGTAGAATCAAGGTAATTGCAGGCAGGATTTTTCGAGATCTTCACAGAAAATTAGATAATGAACAACATGAAAGGTATAAGGAATTATTTGATATTTTTCGTGATGTTTTAATCCAGAAAAAGAAAGGTAAAAATAAAATATATAGTATACATCAACCCTATGTCAACTGTATTGCAAAAGGGAAAGAAGCAAAAAAATATGAGTTTGGCAATAAAAGTTCTATTGTAAAAACAAAGAAATCAGGTATTATAGTTGGAGCCATGGCTTTTACTGAAAACATTTATGATGGGGATACTTTAGAACCCCAATTAGAACAAACAGAAAGACTCATAAAACGAAAGCCAAAATTTGGGGTAGTTGACAGAGGTTATAGGGGAAGAAAAATTATCAATGGTATTAAAATTATAATTCCTAAAAAATTACCAACTTCTGCCACAAGGTATCAAATACAAAAAATAAGAAAATTATTTAGGGCTCGTGCTGGTATTGAACCAATAATTGGACATTTAAAACAGGATCACAGGATGAATAAAAACTACCTGTTAGATGAAGAAGGAGATAAAATGAATACCATTCTTGCAGCAGCAGGATTTAATTTGAGAAAAATGCTTCAGCGATTAAAGGCTGAAGCACAATATATTTATATTTTAATTTGGAATTTTATTTTTATAAATAGAAAATTGGAACTAAAAACTGTTTATTGAAAAAGAGGGGTTTTTCACGTTCGACTATATATACCCTTAAACATATTAACAGCAGATTGAAAATCGTCTTAATTACTAATTTTTGCTAAATTCAATTATAGTAATTAAGCTTAAAAAGTATCTATATTAATAATATATGAATTTAAATATGTTTTGTATAACAGATTTTATTTCTTGTTAATCCGAACTTGTTTTTGCAATTTCGCATCAACATCTTACAATTAATATTAAGCAATTAAAAATACCTGGAGGATAGCTATAATGATTAGTGATTTAGAACAAATATATTCGGTTAGTATTAAAAGCATGAAAAAGTCCGCCATCCGCGAACTTCTTAAACTTACACAACGCCCAGAAATAATTTCTTTTGCAGGGGGATTACCTGCTCCTGAAACATTCCCTATTGAACAACTTAAAGAAATATCATGTGAGGTATTAGATAACGACGGCCCTGCTGCTCTACAATACGGTGCAACAGAAGGAGTTTTGGAATTGCGTCAAATATTAATCGACAGATATAAAAATCAAGGATTAAACCTCGAATTAAATAATCTGGTAATAACTACCTCATCACAGCAAGGATTAGATTTGTTAGCTAAAATATTCATAAATCGAGGAGATAAAGTTATCTGCGGACTCCCTTCCTATCTTGGAGGATTAGGTGCATTTAACTCATATGGTGCAGAAATGTTAGGAATCAAATTCGATGATCAAGGCATGCGGGCAGATTTACTAAAAGAAAAGCTTACCGAATTAAAATCCAAAGGAATAAAACCAAAATTTATTTATATAATTCCTGATTTTCAAAACCCTGCAGGTATAACAATGCCTGAATCGCGCAGATTAGAAATTATTGCAATAGCCAAAGAATTTGATGTTCTTATTGTTGAAGATAGCCCTTATCGTGAAATTCGTTTTGAAGGTAAAGCACAAAAAACAATTTATGAATTAGATAATTCTGGTCATGTTATTTTACTTGGTACCTTTTCTAAAATATTTGTGCCTGGATTTAGAATTGGCTGGGTTGTTGCTAATGAAAAAATAATTGACAAATTTGTAACTGCTAAACAGTCAACTGATTTATGTACTCCAACTTTAAATCAAAAAATTGTACATAAGTATATTGAAAAAGGTTATTTTGATGAAAATCTAAAAGGAATAATAGTTCAATATCACGAAAAGCGAGACAACATGCTTAAAGCTTTCAATGAATACATGCCTGATGGTGTGAAATGGACTGTACCGGAAGGTGGACTGTTCTTGTTTCTTACTTTGCCCAATAATATGGATGCTGAAATATTATTTCAAAAAGCAATTGATAATAATGTAGCGTTTGTTATAGGTAGCGTTTTTCATTGCGATGGAAGTGGAAAAAATACAATGAGAATTAACTTTTCTTATATGCCAAAAGATAAAACCACAGAAGGAGTAAAACGACTTGCAAAAGCTATTAAAGAAGAATTGTAATTTCATAATAAAAAGGGCTGTTAACAGTCCTTTTTTTTATTTTCACTTTCAATATTTACTTCCAACATTTCGTTATATTTGTAATTAACTCATTTAAGAGTTTTAAATAAATGGTCAAAATTTCGGTAATCATAGTTAATTATAATGTTAAGCATTTTCTTGAACAATGCTTAATTTCTGTTTTTAAAGCATTAGGAAATATTAATTCGGAAATATTTGTTGTGGATAATGACTCTGTTGACGGCTCCTGTTCTATGATAAAAGAGAAATTTCCGAAAGTCAAGCTAATCGAAAATAAAAAAAACCAAGGTTTTTCGTTCGCAAATAATCAAGCAATAAAAATTGCCAGTGGTCAATATATATTACTGCTAAATCCTGATACTGTTGTTGAAGAAGACAGCTTTGAAAAGTGCATTCAGTTTATGGATTCTAACTTTGATGCAGGAGCATTAACAGTTAAGATGATTGACGGTAAAGGTCGATTTTTACCAGAGTCTAAAAGAGCATTACCAACTCCGCTGGTTGCTTTTTATAAAATATTTGGTTTAACGCGTCTTTTCCCTAAATCTAAAAAAATCGCAAGATATTATTTAGGCCATTTAAATAACGACAAAACAAATGAAATAGAAATTCTACCTGGAGCCTTTATGTTTCTTAGAAGTGAAGTATTAGAAAAAACTGGCTTACTTGACGAAGACTATTTCATGTATGGAGAAGATATTGATCTATCTTACAGGATTACAAAATCCGGTTATAAAAATTATTATTTTCCTGAAACAACTATAATTCATTATAAAGGAGAAAGCACAAAAAAAGGCAGCATTAATTATGTGTATGTTTTTTACAATGCCATGATTATTTTTGCACGAAAACATTTCTCAACCAAAAATGCTAAAGCTTTTTCATTATTGATCAATATAGCGGTGTATTTCAGAGCTTTAATGGCATTAATTTCTCGATTTGTAAAGAATGCTTTTCTACCTTTATTGGACGTAATAACAATTTTTTATGGTTTTTACCTAATAAAACCAATCTGGGAAATGTATAAATTAAAAGGGCAAGGTCAATATCCCAAAGAATTTTTACTTTATGCTGTACCAAGTTATATTCTAATTTGGATTTTAAGCATTTGGATTAATGCCGGATATTCTAAACAAATAAAAATGACTGGGCTTCTAAAAGGAGTAGCTATTGGAACCTTAATCATACTAGCTGCTTACGCACTCCTGCCTGAGAGCTACAGATACTCAAGAGCCTTAATTTTAATTGGAGGTGTAGTTACATTAGCAGTAACATTTTTAAACCGACTACTTGTTCATTATATAAATTTTTTACCTCAAAAATTTAAATTAAATCGCAAATTACGAATAATAAGTGTTGGTTTAATTGATGAAGTACAAAGAGTTGAAAAAATTATTATTGATTCAGAAATAAAACCGCGCATAGTTGGATATGTAGCACCTTCATTAGAATCTCAAAAAGATTATCATCTTGGAACAATTAATCAACTTAAAGAAATAATTAAAATTCATAAAATAAACGAAATAGTATTTTGTGCAAAAGATATTACATCAAACCAAATAATTGCTAGCATGCTGCAATTATCCGATTTTAATATTGATTATAAAATTGCACAACCAGATACCTTATCAATCATTGGAAGTAACTCTATTGAAACTGCAGGCGAGCTATATACGGTTGAATTAAATGCAATATCAAAAAACAATAATATCAGAGACAAACGATTTTTTGATATATCGACATCAATTTTAATACTAATATTCTGTCCTTTAATATTACTATTCTCAAAAATCCCTTTCAAATTAATAAACAATTCTTTTAAAGTTTTGTTAGGATTAAAAACCTGGGTAGGGTATTATAAGAAAAGTACTGTTAATGTAGAAAATTTTCCTAAAATTAAAGAAGGAATATTAACACCTCTTGATCTTAAATCATTAAAAGAACCAACAGTTTCTTTTATTAATAAATCAAATATGGTTTATGCAAAAAATTACACCATATGGAACGATTTAAATATACTTCTCAAAGGGTTTAAACAGATTGGTCGATAAAATCGGCTGATAATTTTCAAAAGTTTAAATGAATTACAATGGCAAAAATTGAAATATTATTACCTGCAATGGGTGAAGGAATTATTGAAGCTACAATAACAAAATGGTTGGTTAGTGTTGGAGATGTTATTGAAGAAGATCAGTCACTTGTTGAAGTTGCAACAGATAAAGTTGATTCAGAAATACCTGCTCCCGAAGCTGGAGTTATTGAAAAACTATTATTTAATGAAGATGATATCCCTAAAGTTGGCGATACAATTGCAATATTAAGTACAAGCAGTAAGGATACTGATCAGGCTGAAGAAATTATTAAAGAAAATAAGCCTAAGATAGAATCAAATATTGATGACAAATCAACTCCCTATTCTATTGCAAGTATACCATCAGATAATAAACCTAGCGAACTTATTATATCGAAAACACCAGAAGGGAAATTCCTATCACCATTAGTAAAAAGCATCGCCGAAAAAGAACATGTTTCTGTTGATGAATTAGACAACATTAATGGTAGTGGAAACACTGGGCGAATAACCAAAAAAGACATAATTAATTATTTAAATACAAGAACTAATTCTGGTATCGACCCAAATTTAAATCTTCAATTACAAAAAGAAACTACTGTTACTAAGACTCCTAAACCACAAATTAGCAATGATCAAATATACTCTGGAGGTGATTATGAAATAATTGAAATGGACCGAATGCGAAAATTAATCGCTGAACATATGGTTCACTCAAAACAAACATCGCCGCATGTAACTTCATTTATTGAAACCGACGTAACAAATATTGTTAACTGGAGAAACAAAAATAAAGACAAGGTTTTAGAGCAAGAAAATATAAAATTAACATTTACACATATTTTTGTTGAAGCCACAGTTAAAGCTTTAAAAGATTTTCCAATGATTAATGTTTCTGTTGACAAGGATAAAATCATTAGAAAGAAGAACATAAACATAGGAATTGCAGCAGCATTACCTTCAGGAAACTTAATAGTGCCGGTTATTAAAAATGCAGATCGTTTAAATTTATTGGGAATAGCATCCAGTGTAAATGACTTAGCATCAAGAGCTCGCAATAATAAATTAAAGCCCGACGAGATTCAAGGAGGCACATTTACAATAACAAATTTTGGCAGTTTTGGTAATACAACAGGAACTCCAATAATTAATCAACCACAAGTTGCCATTCTTGGAGTTGGCGCAATTGTAAAAAAACCAGCTGTAATTGAAACTCCATCTGGAGATGCCATAGCAATTCGTCATATGATGATACTTTCACTTGCTTATGATCATAGGGTTGTTGATGGTGCATTAGGTGGTATGTTTTTAAAAAGAATTTCTGATTATCTCCAGAACTTTGACTTTAACAGGAATGTATAAGATATTAGTAATTTGAATATTATGCTAAAGTATTAATCTGAAAAATTCTAGTTTTCTTAGAAAAATCGACTTAAATACTTACATTTGTTTCTGTTTGTTATAATTACAATGGAAATGAAACGATTATCGATCTTATTACTTATTATTTTTTCTTTTTCTTCATTAGCTCAATCTCAAAACAGAAAAGATCTTAAAAGAGCTTATATTAATGGTGAGTTTTCATTAATATATGAGGAATACAGAGAAGCTCTTCCATATTTTCTTGAATTATTTGATTCAGGAAGAAGAGATGCTAACATAAAACATCGTATTGGTTACTGCTATTTAAATATTCCAAATCAAAAAGATAAGGCAATTGTTTATTTAGAAGATGCTGTTGAAAATATATCTGATAATTACAGTGTTGGTATATACACAGAAAGAGAAGCTCCTATTGAGTCATATTTGTATTTAGGAATGGCATATCGTGTAAATAATCGATTAAATGAAGCTATTACTGCTTTTAACAAATACAAAGAACTTCTTGAACCAAAAGATGAAGAGGAAAACAAGATTGTAGATTCAGAAATTACTGCGTGTAAAAATGCCTTAGAATTAACAAAAATTCCTACTAGTATTATCGAATCAAACTTGGGTAGAAATATTAATAGTAAATTTAACAATGTCAACCCTTTAGTTTCTCAAGATGAAGAAACCATTGTATTTGTAAGTGAATTGCGCTTTTACGATGGTATATTTTCTTCTAAAAAACGTGACGGAAGATGGTTACCTGCCAGAAATATTTCATTGGATTTTAATTCAGATTCTCCTGTTAATCCTGTATTTCTTACAAGAGATGGCAATACTTTGTATCTAATGAAAAACGATAATGATAACTTAAATCTTTATACAAGCAGGTTTAATAATGGCGTTTGGAGTATTCCCGAAAAACTAGGCAATAATATTAATTCTGGCGCCTCAGAAACATACGCTTGTGTTTCTGATGATGGACTTACGCTATATTTTACAAGTAATAGAAATGGAGGCTTTGGGGGCTTTGATATTTACGAATCAAAGATTGATGCAGCAGGTGAATGGGGATCTCCGGTAAACATGGGCGCGACAATAAATAGTATTTTTGACGAAGCAACTCCATTTATTACTGAAGATGGAAAAAATTTGTATTTCTCATCTCAAGGTCATTTTAATATTGGAGGCTTCGATATTTTTATATCAAAAAAACAAGGTTCTAATTGGCGAAAACCCGAAAACTTAGGATTCCCTTTTAATACCACCGACGATGATATCTTCTTTTTCCCTCTAAATAATGGTGAAACTGCATACTATTCAAAATTTAAAGAAACCGGTTACGGCGATAACGATATTTATCGAATTCGTATTTTTGAAAGAGAAAATATTCCTGAGAAAGAAAAAGAACTGGAGTCAAAAAGTAATAATCTTTCAGAAAATTAATCCTTACTACTTAAACCTTTGTTCCATATTTAATTAAACTCTCATAAATTTAGAGAAGATTATAATGTTAAGCTGATTTTTTTCATTATTTTTATTTAATTTCGTGTGATTGTAAATAAATAAAATATGAAAAGAATAGGCATACTCATTTTTCTTAGCTTGATATTAATTTCTAAATCATTTACTCAAGAATATTACGAACTTGAAGAATTGTTTCTTGATGCCGATTCTTGGTTCTTCTATGAAGATTATGAAGAAGCATTACCTTTATTCTTAAGAATACTTGAAACCGACTCAGTAAACTATAACGTAATGTACAAAGTTGGTTTTTGTTACCTTCACATTCCTGGTCAAAAAGAAAAATCAATTCCGTATCTTGAACAGGCAATAAACAAAACAACATTTAATTACAGAAATAATACTTATGCTGAAAAATTGGCTCCAATCGATGCTCTTTTCTATTTAGGAAATGCCTATTTGGTATCAAACCAGATTAATGAATCTATTGATGCATATACTGGATTTCAGAATGCAATTACACGAACAAAAAAAGTAGCAAATAAAGATATTTATAACATCAATTATTTAAACAGACAGTTTGATGCTTGTAGAAATGCAATTCAATTTCAATACCATCCCATTGATTTTATAGCTCGGAATGCTGGAAATAAAGTTAATACAAGATTTAATGAATTTAATGCAGTAGTATCTGGTGATGGTTCTACTTTAGTTTTTACAGCCTCACTACAATTCTACGATGCTATTTTTTACTCTAAAAAAGATTCCAATGGACTTTGGAGTTATCCAATGAATCTAATGGGGCAATTAGGAATTGATGACAAAAGCTCTACAACAGGTTTATCTTTTGATGGAACTGAACTCTACATTTATAGAGACGATGATTTTGACGGGAATATTTATGTAAGTTACTTAAAAGACGGCTTTTGGACAAAAGTTAGAAAGTTAGGTGAAAATATAAATACAAAATACTGGGAATCTCATGCTTCTATATCTGCAGATAACCAAAAACTGTTTTTTGCAAGCAACCGTGAAAAAGGATACGGCGATTTAGATATTTATGTTTCGGAAAGACTTACTGATACAACATGGGGTGTTGCACTGAATTTAGGAAACACAATAAATACGGTATGGAATGAAAATACTCCCTTTTTAACTCCTGACGGTAAAAGGTTATTTTTTAGTTCCGAAGGACATTCAGGAATGGGTGGATATGATATTTTTTATTCAGAAATTATTGATGATGAATGGACTGAACCTGTGAATATTGGGTATCCAATAAATACTACTGACAATGATATTTTCTTCGTTCCTTTTGAAAAAGGGAGTTTCGCATATTGTTCACTATTCAAGAAACAAGGATTTGGAGGTCAGGATATTTATCATTTCCAGTTATTTAGCATTCCGGATTATAATAATATTCTAGTTGAAGGAATTTTAAATATGGATAATGAAACTGACCGTAACGTAAAAAATTTCAGTATTAATATTATAGATCAAGAAAATCAAGATACAATTAAAGTTTTAAATCCTTATAAGGATGATTTTGATTATCAATACAGAACACCTTTAGGAGTTAATCATCTTGTTTATGAAAGTGCATTAAATGATGTAGGAACTCAATACTTTATTTCTACAGGGTATGAAATAAATGAAAGATTCCTTTCATCTAAAAAAGATCAAACAGAAACTTTGGCCTTAGCTGATTCTATGCCAAATATTTTACTTGATACTAATTTATTGCAAACAGATCAGGAAAATATCAGAATAAAGTTATCCTTAAAAAAGGGTAATAAATTATTTGTAGAAACGTATTATAAAAATCAATTAATTAATTCCGAAGAATTTGACATTAGGAAAGATGATTTTATTTATGAATACAAACCTCTTGTTGGTGAAAGTAAAATAAAATTCAAGCTAGTTGACAAACATAATAACGTAAGAACTGAAGAAGTTACTGTTTCATATTTACCTAGAGATGTTGATGCCGAATTAAGTATAGCTGAAAAAATAATTAGCTTAAATAAATACGGCGAAAAAAGGGTAAAAATAAAATTATCAGTTGAACGTGGCTCTAAACTGTTTGTAGAAACCTTTGTTGACGACAAATTGATTAATACAGAAATGTTTAACATTAAGAAAGAAAGCTTTACATATGAATTTGAACCAAAGGGAGAAAAGAGCAAGCTTAACTTTAAATTAGTTGACAAGCATAACAATATTAAAAATGAAGAACTAGTTATTTCTCACACTCCAATTAATAAAGATTTTGCAGAAGTTTTATCTGGAATTAATAATTTCAGTTATGAAGGATTTAAAGACTTAATAAATTCTTCTGGAATAAAATCAGCAAGTACTGTTGAAGATTTAATTAATCAAATTTATGCAAAAGTTGCAAGCTTAGGGCTTTCAAAAGAAAACACACAAGCTTTGATTATAGCTTTAGCAATTAATTCAACTGATAATACTCCAGATTTTATACTAGCTCTTTTAAAACATTCTTCAGGAGATTTAAAGCATGTGTTAGAAACTGTTAATTCCAATAAAAAAGATTTTGAAAACAATTTATCTGTAATTCAATATCTGGTATTAATTTCAGAAAACAAAAATTACAACTCGCATGATATTGTTAATTTACTTGAAAATTATTTAAGTAACTCTGAAATAACTGCATCTGCATTATTAGCAAATATTGAAAATATTCTAAAAATGGATATTGCAAGTCTTTTAACAAATATAGATGCTACCGCAATTGACATGGTTTCTTTAGATGATTTCAAAACGTATTTAACAAATTCAAATAAATATTCAGAGGCAGAACTAAAACAATTATTTGCCTTAATGGAAGGAATGCGAATTGCAACCACAGCATCATTAGAGTTTGAAACTTCAGACGACACAGACTCCCTTGATTCAAAAGAATCCAAAAAGAATAAAGGTTTACCAATGATTTTATTTATTAGTTTTGCCGGCATACTTCTTGGATTATTTATTGTTTATTTATATCGTAGACAGAATAAGGGAAACGAAAAAAGAACTGAATAATTATCTTTTAAAATTGGATTTCTTTATATAATGTGAGTAAATTGTTCCCCTAATATTAATTTACTTTTCGTAATTATGAGAAAGATACTTTTAATTGCTTTAGTTTATTTTGCGTCATGTAATACCTCGTTCTCACAATATAGTGAAGCATTAAAAGAAACCTTCTCCGAAGCAGAGTATTACATTTTATTTGAAGAATACGAAGAAGCATTAGCTTTGTATTTAAATCTTTACGAAAACGGTTTAGATAATGCCTACATAAACCATCGAATTGGTGAATGTTATTCTCAAGTTCCAGGTCAAAAGAACAATTCAATTCCTTATTTAGAAGAAGCTTGTAAGGATCTTTCAAAGTCAATTAAAGAAGGATCTTTTAAAGAAACAAAAGCTCCTTATAGAACTTTATTCTATTTAGCATCTGCCTATCAGACTGACAATCAACTCGACAAGGCAATTGAGGTTTTTAAAAAATTCGGCAAACTAGTATCTGCTGAAAAGAATTATAATATAGAATATGTCTACAAACAAATTCAATCTTGTGAGGCTGCAAAAAAATTAATCAACAATCCATTATTAATTGACGAAATTAATATGGGTAAGCTAATAAATAATGAATTTTCCAATTTAAGACCTGTAATATCATCTGATGAAAAATCATTGATATATGTCTCTAAATTAAAATTTTATGACGCTATTCTGTATTCAATAAAAAAAGACGAGCAATGGACGGCCCCAATTAATATAACACCAGAATTGAAATCTGATGGAGATTTCCACACATGCTTCTTATCGGCCAAGGGGAAAACTTTAGTTCTTTCCAAAAATGATAAATTTAATTCTAATATTTATATTAGTCGATTAGAAGGTATTAGGTGGTCTGTACCTGAAAAATTAAATAAAAATATAAATTCCAAGTTCCTTGAAACATTTGCTTCTCTTTCGAATGATGGCAAAACCCTATATTTTGTAAGTAATCGAAAAGGTGGATTTGGTGGAACAGATATTTATAAATGTGAGTTTGATGAAAAAACAAATGATTGGGGCGAAGCTATTAATCTTGGGAATGAAATAAACACTCCTTTTAATGAAGAAACTCCTATAATATGCGAAGATAACAAAACATTGTATTTTAGCTCCCAAGGACATCATAACATGGGAGGATTTGATGTGTTTTACTCTAAAAAATTTTTTTTAAACGTTTGGTCAAAACCAATAAATATTGGATATCCTATTAATTCAACTGATGATAATCTTTTTTTCTATCCAATAAGAAATGGCAAATATGCATATGTGTCTAAATATGATCAGGATGGTTATGGACAAAAAGATATAATCAGACTGGAAATTAATACACCTGAACACTAAAAGAACTTGAACTTCATATTTAATAATGCATAAAAATAATTCATCAAATATACTTGTTGGGAAATTAACCAGGCTAAGAGCAATTGAGCCTAACGATGTTGATTTAATTTATGAATGGGAAAATAATAGCTCCATTTGGCAATTAAGCAATACAATAACACCCTTTTCGAAACATATAATTAATCAATTTATTGAAAACTCACATCAGGATATTTTCAAGCTTAAGCAATTAAGATTAATGATAGAGAAAACCAATGAAAAAGAATTGCAAACTATTGGTACTATTGATTTATTCGATTTTGACCCAATGCACAAACGTGCTGGTATAGGTATTTTAATTACAAATATTCAGGATAGAAAAAGTGGGTATGCATCTGATGCACTGGATATACTTATAAAATATAGTTTCCAAACATTGCAATTAAATCAGCTTTATTGCAATATTACTGAAAACAATACAGATAGTATAAAATTATTTCAAAGCAAAGGTTTTAAACTTATTGGAACTAAAAAAGATTGGCTTATTTATCCTTCAGGAACAAAGGATGAATTAATGTTTCAGTTAATACGTGACTAAAAAGTTGTGAATTACTTATTCATCCAATTTGAATAAATTCAGGCACTTCCTTTAAAAACTCATAATTATTATTCGTATAATCAATCTTACAACAATAATGCTGTAAACCATTAGTTACAACAAGGTACTCAACATTAAATTTCATATTATACCTGGCAATTTGATCAAAAACTTTTTGGTCAACTTTTACACTCGAAGCTTTACATTCAACAATTAAAATTGGATTAACTAACTTATCATAAATTACAGCATCGCTCCTTTTTGATAAATTATTAAGTTTAAATTCCATCTCAATGGCAATTAACGAAGCAGGATATTTTTTTTCATCCACTAAATATCTTAGGAAATTTTGCCGAACCCATTCTTCCGGAGTTAATATCACGAATTTTTTTCGAATAGAATCAAAAATATATTTTCTTTGTTCTATTAATTTTATATTAAACAAATAAGTTGGTAAATTTAACTTCTCCATAAAAGTCACTACTTTGTGAGAATATAAAAATAAGAAAGAAAACAAGATTAAATACTATCCTATGAAAACAAAAGAAGAAATCGTAAAGGATTGGTTGCCCCGATATACAGGATGTCCACTAGATCAATTTGGTGATTATATACTTTTAACAAATTTTTCTCATTACTTGGAACAATTTGCAGACTGGAATAAAGTAGAAATTGTTGATCCAAATGCTAATATGCAATGCGCTACTGCTGATGGTATTACAATGATAAATTTTGGTATGGGTAGTGCTAATGCTGCTACAATAATGGATTTATTAAGCGCTATAAAACCTAAAGCAGCTCTATTTCTAGGTAAATGTGGTGGATTAAAAAAGAAAAACGAACTTGGAGGTTATATTGTTCCAATTGGAGCAATAAGAAGTGAAGGAACGTCTAATGACTACTTACCACCAGAAATACCAGCATTACCAGCCTTTAAATTGCAAATGGCTGTTGCTACAGCTATCAGAAACCATAAAAAGGATTATTTCACTGGAACAGTCCTAACAACAAATAAACGAGTATGGGAATACGATGAACGCTTTAAAAAATATTTGCAAAAAACACGATCCATGGCAATTGATATGGAAACTGCAACTATCTTTACAGTTGGATTTGCAAATGAAATCCCAACAGGTGCTTTATTACTTGTAACTGACCAACCTATGATTTCAACTGGAGTAAAAACTTCACGAAGCGACAAACAGATTACTGAGAATTTTGTTGATGATCATGTTAAAATTGGAGTTGAGGCAATTAAAGAAATAAAAGAGAATAAGGAATCGGTTAAGCACTTACGTTTTTAATTGTATTAAAATATGAATTTTGAGCAAATTATTTCTGATTTAAAAAATAAAATCTACAAACCTATTTATTTCCTGTCTGGCGATGAGCCATACTTTATCGATTTAATTACAAAATACATTAACGATAATGTTTTAACCGATGCAGAGAAATCTTTTAATCAATCTGTATTGTATGGAAAAGAAACAGAAATGCATACTGTGATTAATACAGCTAAGAGATATCCTATGATGGCAAACTATCAGGTTGTTATTGTAAAAGAAGCTCAGAATATTAAAAATATTGAGGATTTAATACATTATGCAAATACTCCCTTAAAATCGACGGTTTTAGTTATAAACTATAAATACAAAACACTTGACAAAAGAAAAAAACTGTATAAGGCTTTAAATGAGAACTGTGTTTTATTCGAATCAAAAAAGTTGTACGACAATGAAGTTCCAGGATGGATAAATGGCTACCTAAAAAATAAAAATAGGACAATTGACCCCAGCGCAGGAATGTTACTTACCGAATATCTCGGAAATGATTTAAGCAAAATTGCCAACGAACTTGATAAATTAATAATTACGCTCCCCGATGGCGAATTTAATATTACCTCATCGCATATTGAACGAAATATTGGAATAAGCAAAGACTATAATAATTTTGAGTTACATAAAGCGCTAACGCAGAAGAATGTTTTAAAAGCAAATCGAATAGTTAACTATTTTGGACATAATCCAAAGGATAATCCTTTTACAGTAACTATTTCGTCATTATATCATTTTTACAGTAAAGTGTTAAGCTATCATTTTATTAAAGATAAAAGAAATGTTGCGGCTACATTAAAAGTAAATCCATACTTTGTTGGTGATTACGAAAAGGCTGCAAAAAATTACAATCCAAAGAAAACAGTTGAAATAATTAGCTTGTTACGTGAGTACGATTTAAAATCAAAAGGATTTAATAACGTTAGTACAACGCACGGGGAATTATTAAAAGAACTGGTTTATCGAATTTTACATTAATTTATTCTATAATGACCATATTACTTATTGCAATAACATCTATTATTTCCATAATTGCATTTAATCGAAGAGATATTTTCGATAAACTACAACTAAATCCTTACGCCGTTTATCACAAAAAAGAATGGCACAGAATAATTTCTCATGGTTTTTTACATGCCGATTGGATTCATTTGTTTATTAATATGTTTGTACTTTTCTCTTTTGGAAATTCAGTTGAGCGAATTTTTAAAGATTTGGCAGCCCAGGGAATTATTAAATCACCGGTATTATCATTTGTGATATTATATTTTGGAAGTATGATTTTTGCAACAGTCACAAGCATTAAAAAACAAAAAGATAATCAATGGTACAATTCGGTTGGAGCATCGGGAGCTGTTTCTGCCATTGTATTCACACACATATTCTTTTATCCTTTACGAGCCATTGAATTATATGCAATTATTCCAATTCCAGGAATTATTTTAGGAGTCGCATATTTAGCTTATTCGCAATACATGATAAAACGTGGAAAGGATAATGTAAATCACGATGCGCACTTTATTGGAGCAGTATTTGGCTTTTTATTTCCGATACTTTTAGAACCTAAATTGATAAAAGTATTTTTAGGTCAATTATTTAATTTTTTATAATGATTTATGAATAAATCAGCTTTTTTTGATAGAGACGGTGTTATAAATTTTGATCCGGGTGATTATACCTTTGAATTAGATGAATTTAAAATAAACGATGGTATTCTGTCTTCTCTTAAAAAATTATATGACAAAGGATATTTATTGATTATTATTACAAATCAAGGTGGAATTTCTAAGCGATTATATACACATAAACATGTTGAAGATATTCATCATTATTTGGCCGATGAATTAAAAAAAGTGGATGTAGAACTTACTGAAATATATTATTGTCCTCATCACAGTATAAATGAAAAATGTATTTGCCGAAAACCTAATTCGTTAATGATTGAAAAAGCAATAGCTCGTTTTAATATTAATCCTAAAAAATCGTTTATGATAGGTGACAAAATGCGTGATGTAGAAGCAGCAGAAAATGCAGGTATTAAAGGAATAAAAGTTGGTCTAAACGAAAATATTGAGAATCTAATTGATGAAATAATCCAATAAATGGCTATAAATTCATTCATATTATACAATGGTTCATATCATTATATAGATGAGTTTGGATTAAGTTTCAAAAACCGAGCTTTTTGTTATGGCGATGCATTATTTGAAACTATACATGCCAATGGAACAGAGATTCAGTTTTTCGAAGATCATATTGCCCGTTTAAAATACGGAATGAAAATCTTAAAAATGGAAGTTCCTACAATTATTGAAACCGGCTTTATTGAAAAGGAAATAATTAAACTTCTACATAAAAATAAACTATATCAAGGAGTCCGAATTCGGCTAAGTGTTTTTAGAAACGAAGGAGGAAAATATACTCCTACAGATAATAATATTTCTTATTTAGTTGAAACCGAATACATCGATAATGATCATTACGAATTAAATCAAAAAGGATTAATTATTGATATTTTTAAGGAAATTAGAAAGCCTGTAAATGTATTCTCCAGTTTAAAATCGGCAAATGCTTTGCTCTATGTAATGGCAGGTTCTTATGCAAAAGAAAAAAATCTGGGCGATTGTATTTTACTGAACGAGAAAGAAAATATTGTCGAAGGTATCAGTTCAAATATTTTTTTAGTTAAAGGTGATGTATTATCTACTCCGCCTTTAAAAGATGGCCCTGTTGCAGGAATAATGCGCAAACAAATTCTAAAAATAGCCGATTCGAACGGATTAAAAATAAATTTTGAAGATTCATTAAATGAAACTCACTTATTAAGTGCCGATGAAGTTTTTTTAACAAATAGTATTTCGGGAATTAGATGGGTTTTAGCTTATAAAGACAGAAGGTACTTTAGTAATATTGCTCACCAGTTTATTGAGAAACTAAACATGCTCGTATTTTAAAATGCAAAATTAATTCATTGTAGGATTCTCTGGAATATTTGACCAGACTTTATATTTTTCACCGAGTTTATCCAATGTTTTTTTCCAAAAACCTTTATTGGCCAACATAATTTTGGATGAATCAATTTTTGTAACAAGCCAGGCATTTCCTTTTATTTCATCTTCTAACTGAGAAGGACTCCAACCCGAATAGCCCAGAAAAAAACGAACTTGTGAGGAATTTACGATTCCTAAGCTAATAAATTCCTTCAAATCGTCAAAATCTCCTCCCCAATAAATATCATCAACTACATGAACTGAATTTGGAATTGCTTCTCCTAACGTATGTAAAAAATGAATAGTATCTTTTTCTACTGGTCCTCCAATTCCTATATTAGCTTTAAAATCTGGGAAATCGGCAAGAAGCTCAGTCAGTGGCATTTGTATTGTTTTATTTAAAACAAAACCAACAGCACCTTTATCGGAATATTCTGTTAAAAGTACAACCGATCGCTTAAAATAAGTATCTGGTAATAATGGCTCGGATATTAATATCCTACCTTGCTTAAGAGCCAAATTTTCGTGATCAACATTCAGAAAGTCAAAATCCAGATACAATCCCATCGTTCAAATATTTAAATACAATTTAATTCTTTTTGATTTAAAATCAAAATAACAAATCTCATTCACTTTATATTAAAAAACTAACTATCAAACCATTCCTTTAAAACAAAAAAAAATACACCAAATTTAAAATTTATCTAAAGCCAAACCTTAAACTAAATCTACTGTAAATTGTCATAAAATAGTTAAAATATCATTTTTTTCTCTAATTTAGAGATGTTTTTTTACATAAAATAGTTGCAAATGATTTCTTTATTCAAGAATATATTTTTAGGTCTAAGTATATTAATAGTAACTGTAAGCATTGGGATTGCTGCTGAAACGCCTGATATTCCAATATTAAATAATGATGATGTCACGGTTGAAATGACTAATATTGTTGTTAAAGGAATTGATGTCAAAATTATACTAAACTTCAAAAATCAAGAATTCAGAAGAAAGTTTGAAGGATATCCGGTTACAATTAAAGTAAACGACAAACCTGTTGTATTAAGAATCGTTAAAGGATCAGGGACTTTTAGCTATAAATTTACAGAAAAACAGGATTTTAAAATAACTATTTCCGAGTATACTTACACAAAGACGATTACACCAATTCCATTATGGTTTTCTGTAATACCTCCACTTATTGCAATTTTATTTGCGTTAATCTTTAAAGAAGTTTTTACAGCACTATTTATTGGGATATTAGCTGGGACTGCTACAATATTTTGGTATCAGGATACAGCAATAATTCCTGCTATTTTTAAAGGAATGTTTGCAATAATTGATACTTATATGTTAGAATCCTTGACAGAACCCGGTCATATGTCAATTATTATATTCTCGATGCTAATTGGTGCAATGGTAAATATTATAACTCGAAACGGAGGAATGAAAGGAGTTGTTAATATTTTATCGAATTATGCTAATAGTCCCCGTTCAGGTCAATTTGTTACATGGCTTTTAGGAATTGCTATCTTTTTTGATGATTACGCAAACACTTTGGTTGTTGGAAATACAATGCGACCGGTTACAGATAAGTTAAAAATATCAAGAGAGAAACTTGCTTATATTGTTGATTCAACTGCCGCGCCAATTACTGCTATTGCGTTTGTAACCACCTGGATTGGTGCAGAGCTAAGTTATATTCAAGATGGTATAAATACAATAGGAATTACTGAAAGCGCTTATGGTATTTTTCTTAGTTCGCTCGGATATGCTTTTTATCCAATTTTTACTCTCATATTTATTTTAATACTTATTAGAAACCAAGGCGATTTTGGCCCTATGCACAAAGCCGAAAAAAAAGCACGTTTGGCTAATGACATTAATTTAGCTGATGACAGAAATACATTTTCAAATAAGTTAAACGAGCTAGATGTTCCTGATCATATCATCCCGCGATGGTACAATGCAGCTATTCCAGTTTTTATTATAATTTTTGGAACATTTGCAGGTTTGCTTTATACTGGTTGGGATCAAACCGTTTGGAATGACGGCTCCATATCTTTTTCATCAAAACTGTCTACAATTATTGGTAATAGCGATTCATATAAAGCTTTACTTTGGTCATCAGTTTCGGGTGTGTTAATTGCAATATTACTTACACTCGTTCAAAAGATTCTGGATTTAAAAACTACTATAGACAGTATGATTAATGGTTTTAGAACCATGCTTACTGCAATTATTATTTTAATTTTAGCTTGGTCTATAGCTCTTGTTACAAAACATTTACATACAGCTGATTTTATTTCCCAAAGTTTAGTAAGCGTTAATATTTCTCCACAGTTTATTCCGGCATTTACTTTTATTCTGGGAGCCTTGGTAGCATTTTCGACAGGTTCATCATGGGGAACAATGGCTATATTATATCCTTTAATTTTACCTTCCTCATGGTTAATTGCTCAGAATTTCGGATTAGATCATGAAGAATCGCTAGCTATTTTTTATAATGTGGTTTCAGCTGTTTTAGCCGGATCGGTAATGGGCGACCATTGCTCACCGATTTCTGACACAACAATATTAAGCTCACTGGCAAGTTCATGTAACCATATTGAACATGTTAGAACCCAATTGCCATATGCACTTACTGTAGGTAGTGTTTCAATAATTATTGGAACAATTCCTTCGGCCTTTGGAGTATCACCATGGATATTATTTCCTACAGGGATATTAGTGATGTTTTTGATAGTGAAATTTGTGGCTAAACCATATTAATAAGCCTTTGAATATTTGCGTTTCGACTTTAACCTACAATCTGTAAGGAAAACTAATTAATAAAATAATAGAGTTTTTAAAGATTATTTCTTTTTCAAGAAAGAATATGTTTCATTATAAACTTGATCAAAATAATGGTCAAGCTTTTTATTTACGCCCTTTGCACCACTAACAACTTTATTTGCCCAATCAAGATAAGACAGTTTTCTTTTAAGTGACCAATTTACAGGAGGATCATTTTTAATATCAAGTATATTACATATTTTATCGGCTATTTTCAGCTTTTTTGCGCTATCAGAAAGCTTTGGAGTATTCACAACCTGCAATTTTTTTCGTTCTTCGACAGGTAATGATTTATTATCAGAAACCTCAAGGACAGTTAGTAGAACAATCTCTCCAAACTTTTCTAAAATAATGTTTGATAATTCTTTTATCTCTTTCTCGTTCTTAGTTGTGTCTTCAATAACATCATGAAGTAAAGCTGATTTAATCAAGTCATCATCATTTTCACCAAAATCAGATAATACCTTAGCAACCTGAATAGGATGATTTATATATGGAATCCTTCCTAGTCCCTTCCGTGTTTGATCTTTATGTCGCACTCCGGCAAAATAAATTGCTTCTATAATCTTCGCATTATTCATTTATTTATATATGTTCAAAAATTAATTAAAAAGAGTATAAAATAAAAACCTTTTGCTCATCATTTTGTTTATTAAAACAAAAGCCATGTTTAGATTAATATCATTCGTAATTTTAATTTATGTATTTAACCCGGGATATGCACAAAAAGATACTATGAATTATAATAAACTAACACCAGATGAAGAAAGAATAATTATCCAAAAAGGAACCGAAAGAGCTTGGACTGGAGAATTATTAGACAACAAAGAAAAAGGAAAATATGTTTGTAAACGTTGCGATGCAATATTATACAAATCAAGTGATAAATTTGATTCGCATTGTGGCTGGCCAAGTTTCGATGATGAAATTGAAGGTGCTGTAAAAAGAGTTATTGATAAAGATGGGAATCGTACTGAAATTGTTTGTGCCTATTGTAATGCTCACTTAGGACACGTTTTTATTGGCGAAGGATTTACAAATAAAAATACTCGACATTGCGTAAATTCAATTTCGTTGAAATTTGTGCCAGAGGAAAAATAGAATTATCATAATTTAACCACATAAAACAATAAAGCTGTCATTCCGTCCCGATAGCTATCGGGATGACCCGTAATCTAAAATGTGCATAGATTCCTGCATTCGCAGGAATGACACTTTGCACTATTAAATTCAATTTCTTGGAATTTGTACTGAGGGATCTAAAAAGAATAATAAATGAAGATACTTTTTTTATTACTTCAATAAAACGATCAAGTTCCGATTCCTGCAATCGCAGGAATGACAAACCATAATTAAGGTTTAACTTAAAAATCAAACATTATTTTATAATTTGAAACTCAATATTTTTTCCTTCGGCAAAATTAATTAGATATTCCTTAAGTTTATTTAATTGCAATTCAAGATCATTTACACCGGAAAACGAAATAATATTCATTGAAATGGATGTGGTTTCGTTTGTAATTTTCACTCTTTCAGAATCACTTGTTGGACTTCCAAATTTCCCCAACTGATCTGCAAAAACCGCCAAATTTTCAATATTTAATAATCCTCGACCTATTCCATAATATTCATCCTCTTTAGTACCAATTGTAAATTCAATAGGCGGATTTATCTTTGTAACATCAAAAGCACAAATAGAATAATAAGAAGTAATTGAGAGCAAATTGTTTATATCTACAATATTATTGATTTTATAAATTCCTTTTTCTTTAACAATTCGACGAAGCAATGCTTCAGAGGATAAACGATATCTAGCAGGATCTTTCCCAATTGTTTTATACGCTTTACGTGAATCGGAAATAACTTGAAGCTTTGAAATATCTTCTACTTTATGATTTTCCGAAAAATCATTGCAAGCTTCATCTAACTTTTCTATTAACAATTTTTCAGATGATTTAACAACAATATCAGCTTGTAATGAACCTATTGCTGTATTAATCCACTTTGATTTTAGTTTATTGGAAATTTTAATGTCAAGCATAATATAGATTTTTTATTAATCCTGTATAAATCTAGAAAAAGTTTATTTCTTTTGCTAGTAATATGATATCACAAACGAAAAACAATATTCAATACTTCAAGTTTAATAATCTTTCGGAATTCGAAAACCTAATTCATTTTTCATCAACACGTATTGGAGGAGTAAGTTCTGGTCATTTATTTAGTTTAAACTTAGGATATACTGTAAACGACAACCCTAAAAATGTAACTAATAACATGGAACTTTTAGCTGAGTCGGTTGGATTTGAAAAAAAGAAAATGGTTTCACCAAAGCAAACGCATAGTGCTAACATTGGTATTGTGAAATCTGAACACGATATTTTTCCCGATTCTGATGCTTTAATTACTAATGTTCCGAATATTTGTATTTTTATTCGAACTGCAGATTGCGTTCCAATTTTATTATTTGATCCTGTAAAAAAAGTAATTGCTGCAATTCATTCGGGATGGAAAGGTACAATTCAAAAAATCTCAAGAAAAACGGTTAAATTGATGGTAAAAGAATATGGAACTGATCCAAAAAGCATAATTGCTGGAATTGGACCATCAATTGGACCCGAGGTTTATGAAGTTGGATCTGAAGTTATTGAAATGTTCGATAATTCATTTGGCAAAAATCATTTTGTAACGCAAATTGAAGGCTCAGATAAAGGATTATTAAATTTATGGGAAGTAAATAAACAAATCCTGATTGAAACGGGCATTCCCGATTCTCAAATTGAAATTGCAGAAATTTGTACTTATTCCAATCCGGAATTATTTTATTCTGCCCGCAGAGATGGAGTTAAAACAGGAAGATTAGCAACAGGAATTATTTTAAAAAATAATACATGAAGACATTCTGGTTAATACTAGTAACAATTGTATGGGGATCAACTTTTTTTATTGTTAAAGATACCGTTGCCACAGTTAACGAATATTTCATTGTATTTACACGATCAGCACAAGCTTTTATAGCTATGTTCATTTTTCAATTTATAAAAGACAAAAAACAGTTAATAAATAAAAAAGCATTAGGGTATGGATCTGTTTTGGGCGTTTTGCTTGCACTAAGCTACGCTTCGCAAACCATAGGCCTAAAATATACAAGCACCGGACATAGTGCATTTATTACCAGTTCAGCTGTTGTAATTGTACCTATTATTCTGTTTTTCTTTTATAAAACCAAACTTTTAAAAATTGATTTAGTCTCGGTTAGTATTGTGTTAGTTGGATTATTTTTGCTTACTTATGATTTTGAGACTAATGTTAATATAGGCGATATAATTACCATTATTACAGCTATAACCTATGCTATACATGTGATATTAGCTGGCCGATATGTAAAAGAAACAGAAACTTTAGCTTTAATTACTTATCAGTTTTTTGCAGCATCCATCGTTAGTCTGTTAGCTTGGCTTATTACTGATTCTTCTGATATTCATTTAAGTTTAAAGAACAGCTTATCTTTACTTTATCTTGGTTTAATTGGAACTTTATTCTGCTATTTTATCACAGTATGGGTTCAAAAATATGTATCATCGCTCAAAGTTGTTATCATATTTTCTCTTGAACCTGTTTTTGCTATAATATTCAGCTATTTTATAATAAATGAAATTCTAAATATAAAAGAGATGATAGGTGCTTCACTTATATTGCTAGGTGTTATTCTGCATAGTATTTTAAAAAACAATTTAACGCAAAAAACGTTTAACTCTTATAATAAAAAAAACAGCAGACTAAATATCTAATTTGAGAAATTTACTATATTTGTTATAGGTTGTGTGTTTTTTAATAAAAACCGTTAAATTTCGAAGTGTAATCCTATATGAATGGATAAAATTACAAATATTAAAAATAATTTACATAAAGGAATTGTTACTCTTTTTTTTATTTCTGCTATAAGTACTTGTACGGGTTATGTGCTTGAAATTTTTATCTTTTCAAAAGATGCGAATATTTTACTTTATAACAATTTAATATCTCTTACGATCTCTTTATTTGCCATTATACTATACGTATATAAAAAGAAGAATCTTAAGATTAGTTATTTACTGATTATATATACAATTATTGCGAACATAATCGTTGGTACTTATTTAAATAATTTCGATGAATTAAGACTTAATATTTTCTTGAGAGACTCATTATTTGTAATGTTATTTTTATCTCTTGCAGCTCTTGCATTGCATAAAAAGCATGCTATTATAATTTCCCTTTTATACCTCTTGTCAATTATAGGGATTACGTTAATTACGAAAAATGTTTTTTTAAAAAACAGCATCACATTAATTCTTGTAGCTGTTGGAACCTATGGAATTACAATGTATTATTTTGTTGGCTTATTAAATAGGACAATAAGAGAATTAGAAGCAAATAGTGTGCTAATTGAAAAACAAACAACCGAACTTGAGATTAAAAACAAGGATCTTAAAAATATAAATATCACAAAAGATAAATTTTTATCAATTCTTGCTCATGATCTTAAAAATCCTTTTAGTACAATAGTAGGATTTGCGAATTTATTAGACAGCAAAATCAATGAATTATCAGATGATAAAAAACGAGAATATATAAAAACTATTCGGATTACATCTGAAAAAACATATAATTTACTAAACAACCTACTTGAATGGACACGCAGTCAATCAGGAGTAATAGAATATAAGCCTGAAAAATTTGAAATAGAAACATTATTGAAAAAGAATATAGAATTGTTTCAAGAAATTGGTAAAAATAAAGATATAAGCATATCTAATTCAATGCAGAAAAACTGTTCGGTTTTTGCTGATAAAAACATGCTTGATGTAGTAATTCGTAATTTAATATCTAATGCCATTAAATTTGTATATCCTGGGGGAGAAATACAGGCCAATTGTTTTACTTCGGAAAATAATATTGTAGTCGAAATCTCAGATACGGGCATTGGAATCGATGAAGATGATTTAAAAAATTTATTTAAAATAGATGAAACCAAATCTACATCTGGCACTTCAAATGAAACAGGATCTGGTTTAGGACTTCTTTTATGTAAAGATTTTATTATGAAATGCGAAGGGGAAATATGGGTTAACAGTGAACTGGGAAAAGGAAGTGTTTTTTCTTTTTCCATTCCTGCTATTAAGTAAAAATTCAATTGGATTTTTAAAAAAAGAATTATATTAAAAATATTCTAATGTTTCATAAAGAAAAACCCTTCTAAATAAAGTCCTAAAATATAGGATGTAAATTTCTCAATCAACTATATTTATTCAAATTAATTCACCTTGAATTTAAAGGACTTAGCCTATCTTTTTTTACTTTTTAAATTTTGTCTCTTGTCTCCTCTTTTTTGAGGTTTTTTATATTTTTTGGCTTTTCTAAGGTAAGATCCTCCTTGATTTGTTTTTGTATTTTCTAATTTTTTTTCGTGAAAAGCAGGGCCTCGATCTTCCACTTTTACATTACGATGAGAATTTTTAACATCCCCGATTACTGGACGTTCTTCGGGCAATAATTCACTTGATCTCTGAACATCTTCTGGGAATTCTAATACAGGAATTTCTAAGGACATTAATCTTTCAATCGCAGATTTTGACTCAGCTTCCTTTTCTGTAAAAAACAAGATTGTTTTTCCCTTTTGTTCGGCTCTACCTGTTCTTCCTATTCGGTGCATATAATTTTCCGGGTAACCAGGTGTATCGAAATTAATTACATGAGTAATTTTCTCCAAATCTAATCCACGAGCCATAACATCTGTTGCAATTAATATTCGGTTTGTTCCCTTATCAAATTGATTTATTGATCTTATCCGATAATTCTGTGATTTATTTGAATGTATAATGCAAGCTTCGTGTCCATAATCTTCTTCTAAATCTTCGAATAGCTTATCTGCATTTTTTTTAGTTGAAATAAATACTAAAACTTTACTAAACTCATCTCTATCTGTCAATAAATGACTTAACAAGTTAATTTTCGTATAAAAGTTTTTAACCTGATACGATTTTTGTTCAATATTTTCCAAAGGAGTTCCACTCACAGCAATTGAAATTTTTGCAGGAATAGTAAAGAAATCATCAATAAGTACATCAACTTCTTCTGTCATTGTTGCAGAAAACATAATGTTTTGCCTGCGTTCTTTTAACAAATCAAAAATATTTGTTATTTGAGGCCGAAATCCAAGATCCAACATTACGTCAACCTCATCGATCACTAATTTTTTTATACCCTTTAATTGCAAGACACCTGTAACCGCCAAATCATATAATCGACCTGGTGTTGCAACCAAAATATCGGTTCCTTGTGCTACGGCTTTCTTTTGGGTATTTATATTTGTGCCTCCATACACTCCAAGAGCACGAATATTCATGTATTTGGTAAGACTTTCGATATTCTCAACCATTTGTAAAACTAGTTCTCGAGTAGGAACCAATATTAAAATTCTAGGATTGATTTGATCTGCAAACTTTAAATCACGCAAAATAGGTATTAAATATGCAAGTGTTTTTCCTGTACCTGTTTGTGCTATTCCTACCATATCTTTACCTGAAAGAATTACCGAATACGCTTTTTCCTGAATTGGTGTTGGCTTATCAAATCCCAGTTCATTAACTGCATTATTTAATTGTTTTGGGAGATTGAAATCTTCGAAAGTACTCATTGTAATATATTTTTTGCAAATGTAATATTTCTATTGAATATGCTAAGCAGTAAATTGAAACTTCTTATCACAAGGAATACAAAGGTTGGAATTTACATAAAACTTCACTCATCATCAATACATCTTTCAATAAAATATTTTAGAATCTTTGTTTTAGGAATTTTAAAGCCTAATTCCTTCTTGTCAAACCATTTATGAACTGGAATTTCAAAGCCTACACCGTGCATAAAATTGTATAATGATTTCTTTAATCCATAACTGAATTTATCATGATCAATTCCTGTTTTATCTTTAAATTGAATATCGTTATTAGCAAATGAAATGTCCTTTAATTCTGGTATAATACCATATTTCCCGGGATCTAAGCCAACTGGACTATGAGCAGTAAGAGCAAATTGATGCCAAAATCCAGATTGCAAAATACCGAGCTCGAACATTTGACGAACCATTTCGAGGCTGTCAACTGTTTCTTGCACCGTTTGAGTTGGAAATCCATACATTAAATAAGCATGCACCATTATACCGGATTCAGTGAGGGTATTGGTCACTTTGGCAACTTGTTCTACGGTAACTCCTTTATTTATTAATGTCAACAATCGATCAGAAGCAACCTCTAATCCACCAGAAACTGCAATACAACCAGATTCTTTTAATAAATAACAAAGATCCTTTGTAAAGTTTTTTTCAAATCGAATATTGGTCCACCATGTAATTTCTAATTTCCTTTTAATGATTTCAACAGCAAGAGCTTTCATTAGTACAGGTGGTGCAGCTTCATCAACAATATGAAATCCATGTTCACCTGTTTGCTCAATTAATTGTTCTATTCTGTCAACTAATTGTTTTACGGCAACTAGTTCATAAACTTTAATATAATCTAGAGAAACATCACAAAAAGTACACTTAGCCCAATAACAACCATGTGCCAAAGTGAGTTTATTCCATCGACCATCGCTCCAAAGACTATGCATAGGGTTAACAATTTCTATAACCGAAATATACTTATCAAGCAATAAATCAGAATAATCAGGGCAGCCTAATTCAACCTGTTTATAGTCATTTCTTAAGGAAGAATTATTATAAACGACCTCTCCGTTTTTGCGTAAAAAAGTTCTTTTTAATGAATCTTGGCTTTTATCTAAAACATTCAATAGCAACAATTCTATTGGCAATTCCCCATCGTCAAGTACAATATAATCGAAATAATCAAAGACTCTGGGATCAGAAACTGATCTCAATTCCGTTGTTGGGAAACCCCCGCCCATAACAACTTTTATTTCGGGATAGGTTTCCTTAATCCACTGGGCACATCTAAAAGCGCTGTATAAATTACCAGGAAAAGGCACAGAAATACCAACCATTTTAGGTTGAATCCCTTTTATTTTATCATCTAAAATTTTTAAGCTTACCAGATCAATATAAGTTCGTTTATTTTGCAGACGAGCGTATAATTGATCAAAAGTATTGGCACTACGCCCTAATCTTTCAGCATAACGGCTAAAACCAAAATCTTCGTCGATACATTCTACAATAAAATCCGATAAATCTTCAAGATATAAAGTAGCAATATGTTTTGCCTGATCTTGAAAACTAATTGTTTCAAGAGCCCAATTCATATCATCAAGCTGTGCAAATCGTGATGCTCGTGGAAGAAAAGTATCAGTACAAATTTTCTGAGCCAATGTTTTATTCTTTCCTTGTAAGAAAACTATTACCACATCGATCGTTTGGACATAATTGTCTTTTAAAGCAAATATTCTTTGAGAATTTTCTGATATTATCTTGTTGTTTTGGAAAGCAAAATCGAATAAATTCTGAAGTCCTATCTTTGAAAAAAGTTCCAAAATAACTTCAATTCCCAAATCCATTTGAAAAGAGCTAATATTTTTTGTATTCAGAAAACCTTTTAAATAAACGCTTGCCGGATAAGGGGTATTTAATTGTGTAAAAGGCGGAGTAATTAGAAAGATATCTTTCATAAATACAAGTTAAATAAAACTACCGTGTAGTTTTAGGTTTTCCATACCACTTTTTCTGTTTATTATTCCCGGATGGCTTTGGTCTTGCATGACCTTGCTTCCCTCTTCCTTGTTGTTGCTTTGGTTTTGGCTCCGGATTATGATCCATCAAAGGAAAAGGATGATCATCAATTACAGGAATAGATTTAGAAATCAATTTCTCTATATCTTTCAAATATGCTTTCTCGGTTGCATCACAAAACGAAATTGCAGTTCCTTCTGCTCCCGCTCTTCCTGTTCTTCCAATACGATGAACATATGTTTCGGGAATATTCGGTATTTCATAATTTATAACACATCCTAGATCATCTACATCAATGCCTCGTGCTGCAATATCAGTTGCAACAAGCACACGAATTGTTTGTGCTTTAAAATTATTTAATGCACGTTGTCTTGCATTTTGTGATTTGTCGCCATGTATTGCCTCAGCTTTAATATTTTGCTTCGAAATAACTCTGGCAACCTTATCGGCACCATACTTAGTGCGCGTGAACACCAAAGCCGTTTTAATACTCTTATCTTTTAAAATATCAACCAGCAAAGCATTTTTTTTCCCTTTATCAGTAAAATAAACAGATTGCTTAATTATATCAACAGTTGAAGACACTGGCGTTACCGATACTTCATTAGGATGATATAATATAGTACTTGCGAGTTTAATAATCTCCGGCGGCATGGTTGCAGAAAAGAAAAGCGACTGTCTCTTTTTCGGTAAAACAGCCAGCATTTTTTTTACATCACGAATAAAACCCATGTCTAACATTCGATCGGCCTCATCTAATACAAATATTTCTATATCCCGCAAACTTATAAATCCTTGATTCATTAGATCTAATAAACGACCCGGGGTTGCAACCACAACATCAACTCCGCCTTGCAATGAAGATGTTTGTTTATTTTGATTTACACCACCAAAAATTACCGTACAGTTTATTCCAGTATGTCTTCCGTAAGCTTTAAAACTTTCACCTATTTGAATAGCTAATTCTCGTGTTGGGGTAACAATTAAACTTCTTATTTTTCTTTTCTTAACATATGTTCTATCTCTACTTAATAATTGCAATATTGGAATTGCAAATGCAGCCGTTTTTCCTGTTCCGGTTTGTGCACAGCCAAGTAGGTCGTTACCTCTCAAAATAATAGGAATAGATTCCTCCTGTATAGGTGTTGGAATTGTATAACCTTCTTCATCTATTGCTTTTAAAATAGGTTCAATAATATTTAATGATTGAAATTGCATATTTGATTTTAAATTGAAATGTTAAATACTTTTTTCTTTGTCAAGTTTACAAACGATATTCTCGGACTTATGTTCTTGCGTAGTAAATTATTGATTTTTAAATTTGGGCAAAGGTAGTTCTTTCTTTTATAATACAATTTATGATATATGTTGAAACCAAACTAACTAAACTACTGCAATACCTTAAATAATTATAATTGTTCTAAATTACATTTAGATTTTATATCTTCGTTAGTTTGCATGC
Organism: Bacteroidales bacterium; assembly: GCA_027859205.1. GTDB lineage: Bacteria > Bacteroidota > Bacteroidia > Bacteroidales > UBA12077 > UBA12077. Next base: position 5,970 of record JAQIBH010000071.1, on the reverse strand, counting down.
TATTGTTTCCGGGACTTTACTAGCTAATAAATAAATCTTATATATATATTTAATTTAAACTTCTTTTAGTAGCACAAATTACAAATTAACAGTATTTTCGCTAGTAAGTATCTGAAAAATCATTATTTACCAACTAAATAGTAAGTTTTAATTAATTTTGAAAAAAAGAAGATGTCAATTTTTTGGTATAAAAATTGTATATTTCGATTGTATAAATTACTTATCATATGAAAATCAGAATCTTTAATAAAAAAATAAAATATGCATTTTTATTAATATTGTTTTTAAGCTCATTAAATATAATAAAAGCACAGAACGAACCAGCTTGGTTGATACAATCATGGAGAACAGAACAATATCCCTCAAGCGTGTATATTACAGGTTTTGCTCAAGATGGGAAAAATAGAAAAGAGACTTTATCGGAAGCTATTGAACGACTAAAAGACATGGCTCGGACTGAATTATCAGAAAGTATATTAGCTTCGGTACAAAGTGTTAATGATTATTATAAAGAAAGTATATTAGAAGGTGATTCAGAATCTATTAATGAAAGTTTTCAGTCTAAAACCAAAATATCAACTGATCTAGAATTAAATGGAATAAAGGTAGAAAGTTTTGAAAAAGATAATATAGTATATGGATTTGCATTTGCGAATAAATTCGAAATTATTGGATACTATAAGGCAAACTTAAACATGCAAGTGCAACAGATTGAAGGACTAATTAGCACTGCAACTGAACTTGAACAGAAAAGAGAAAAGGTCAAAGCTAAAACTGTTTTTAATAAAACACTTCCATTTTTTGATGAAATCACAAAAGCACAAGGAATATTGAGTGCTGTAAACAAAGATATTTCAGAAGATGACTTGAAAATGCAAAAAACAATGAAGCTTTATAACGAGATTGTGCAAGCAGATGCCAGATTAGCTCAGGGAATAATTGTATATTTTAATTCTAATGAAGGAATATTTGGTGAAAAAACTACAGTTTTAGAAAACGGCTTAAAAGCAATTTTGGCTGAAAATGATTGTAGCTTTACAAGTATTGAGGAACAGGCAGATTGGAAACTAATAATTACTGCAATATCACGGGAATATAACTACTCAAATGATGTATATTTTAGTTATGTTGATGCAGAAGTGCTGCTTTTTAAAGCGCCATCTGATAAGCACGTTTATCAGAATGAAATTTCACAAAAAGGAGCTCATAGCAAATCATATAATGCCGCAGCAAAAAAAGCATATACTGAAATAAGTGACTCTATTTCTGAAAAAATATTACCTTGGATAAATAATTAAAAAATAAAAATCATGAACAAAATTAACCTATTAATCATAAGTCTTTTTATAGCAGTCGGTTTGGCTAATGGCCAGGTAGATAAAAAGGTTGCTGTATTTGATCCCGTTGGAGAAGTTTCTGACAACCTAAAAATTATTATTCGTGAAGAGCTTAGTAATGCAGTTGTAAATACTCTTGGATTTACTGTTTTGGAGCGTGAATTAATTAATAAGGTTATGGCCGAAAGTCAATTTCAAATGACAGGACATGTAGATGATGGCCAAATTGGAGAATTAGGAAAGAAAATGGGAGCTAATTATGTATGTTATGCATCTATTTCATCAGTTGGTGGAAATTATTACATATCCTGTAAAATGGTAGATGTTATGTCCGCTAAAATAGAAAGACAAAACACAGGAATTACTCAATCTGGATTAGATGATTTATTTACAGTAGTTTCAACCGTATCAAGGGCAATGTTACTGCAAGAAGCTCCAACTGGCACAAGTTCGACTAGAAATAGGACTCATTCTAAGCCAATTGACCTTCAGGATAATTCCAATGATTTAATAGAAATGAATATCCAAGGTTTAAATATAATTATTATGCCAAACGATATTACTCAAGCAAAAACTACGTGGAATGAAGCAAATAATGCTTGTTTAGAAAGCAATGCGTATGGACTTGAAGATTGGAGATTACCAACTAAATTAGAAATCTCAAAAATGTATTCTAAAAAGATTAATATAAGAGGCATGCAATCTTATTGGTACTGGTCATCTACTAATGAAAAAGGTGATAAATATTACCGTCAAGCATTTGATGCTGACAAATTAGCTCCTGCGGCTGCAAAAGCAAAAGCATTTGTTAGATGTATTCATAGCAATGGAACGAATAATTTTACTGATGAAAATGGGCTCATGAATATAAGTATTTGGGGGAATGAACATCAAGTAATGCCTAACGATTTAGGTGGAGAATTTAAATGGCGAGAAGCAGTTGAGGGGTGCAATAACTTATCAGCATTTGGAAATAATGATTGGTATCTGCCTTCAATAGAAGAACTTGATATATTATATAATAATAAAATTGCTCTTCATATGAATGGAGCTTGGTACTGGTCTTCTACTCCAAAAAAATCAGGATCGACTAATTATATTTATGAGAAAAACTTTGAAGAAGGTAAAACATATGACACAGGTTCAAATGCAAAAAGAAGCGTACGTTGCATGAGAAAGTTATAGTATAAGCATTGTTAGCTTTCGTTTTTTTCATTTCCTAGCAAATTCAAGTAGCGGTTCAATCGAATCACTATCGGCTTGTCTGATTGAGTCAATGTATTCTTTTCGAGCATTACCTGGTTTTACAAGATTGGAATTATTCCAAGTAAATACATACATCCCAAATACAGATTCAATTATAATATCAGCCATAAGCCTAGAGTGTCTGCCGTTACCATTTGGAAAACAATGAATATTTACAAGTCTATGTTTGAATCTAATAGCAATTTTATCAGGTTGATATGTATCATTATCAATCCAGTATTTTGTATCATCAAGGAGCATCCTTAATTCCACACCAATACGGATCCAGGTGACCCCAATGTTTTTCTCAGATTTTCTAAATTTCCCAGCCCATTCCCATACGTCTCCTAACATTTTCTTATGGACCAATTTGATAAATTCTTCAGATAGGATTCTTTCTTTAGAAAGTTTATTTTTCAAAGTCCATTCTACTGCTTTCTCAATATTCAGTTGCTCAAGTTCGTCTAATTCTCCTCTAGTTGTAATTGATTTTATCAATAAACCCTCTTTCTCTTCTTCACTTAGCGGTGTTTGCCCCTCAATATATTTAAAATCTAGTCCCATATTGTTTTTTTCAATTCAAATTTAATTTCTTTTGAAAGGTCATCAATGGCGATTTTAAGCTTTCCTTTTTCTATTGCTTGATCTTCAAGCATCATGTTATGATTCGTTCGTAATATAATCTTCTCAGCAAGGATTCTTGATTTTCGATCAAGAAGAGAATCAATTGATCCATCAACAGGAACAAAACCATAAACGAATTTCATTTCTAATGCATTGCCAACTTCTTTCAAAGATTTTATTGTTATAGTGCCGGCAGCTTCACTTTCTTCTATTCTTTTGACCCCTTGTTTTGTCATATTAAGTTTTTTCCCTAATTGTTCAAGGGTCATATTTATTGTAATCCTAACAGTATTAATCCAACCATTATCTGGAATAATAACTATTTCAGAGCTTAGAAATGGTTTTAATTTGCGGTCTAATTGCTCTACTAGTAATTTTTTTTGATTACGCATTTTAAAAGTATTTTATCTCGTTTAGACACAAAAGTAAATGTAATAGTTGACAAACACAAGAATAAAGTAAACTTATAAGTTGACAATTGATTCAAGAAAGTCAATGTATATGTTTACAATAAAATGAAAGTTAACGGTCTTTGCTTAACAGTAGTGCGAGTTTTCGCTACGTTTCATTATCCACCGTTAATAAAGTTTAAATGTAGTAAAAAGCTTGCAAACCACCACCACCCCCCCCCGCATTATCTGTTGAAGCAATGTTACAAATTGCGCCCTCAAAAAACAGACTTTTCAAGTTGATAAAAGTTTACAATGAAAAACTAAAAATATTATTTAAAAGAAGGGAAAACCTTTTTGACTGAAAGGCAAAATAGAATTGCTTTACAATATATTTAGTATGGCTCTGACTGAAGTGCTAGTTTACTAATATGTTTGCAATTAGGTTTAAAATATTGTAAATTTATTGCTTATTTATTGTTACTCAATCTAATCCAAATTTCCCATCATGAGCAAAAAAGAAAAATTAACAACCGCTTCGGGTCGACCATACTTCGAAAACGAGGACAGCATGACCGCAGGTTCAAAAGGACCAATATTATTGCAAGATTACTACTTGCACGAAAAACTAGCTCACTTTAATCGAGAACGCCTACCTGAACGTGTAGTGCACGCAAAAGGTACAGGTGCATTCGGAACATTTAAAGTTACAAATGAATTAACGAAATATACCAAAGCTAAGATATTTAGCAAGATTGGTAATGAGTGTCGTGTTTTTGTTCGATTTTCTACAGTTGGTGGGGAAAAAGGTAGTGCAGATACAGAAAGAGACCCTCGAGGATTTGCAGTAAAATTTTACACCGAAGACGGAAATTGGGATTTGGTTGGTAATAATACACCAGTCTTTTTCATTAAAGACCCTAAGAAATTTCCTGATTTTGTGCATACACAAAAACGTGACCCGAAAACTAATTTAAAAAGTCCTACAATGATGTGGGATTATTGGAGCTTAAACCCTGAAAGTTTACATCAGGTTATGATATTATTTAGCGATAGAGGAACTCCTAACGGTTATCGTTTCATGAATGGTTACGGAAGTCATACCTTTTCCATGATTAATTCAGCAAATGAAATGGTTTGGGTTAAATTTCACTTCAAAACAATGCAAGGTAACAAAACTTTTAATGCATCCCAGGCAGAAGAATTAAAAGCAACTGACCCTGATTATGCTCAACGAGATTTTGTTAAAGCAATTGATAAAGGAGAATTTCCAAAGTGGGCATTGAAAATTCAAGTTATGACCGAAGAAGATGCTAAAAAATTCCGATGGAATCCTTTTGATGTTACGAAAGTTTGGTCTCATAAAGATTTTCCATTGATAGATGCAGGTATAATGGAATTAAATGAAATTCCTGTAAATTATCATGCTGATGTTGAGCAGGCTGCATTTGCACCATCTCATGTAGTTGATGGAATTGGTTTGTCGCCTGATAAATTATTACAAGGAAGAATTTTTGCCTACCCCGATGCTCATAGATACAGATTAGGAGCAAATTATGAACAAATTCCTGTGAATCGTCCTATTAGTCCTATGCACCATCATCAACGTGACGGAATGATGAATATTAACGGAAATGGTGAAGATAACCCTAATTATTTCCCAAACAGTTTTGATAATATTGAAGCAGATAAATCTTATAAAGAGTCACCACTGGTAATGTATAGTAATATTGCAGACACATACGACAGAAATGAAAATGATGATGACCACTTTACACAACCAGGTGATTTATATAGAAAGGTTATGACCGTCGAACAAAGAGATAATACAATTTCAAATATTGTGGGTGCAATGAGTGGAATTGCAGGATCTAAAAAAGACGAGATCATCCAACGACAATTATCATTATACTACAAAGTAGATAATGACTTAGCCTTAAACATTGCAAAAGGATTGAATTTTAATTTTAAAAGCTGAAGTGGAAATGAAAGCATCTGAAGAAGTTATGATTCATGATGTAGAAATGCTAATTATGGCTGCAGAAATGGAAAATATTAAGAAATTTAGGGGTAATTACCTTGCATTACAATCAACCGAGAGAAGTAAAAATATTGCAGCAGGAAGACCAACAGAATAACATACAAAACAAAAAGTATATAATAAAAAGTGGATTGCAAATCATTCAGAATTTGCAACCCACTTTAACTTTTTTAGCTTATTATGAACTGTGAAGAAAAACAAGATTTAAGAAAGCACATAAATGGCAAATAGATAACATTAGGTTATACCTTTTAAAAGCTGGTGGCACAATCAAAAAAACAACAAAACGAATCTATTTTAAAATATCTAAAGCCTTTGTTTATAAAGATTTACT